>NZ_JAOYOD010000012.1 GCF_025833875.1 Reichenbachiella ulvae | reverse complement strand
GGTTGATAGTGGTCTATGGGGCTTTCCGCTTCTAGGGTTGGTGGTCTTTCAGGTGTATTGGATTGGCAGTATCGTTAGTGCCAATGAGGAGGCTTTTAAGCGAAATGTGCAAGATGCTCTGACGACCGTGGCACAAAAGCTGGAAAAGAAGGAGGCTCTGATTGTGGGCAGTGGATAATTTTCACACCAATTTTGCTTTTAAAAGCCCTTCTGAAAATGACTCTACGCAGTTTGAGTTGATCGAAAGCACGTTTGAGAAGAAGGTCATTCAAGTGCAGGATTATGCTGAGGACACGGCTCGATCTCGACCAGAGTGGCTGAGTTTTTACTTTGACTCTGAAAAAGGGAATGCCAAAAATATGGCAGTAAAGTTTACCGAAGAGTCTTCTGATGAGCATAATGTCAGCATCTTCATCAAAGAAGATGAAATGGATTCTATCATCACCAACAATTTAGAATATCAAAAGCGGTTGAAAGCGAATTGCTGAAAAAAGCGAATATGTGCAATTGGCCATGCATGAGCTATTTGCCGGAGTGAAATCTCTCAAAAGCCGAATCAATGAAGAAGAAACAGATTCCCTACTAAAAGTCACTTTGCTAGACGAAGGGATCGATTTGGCGTATGATTTTGGGATATTTGATCCATTGGAAGAAAAGTTCACTATTCAACAGATCGTAGACAGCAAGTCGGCATTGCAATCCTCAGATCTCTAGAGCGTCTTTGTTTCCCAACGACATTATGGGTGCTGCGGGCTATTTGGTGGTCAGATTTCCAGGGGTCAGCACACTTATCTGTTGGGCAAAATATGGTTCACCTTGCTGTCGTCTGTAGTATTTATTGTGATTATACTGGTATGTTTTTCTTATGCCATCCACACCATATTTCAACAAAAAAAATTGTCTGAGATCAAAAATGATTTCATCAACAACATGACCCACGAGTTTAAAACGCCTATTTCTACAGTATCATTGGCCTGCGAGGCCTTGCGCGATGAGCAAATCAGGAATACAGAGGGACTTAAAGAACGATATCTCAGCATTATCCATGATGAAAACAAGCGACTAGGCTTGCAAGTAGAAAAAGTGCTACAAATGGCTGTGATCGAGCGAAACGACTTCAAACTTAAATTGGAAGAAGTAAACGTGCATGAAATCATCGAAAAAGCGATAGCCAATATCATGAGCAACAAAGTAACTAATAAAGGGGGAGGACTTCACCAAGGACCTCAAAGCGATTAATCAAACTCTAGTAGCGGATCAGATGCATTTGACTAACATTGTTTATAATCTATTGGACAATGCAAATAAATATTTCGGCCGAGGAGCCGTCGATCAAGGTAACGACACTTGACTATGCTCATGGCATCATGATCAAAATAACAGATCATGGTATAGGGATGTCCAAGGACTTGGTCAGTAAAATATTCGATAAATTTTACCGAATTCCTACGCGGCAACCTGCACGATGTCAAAGGCTTTGGCTTGGGGCTGGCTTATGTAAAAAGCATGGTGGAGGCTCCACGGAGGTGACGAATAGAAGTAAAAAGTGAATTGAAAAAAGGCAGCGAGTTTACGGTCTTTTTGCCGTATCACCTAAACGAACAATGAGATGAGCAAAATCAAAATACTTTTGGTAGAGGACGACCCTAATTTAGGACAGATTCTCAATGAATATTTACAACTCAAAGGCTACGAAACTGTTTTGTGTCAGGATGGAGAAGCTGGTTTTGCAGCTTTTCAGCAGGGCGGTTTTGATTTTTGTATTCTTGATGTGATGATGCCCAAGAAGGATGGTTTTTCCCTTGCTCGTGATATCCGAGCCATGGACAAGCAGACGCCTATGATATTTCTTACGGCCAAGTCCATGAAAGAAGACACCATCGAAGGCCTGAAAATAGGAGCCGACGATTACTTGACAAAGCCCTTCAGTATGGAAGAGCTACTTCTGAGGATACAGGCCATTTTGAAACGCACACACACGGGCGGAAACTCAAAAAGTACGACCACGGCTTGTCGAACTTGGATCCTTGGTGTTTAGGTATGACAAAAGCGTGCTAGAGCGACCTTCTGGCGATGTAAAGCTCACTTCTCGTGAAAACGAATTGCTCAAGTTATTCTGTCGACCATATGAGCGTATGACTCTGGATCGAAGTGTGGCACTTATGGCAATTTGGAAAGACGATAGTTATTTCAATGCCAGAAGTATGGATGTGTACATTGCCAAGCTTGCAGAAAATACATAAAAGAAGAAGAAGGAATCCATATTTTGACTGTGCATGGGCAGGGTTTTAAGCTTGTGAAAATCGACTAAATTTCTTATCTTGGCTATCAGCCTAATCTCCATTTGGGCTTCGCTTGACTGATTCAGTTCGATTGTCGTAGAATTAACAATTCTTTAAAACCTGCAAAGGGCAAAGTCATTCTACAATAGCTTTATTTGTTTACCCGAAAACCCAAAAATGTATGCAACTAGTACCTTCTATATCAATCAAAGATGGTAAAGTAACCAGACTGACCAGAGGCGATTATGCCACAGGTAAAATTTATAATGAAAGCCCAGTAGACTTGGCTCGTCAGTTTGAAGATCATGGAATCAAAAGACTACATGTGATTGATTTGGATGGTGCTAAAAAGGTGCGCCAGTTAACTACCATATACTAGAAATGATGGCTGGCTATTCCAATATTTCTATCAACTTCTCTGGAGGAATCCATACAGATGGCGATGTGACTAAGTCTTTTGAGTTTGGAGCGGAAAGCATCACTTCTGCGACGATGGCGGCAGATAAGCCCGATTTGTTTACTTCTTGGATGATGTCATATGGCAGAGAAAAGATAGCTCTAGGGGCAGATGCCTTGGATGGATTGTTGCGAGTAGGAGGTTGGCAGAAGGGTACTAAAGTGGACTTGATGGAACACATCGAATATTTTTATTCTCGAGGATTGAAATATTTGAAAACAACAGATATATCTAAGGAAGGGGCGATGGAAGGTCCCGCGTTGGAGCTTTACCAAGCTATAATAGAAAAATTCCCTAACCTATGCTTGTTTGCCAGTGGGGGCATGCGCAATATGGATGATATCCGAAAACTAGAAGAACTAGGTGTTTATGGGGTCATATTTGGTAAAGCCTTTTATGAAGGCAAAATCACACTAAAAGACATTGAGCAGTACACGGTAGGTGTCAGTTAAGGATTAAGACTCTTTGAATTTTGTTTTGTCATATACTGGTCGAGCTTTTTGTCTTGGTATGATCCAGTATATACCGTCGCTTTTTTCTATTCTTTCGCTCTTATCATAGGGAGAAGGATGCTCTAGATCTTTTTGGTTGTCTCTTGGCGAACTCGATTTTTTACCAAAGACCAGATTCATTCCAAATCTAAAATCAGCTGCATCTATTTGGGTTGCATCCCATACCTTGAGGAGTTTGTCTGATGCCATATAGATTTGGCAAGGGCCAAGGTTGACTGCGGCAGCTAGTCCGGACATCGATGCCTTGCTGAGGTATTCTGGACACATTGACGGAAAAGTCCAACGCACGCCCTACTTTTACGAGTGTAGGCAGCCGAGTAGATCATTCTGAAATGGCCTTGTACCACATGTGCAGCTATCGTGCCTGTAAATCTGTCATATGGAGTCAATTGATACATCAAACTTGCATATGAGGAAGTGTTGAGTCCGGTAGTATAAGCCTCATAGAGAGTAGTATCTTGTATCCTGTATTTCAATGAATCTATGTAGGCATCTCCAAAATCACCAACGTCGGCTAAGTCTATACCTTCAAACCGGAAAGTAGTATCTGCCAAGTGATAATTTTCTGTATCTGCTTTCCATCGGATATGGTCCTAAATCGTTTGCCGAGACAGCAGCAGATAATTTCTTCGGTCGATATTCCAGTGCACACCTAGATCGATGCCAGCTCCGAGGTTGGCCATTACTGCATCATGTGTTGTGGTAAGGTCGTTACTGTCCATGATGTTGAACCCTGAAGTGTAGATCGCTCAATTTTTCAAGTTAAAGTTGGCTCGGAAGTTATCCTCTTCAAAGCCAATAGACCCGTCAAATTTGCTGTCGGTTACAGCACTCATCATGCCGTCTGAGAAATTTCACTCTTACGCCGATATTTACACCTTTTCCAGGGAGACTTTTCCATATGCCAAAGCCATATTCTCTATAATACCTTACATCTAGAGCTGTTCCTTTTAGGTCTAATCGATCTCCAATTAGTGGGGTGTTACCTTTCCATGCGGTATTTACTAGATCGTCGCTGTAAAAAGCCTCTAGCCCCTATTCTTTCAGCGGAGCCACTGAAAACGGGAAATCCCTTGTGTTGCTCATTTTTGCCAACCTACATAGAACGTAGATATTTCAGCTATCAGCACCTACGTAATTTCTTTTTTTAGAATTGTCGTACAAATCGGTCAATATCCCACTTTCCGTTCTCCGTTTTTCTCATTGGTGGTAATGGCGTCGTTGTAATTGGTGGGACTGTTAAAGTCTACCAGTCACACCAGATCAGCACGGGTATACCTACAAAAGTTTTTCCTTCTGGGAAGAATGCCGGATTGAGAGTTGTTGCCTTGATAGGTACTGTTGGTCAGGTGATAGACAAAATGCCAGATTGAGCCAAGGTCGGTGTAAACTCAGTGAGCACGAAGGAGTACAGACGCAGATGTATGTTGTTTTCAGCTTATAATTCATGTTTCACATTTGCTTGAGTGCCTACTTTGAGGGTGCATCTGGTCAGTTCTGAAAATAATTTGACATAGTTGTCGTCTGCCGCTTTGTAGCTGGTGATATGGGTGACGATATTTAATATGCTGGCATTTATCAATTCTTAATAGTCCAGTTGCCACAATAATTTTATAGTGTCCTTGTTAACGATTTTTTCCTCTATTCGCCCCGTGGACAAAAGCTCTGGGGATTTTATAAATGAGATATCTAGAAACTCAAACAATACGCTGGAGTCTGAGTCCAAAAATTGCATATTGTATCGACCCTTCGAGAGGCAGTTCGTTGTGGGTAGTTAGTATGAGTCTGATGGTGTCCTGCATCTTCAAAGTCGAAAGCTTCAATACCAGTCCCAAAGTTTCTTGACAACCCCTCTAGTTTCACATCGAGAGGGAGGTTGATCTCTGTGACTACTTCTACCTCGCTAGTTGAACTTACAAAGTTTCTGTCTTGATCATTTGCATTATTATAGTTTGATACCCGCTGTCAAATCGATATTGAAGCTGGTTGGAGATATTGCAAATAGCTCTCTTAGGTTAGAGTTGGTTTCATTGGTTCGAATGATGGAGCTGAGTGAAGTGCCTACCTGTGTAGTACTTTGCGCTCTTACCAGTTGTGGACTTGCCGTAATGTCTCCAGACAAGTTCACTCCGTAGTGCCTTTTGAATTGGTAGAGGAGATACCTCCCATGTTGAGACCCATCGGTACACCAAACCCATTGCTGATATAAAAGCTGACTTGTGGCGCGTTGAAGCTCAAGCTGCTTTCCGAAAGGTCTTCGAAAAATCCCATGTCCAACGGTCTAGTTTTCTTATTGATAGTTTTGTCACCAAACCAGCCATATATTTCTGAAAAATCAGCGTTGGTAATGGAAAGTGTGTAGTCTATAAAATCGGTACTACTTACGCCCTCTCCTGTTTTCACTTTCAGTGCTATCTGGATGCTTCTCCCACTAAAAAATTGCGTATCGCCTGTGCCAGGCACTCGAACAATGATGGTTTTGTGATTTGTCGTCAGTCGGCTTCGAATTGGAGCTATTGCCAGGTACGGTGCCTGATAGTATCATGGGTGCTCCAGTGTCTAGGTTTACAATGTCAGTAAGTGTAAGCTCATACTCAAGCTCAGATTGGTATTGGTTGGTAATGTACTAGCGTTATAGTACCTGTAGAATACTTTACAGAATCCAGTTCTTCGTTGTTGGGGGAGGGTGTATTCAAAACCTTAGCGTTTGTGTCGGAATTGCGATGTCCTGATTGCTCGGAGAGACGGGATATATCTTGCTAAGTTCGAGCACTAATTATACCTGGGTTGGGTACGTCTTGTAGATACTATGACTTGTGCATAATCGTCGAAATAGGTCGTGTCCAGATTAGGTGATTGCGATGCAGCTTGCTATTGTCTTCAGTGATCAAATAGGTTCAGGGTCGTCCAGTTTATCGATCAGGTCACATTAATGGTGTATGTGGTTTGACCAATGGGAATAGGATGGGTCGAGGTGTATATAGAGGCGCTTCGATGTCGTCGAAATCTAAATTCTCCCATATTACACATGGAAAATAAGAGTACTATCACCCCATAGCTTATGGTGTTTAGATAGTGGTTTTTTTGAGTCAAAATAGATTTGATAAGTTGCACAAAGTTTATTTTTTTCACACTTATTAGCGCATTCAATAGCAATATACTAATATTTCCATTCTCTAAAATGCTAAATACTAAACGGTTAAGATCAGGGATATTGCTTGTATATCAAAAATAGAGAGCAGATTTATAAGGTACGGATAGATTCTTCTACTTTTCTCCTCATCTCAACTTTGTATTGTGCTAATTTTTCGGCAACAATTTCGTCGTGACTTCCTATGATCTGCGCAGCAAGTATGCCTGCATTCTTAGCACCATCTAGGGCTACGGTAGCTACAGGCACACCACCTGGCATTTGCAAAATAGACAATACAGAATCCCATCCGTCTATTGAATTGCTAGACTTGACAGGTACGCCGATCACGGGTAGGGTGGTAATCGCCGCTACCATGCCTGGCAAGTGCGCAGCACCTCCTGCTCCTGCGATGATTACTTGTAGTCCACGCGATCTGGCATTTTCGGCATAGTCTACCATGCGGTGTGGGGTACGGTGAGCAGATACAATAGTGAGTTCATACGCTACGCCTAATTGATCGAGTACTTCTGCGGCCTGATTCATGATGTTCAGAGTCGCTTTTGCTCCCCATGATTATTCCTACTGATGGCTTCATTATGCTTTGATTTTTATGGTATTCTTTTACTGATCGAGCAATGGTTTTGAGGTCTTCTAAGTGATCTCCTACCAAGGTCACGTGTCCCATTTTCCTAAAGGGTTTGGTTAATTTTTTTCCATACAAATGTACGTGAAGTCCTTCAATCTGTAAGGCTTCTTCTAGCCCTTCGTATTGGGCCAAACCAGTGTAGCCTTCTTCGCCTAGCAGGTTGATCATCACAGAAGCTCCTTTGATGGCGGTGTCCCCTAGTGGCAAGTTGAGTATGGCTCGGATGTGCTGTTCAAACTGTGAAGTCACATTGGCTTCTATCGTCTGGTGACCGCTGTTGTGCGTACGTGGTGCACATTCGTTTACGATTACGTCGCCGTCTTTGGTAGTAAACATTTCTACCGCTAGCAAACCTACCATGTCGAGTGATGAGATAACTTTTTTGGCCAATTCTCTTGCTTTGATTCTAATGTCTTCACTAATGCTAGAGGGTGAAAATAAAAACTCCACCAAGTTGGCTTCTGGATGATATTCTAATTCTACCACGGGGTAGGTGTTCATTTCTCCATCCGCGTTTCGGGCTACGATCACGGAGATTTCCTTGTCGTAATCCACAAATTTTTCTATCAGCGCAGGTTTGTCAAATCCTTTTGAGATGTCAGCTTCTGTTCGGATCACCTGTACGCCACGGCCGTCGTATCCTTCGGTGCGAAGCTTGTGTACACCCGGAAGTAGGTCTGTGTGCTGATGCAGCTCCTCTAGCGACTGGGTCAGTACGAAAGGAGAAGTGGGAATGTCGTTGTCTAAATAGAATTGCTTTTGAATGCCCTTGTCCTTGATGATTTTCGAGCGCACGAGAGCTGAGGAAAAACTTTTTTACCTTGTTTTTCGAGTGCTTCTAACGCTTCTATGCTTACATTCTCTATCTCCACGGTGATGAGGTCACAAGTAGCACCAAAGGCCATGACTTGATCGTAGTCTTTGATGTCCCCATTTACAAATTCGGTTGCTAGATGCTTGCACGGGGCATTAGGATCTGGGTCCATCGATTTGATATCTAAATTCAAGTCTATGGCAGATTGGATCATCATACGGCCGAGCTGGCCACCACCTGATACGCCTATCTTTACATTGGGATCAAAACTCATCTGATATTCTGCTTGTGATGGGCGCAAAGCTAAACAGCACAAGGCAATCCTTGAAGTGTTTCCTATTTTTTGATAATACCCATCTTTTCCATCAGTTTGCTGGCATTGAAACTACCGCAGGGTGCCAGAGACAATTTGTAATCGAAAATAATCTCATCATCTACGATAGAGCTATTGAAATTCATGTTTTGGATATTGGGTTGATCTTTCGATAAAGCCGATAGCTGGATGTCGTGAGTAGAAATCAGTCCCCGACAATTTTCTTTGATCAATTGGTCTATCAGAGAGAGCGCACCTTTGTGGCGGTCTTCCGAATTGGTGCCTTTCAGAATTTCGTCGAGCATATAGAAGATAGGTTCGCCCTGTTGCAAAAGGTCGAGCAGCTGCTTGAGCCGCTTGAGTTCTGCATAAAATGAACTGACGTTTTCCTCTAAATTGTCTTGTGTGCGCATGCTGGTGAAAAGCTGAACGAGAGACAGCTCAAACTTTCGAGCACAAACGGGTGCGCCCATTTGTGCCAGCACGAGATTGATACCTATCGTGCGGAGAAAGGTGCTCTTGCCCCACATGTTGGAGCCTGTGACTAGCCCGAGTCTGCCTTTGCCCGACAGCGCGAAATCATTGCTTACACGCTGGGTAGACTTGATCAACGGATGTGCCATTTGCTCAGCGACTAGCACGTGATCCGTGTCCGATAACTTTGGGAAGGTAAAGGTAGGATTAGCGTAAGCGAACGAGGCCAAGTCAGACAAGGCGTCGATTTGATGCACCGCATCGAACCAGTTTTGCACATGATGGATGTTTTTCTTTTTCCATTGGACCGCTAGGAGTAGCCAGTTGACATCGAGCAAAAAAAGTACATTGAAAGGCAAATACAGGATATTGGCTCTGCTGAGCAAAAACATCAAAATCCTGCGAAGGCGCATGATAGCGGGAAGAGGCAGACTGACCTTTGGTTTTTAGTTGGTCGTGTAGTCGAGTAAGTAGCGGAGACTCAAAAGATTTTTTTTCTATTTCTATAATCACGTGCTCATAGCCTTTCAGGAAGTCAGCAATATTTCCAAACTCATTGGTGAGGTCCATCAATGGCTTGAATAGGATAGACAACAAGGCGAGGTTGATCAGAATGGGGAGATAAATCCACTGATACGGCCAACCCAAGATATTGATACCCGCGAGAATAGTCAATGCAGCAGCAGGCATGATGAATCTCATGATATTCCAAAATGGCTTGTCGATTTGACTCAATTTGAGGTCTATCCACTGGATGAGTGAGACGACTACGTTGGCATATTTTTCATTTTTACGATCCCCATGATAGCCATAGGCCGTTAGGTTTTGCCTCCATTCCGTATCGGTGGAGAGTTCTTGTATGGCGGCATGTCGTTCTTCGATTTCGTTTTTGGTGGATCGGTGTAGCAGCCAGTTTTTGATTAATGCTCTTGTGCCAGACAGTTTGCTTCGCACCAATAATTGGAATAAGGAATTAGAACCAAAAAGATCGATATCTGGAGCATAGGCATGATTTGTACCCAAATAGTCGAGTCCATTGTCGAGGTCCGAAAAGGCTCCGTTGGCACGTTTTATTTCATTTTCATTAACTACAAGAAGTGCTTGGTGTTGGGTCAGTCCAAATTTGGCTTGGTTGTGCTTTCGGATGACCCAGCCAAAAACAGGAACACAACGCCACTACTGAAAGGAGCATGCTTTGGATTTCGCGTGTATTGGCGAAATAGATGAAAGCGACTAGAAAAACAAGAAACGAGCAGACCCTGATCCATGAAAGTGTCGTCGCTTTTTGTTCTAGCTTTTGTGATTCTGCATGTAAAGTTTCTACCCTTGTGGTGAAAAAAGAGGCGTTGGTTTCGGTCATTAATCTATTTCAATAATTGATACGCAATGAATGCGAAGATATAAGCTACTGCCGACATATATATCAATTGAAGAAGAGGCCATTTCCATGACTTGGTTTCTCTATAGACTACTGCCAGCGTACTCATGCACTGCATGGCAAACGCATAAAACAGCATCAGGGATACACCAAGTGCAATGGAGTACATCGGTTTTCCAGTATAGGGGTTGATTTCTGCACGTAATTTGTCTTTGATGGTAGATTCGTCTTCTACGTCTGAGCCCACACTATAGATGGTGGCGATCGTACCTACAAATACTTCTCGAGCAGCAAAAGATGTGATCAGTGCAATGCCAATTTTCCAATCGTATCCAAGAGGTCGGATGCAGGGTTCGATGGATTTGCCTAATACACCAGCATACGAGTTTTCTAGTTTGTATGCGCTCAGCAAAGCATCGAATTCTTGGGAGCCGATCCCAACGGTTGGATTTTGCTCTACGACTCGCTGTTCGGCGTGATCAAAAGCTTCTCCTGTCCGTGATGAAGCCAATACCCAAAGAATAATAGAAATGGCTAAAATGATTTTTCCAGCTTCGAATACAAAGGTTTTGCTTTTAGAGAATATGGTGATCCATACATTTTTCCACTTGGGCCATCTGTAGATGGGGAGTTCCATGATGAAATAGCTTTGCTCTTTCATCTTTAGTATTTTTTTCAATAATAGCGCGGAAAAAATAGCGCCTAGAAAACCAATCAAGTACAAAGCCATGAGTGCTAGCCCTTGTACACTCAAGATCCCAAAGCACATAATCATTAGGAATGACCAAGGCGATCAGAATAGCGTACACGGGCAGTCTGGCAGAACAACTCATAAACGGTGTCACGAAAATAGTGATGATCCGATCTTTCCAGCTTTCGATATTTCGGGCAGCCATGATAGCAGGGATGGCACAGGCCACACCAGAGATGAGCGGAACCACACTTTTGCCGTTGAGGCCAAATTTTCGCATAATTTTGTCCATCAGAAAGACCACACGAGCCATATAGCCGGACTCTTCCAGTATGGCTATAAAAGCAAATAGTAGGGCGATCCTAGGGATGAAAATGACGACCCCCCTAGCCAGGATAATACCTTCGGCAATGAGATCCGTGAGTACACCAGCGGGTAAGTAGGTCTTGGCCCAACTGCTTAGTTTGGCAAAACCAAAATCGATGTAGTCCATAAAAGGTTCAGCCCAAGCAAAGATGGACTCAAAAAGCGCAAACAGGATCACAAAAAATATAAGGTAACCATAGATCTTATGCGTCAGTATTTTGTCGATCTTGTGATTGCGAGTGGCTGTAGATTCTATATTCGTTTTGGTAACTATTCGAGTGAGTTTGTCACGAATGATTTTGTATCGCTCTACGGTTTTGGTAGTTTGAAACTGGCGATCGCAGAAGTTGTATTGTACCTTTTTGTCGGCGATAAATTTTTTCTCGTCTGTTAGATAGAAAGCTCTTGCTGTAGGTTTGCTGAGCATATTGATACGCTACGTAGTCATTTTCTAAGGCAAACTTGTCCTTGATTACTGGTATGCATCTCGGGGAGAGCTCGTTGATGTCGTAAAGAGCTCCGTGGAACCAGACAGATCTTCAAAGAGGGTCTTTTTGAGCTCTGGAATACCTTCTCCAGTTCGGCCATTGACCGTGAGCACCGTAGTGTTGAATTCTTCTTCTAAGGCACGTAGATCAATGTTTAGTCCACTGCGATTAGCCACGTCGAGCATGGATAGCACGAGGATGGTAGGTAAGCCCAAATCTTGTATCTCCGAGAATAGCAATAGATTTCTTTCGAGGTTGGAGGCATCGGCAATGACCACAATTTTGTCAGGAAAGTCATGGGCATTTTTATCACT
>NZ_JAOYOD010000011.1 GCF_025833875.1 Reichenbachiella ulvae | reverse complement strand
TATTCAATTATAGAATCATGGCCTTGCTCATCACAATTGGGATGGTGTTTTTGGCATTTCAATACAATAAGGAAAAAAGTAGGCAGCTAAAAAGAAGAAAGGAGCTGTCTGAGAATGAATGAGATGCGTGAAGAAAATCAGAACCTATTTGAGCAAGAAAAGGAAATGGTTGCATTGAATAAGGTCTTGGAGAACAAAATTCTTATCAGGAAGGAAGAGTTGCTGATCAACAATCAAATGATTGAGAATTACTTGAACTTGAGCCTTACTCAAAATAAGCCTTTGTATGCATGAGGTTACAAAAATGATAGAAAATACTGCTCTAGATGGTCAGTATTCAGATTTGTTGAAACAAACTGGAGATAAGTTAACAATTGTTTTGAAAACCATCAGTCCAAAGTTATGCCATTTCAATAGTAGGGGAATGAATACATGACAATTATCAGACCCCGAGTGCATTTGCTTTTTACAAGAAGCTGTTAATCGCTGCATTGTTTTACTTCCTGTTGATGGTGGTGCGCTTCGTGTATTTTGAAGTAGATCCCTATGCGCAATGGGTTTATTTAGCCTTGTTGATACTTACTGGAGTTCTATCGGGCTGCTTGGATAGATTTCGATTTTTGGCGTTATCGGACTTTGTGTTTTCTGGTGGGTTGATTTCGTTTGTGCTGATGTGGATTCATACTGATGGCCGTATATATGGATCCTTGTCGACAACATACTATACCTTGTTGGCTGATTCGTTGCTGTCCTACCTCGTAACTACAGATTCCCTCGGCACTAGTGATTTTGTACAATTTGTTCGACGCTGACCTCTGTATTCAAATGCGCGGATGGATGCCAAACTCCGCAGCCTGGAGATGGATTGAGATCGATTACTTGATCAACTCCGTGATCATAGCAATATGCGTAGTGTATGTCAAAAGAGACTTGGAGAGTGAACGTCAGTCATACCTAAGCTACAATGATCAGATTGATCAATTGAATGAAGAATTGTTTCAAAAAAGAAAGAAACTGCTTGAGCAGCGCCAGTGAAATCCAGTCAACCAAAAATAATCTAGAAGATATCATCCTTCGTAAAACAGTCGAGTTGCAAAAGAAGAACAAGCAATTGTCCGATTATGCATACAATAATGCACATATTCTCAGGACTGCCTTTTCCAATATCTTAGGACTGATTCAGATTCTTGAAAAGGGAAAACCGAACCAGGACCACCTTCAAGAGCTAAAGGGACTTAAGGAACGAGCAGATCACCTTGATCAATTGGTAAAAGAGGTCAATCAAATCCTGAGATAGATATGTCAAGAGAGGTAAGTAAAAAAGCGTATTTTATAGATATATACCTTTGTAATATACGGAGAGCCTTTATAAAGAATGGTCAGATTTGCTAATTACATTAGGACTTGCTTACGGCAATCTCGTAATCAGCTATCAAAACATTCATGATCCGACTCAAGGAAATGTCTCTTGAAAGAAGCATACTCATCGTAGTTTGTGGCTTGTGCCTAATCAAAGTGGTGCATGGCCTGTATCTACTTTATCAGTATGATTTGGGTCAAGAAACGGCGATTTTATATTCTGGATTGTTGCTGATTACTATTGCATCTCTTGTATCAGCCTTTTATTCAAAATCTATTTTTCTAACCAGTTCAATTTTTGGTCTGGTTTTGACCTCTTTAGTTATCTGTGGATATACAAATGGAGGGCTGGTTGGCCTGTCCAAAATTAACCTGATGGCACTCATGGTTATTTTGATTATGGTTCATCGTGGCATGTGGTCAGTGGTATTTGGTCTATTTCTCTATGCCGTTCAGATGACTTTAATATGGGTTTGGTATTCTCATTATGAGTGGATTTCTGACATGGTACTTCCTTATTTTTACAATTTGACCTATTACCAGACTACCGTGGTGATAGTGGCAATTAGCTTTATATATCTGTCATATAGATATGGAAAGGAAAGTGAAAGACAGATCATAAGAGAACGAGAGTTATCCAACCGTATAGAGGAACTGGAAATAGAAAATTTGAAACTTGAAAAGCAGGAAATAGAACTGAAGGAGCTCAATGACCTATTGAATTTGAAGATTGATCAGCGATCCAAAGAACTGACGATTAGCAATCATTCCATCAATTCGTTCATGGATTTTAGTGTACAGGAAATCGCCCCCTCCATCAACCATCTGGCTGTTAAAATAGATTCCTTGGATTCAAAAAGTGAGTTGGCTACTTTACTTAAGGCATCAAGTAATAATTTGTCGACTGCATTTGTTGACATCAAGGATAAAATCGACTCAAACAATTGGTGATGGAGTCGTTTTATAAATCCAAATATCGAATTCCCTTTGATCAGACCTATTATGTCTACCTGCTATGGCTCAGTACTATTTCCTTTCTGTTTAGGTCAGTTTGGTCTGTCTATGTATGCGAGTCTGAGCAGATCCTGTTGATGTATGAGTTATTGTTTGGCTTGTCACTGGTCTGTTTGATGATGAGTTAGTGTTTCAGGGATTGAGAGTCCTAGCTCAGCATCTTTATGTCTATAGGTACACTCTTTGGATTTGGTTTTTTGTGGGATCAATATGGTGGTGTCAATGGCTCGTTTTCTTATGCGTATTTGACTTTGCTAGCGATCTATGCAGTGATTTTGCCAGGAGTTTTCAAGATTGTCTACTCTGTTGTGCTCTGTACTCTATGCGTGGTACTGACATCCTATTCCTACCCCACAGCTGATCAAGTTGATGCCTCTGTGGTGATTAGTTTTATAATCAATGCCACCATCACAGGAGGCACAGTGTTGTATCTGAAATGGTTCTATGATAAGAATCGAGAGTCTTTTTATGCTCACAATGAAAAATTGGATGAAAAGTAAATCGAGCAGTGTTCAAGAAGAAGGTGACTTTGCTCGAATTAACGCAAACAAATCCAAGACAGTGAAGGCCAATCTACAAAAACTAGTAGCTTCTCATACAGTTCAGTTGGAAGCCAAAAACCAAAGTTTATCTAATATGGCATTTAGCAATGCACATTATCTAAGAGCTCCTTTGACCAATATCATGGCAATCATCGAAATGATGAAAGCAGATGCAAAGGCTAGTGATCACGAGATAAAACAACTAGAATCACTAGCTGCTGAATCCATCAAACTAGACAAGGCCTTGCACAAGGTCAATCAGTTGCTAGATGATTAGAAAGAACCAAGAAGCCAAAAATCATCTATATCCTGAATGGTGCTTACCATTTGGTGCGTGGGGCATAGCAAAATTGAAGCTATCTTAGGATGTAGATTTTCCCAAAGCCATTTTTGAACCCCTTGTCTGCACTGGTCTTGCGATGTTTGAATTCTTCGCCAGGATTTTTGATCAAAACACGGTAGAGGTAGACACCATTTGCAAGTTGATCACCATGGTTGTCGCGACCGTCCCAAGCATAATCGGTAAGATTATTCCCAATGTTGATAGGTCCTAGTTCGTCCATAAAAATCTCTCTAACCACTCTGCCACTGATAGTCATGATTTGGATTTTGATGTCTTCAGGAAACAATTCCCCCGTCAAGGTAAATACAAATCTTGTTTGGGTAGAGAATGGGTTTGGATAGGGGTAAAAGTTGGTGATCGTAGACTCATTGATTACCTCAAAATTGATCTCATACGGCTGTACACCTGAGTCATTGCCTGACGCATCGGATACTTGTACACGTAGACCGTAGATACCATCGGCCAATTTTGCAGGTGTATATTGGATGGAGAAACTTTCCTGCTGGCTTGCTGCAGTCCAGGTTACCTCAGCTGCTAAATGGAATACGTACATAATCACAGGTCTCACATGGCAAGCGCATATAAAAATTCATACCCAAGGTGTCTTCTTTGAATAGAAATTCATCATCTGACATGGTGATGTGTACTTTTGGACTGGGAGATACAATGTCTCCATCCATGATTTTGATTCCGTCAAATAGGACATTGAGGAGAGGGTTGTGTTCATCTGCACTGACTGCTGTGTATTTTGATAGCCTTAGAGAATTGTTGCTGGTATAGATTTCTTTTTGGCTTGATTTGTTGACATCCAAGACTTAGGTCACTGGTGCTCAACATTATTCTTGGTCTTGAGTTTGATGTCAAAATTAGAAGAATCTCCAGCTTCCAATTTTGCAATCTTGAGACTGTCTTTGACAATGCTGTTGGCAGTAGTGTTGAGGAGGTTGTATTTGACGAGAATAGAGTCTTGGTAATCCTTTTTGGAGATATTCCAAAAGTATAAGGCGCACTGTAATCTTGTCCTTCTTGTAGGTCTATCGTTTGGTTAGCGGTGTTGTGAGAGAGGAGTACACCTTCTGCTACGCTTTCGTATTCTGCTTGCCAACTCTTAAGTTGTGGAGGAGAAAAGGCTACTACATCCGCCAGCCCAAGATTTAATCTGAGGTAGGGATATTAATAGGCATCTATGGTGCTGACATCATAGCTCAGGTCTGTGTTGTTGCCCATCAGGATGGCTTCATTTCCCACTTTGTCTATGCCGTATATTTTAACCACATATTTCATCATCCGCAGGATTGTTGGACATATCGATCTCTAAATTCACGCTACTCCATGATTTGGCAGGGCCAATCTTGTTAGTTGAGATTTCGCCCGTATCAAAGCTGCCCACTACATCTTCATTGAGGAAGAGGGTAGATTGATTGGCTGGTGTGGTCACTGGGAGTATCTCTATGGCTTCTATTCCAGTGTTTTTAGACCCAAGAAAGATGAATGGCTCATCTGTGACCAGATTGTCCAATGTTGTTCTTTTGATACCTAGTGACTCTAGTTTGGTCTTGAATTCATCAGTCCAGGTACTGTAATCTAGAGTCCCTAAAGAATATACCAATACCTTGTCACCATCCCCAACGGCATCTGTATGAGTCTCATGGGTGTGACAGTTCCACTAAAATCTGACGCGATGAAGTTGAAAATATACTGAGGCAAAAGACCACATATCAAGGGATTTAGTGAGGCGCTGGTATTGAATGTGATCGGGCTAAAGGAGAACGGAAGATTGGCGTTGAAAGGCCAAAAAATTAACCGTATTGTTTCTACAATGAGCGTTGGCTTGTGGCGAACTGGATATAAAGTAGTTTTGATTGTCCAAGAGGACTTTGGTATAGAGAAGGTTTGTGTAGGATGATTCGAACCATAGGTTTGTACCGAAAGATCCAAACTAGATGTGATGAAATCCCAAATGCCGTTGTTATCTAAAGTCAGTCCTATTCGATTCAATTCTTTCAACTGACTAGTAGATTGTTGTGTCCAACCTTCCATCCCAGCAGGTACGTAGGTAAATGATGAGGTTACCCAATCCTCGTTTTCACTGGGCAAGGGATCGCTGTATCTCGTTCGCCAATAGAACACTTTTCCACTTGTGATGTTTCCTTTGGATAATAGATCAAATGGAATCTGTCCGACAACTTTGGACTGGATAGATTGTGTGCTCAAGTAGGGGCTGTTGAATGTGTCTACCGTATCAATCTGAAAATCATAACCACGTGTGTTGGTCAAGATATTGGTGGATTGAAAGAAAAAATTAACATTCGACGTAGTCTCAATGCTATACATGGTAGGTAGCAGGTTCAATGTACTGCCATTGGATAGAAACAGATCAATGCTAGCACTGTTGTTGGTTTTACTGAGCTCGTCGATTTCACCAAATGGGTCAATGTCAATTCGCAATGTGTTTTGTCCCGCAGCATTAGTGATTTGATTATTGAGAATGAAACTAATCGTATCTTCTCTGAGTACTGGATCAATACAAAGGGCCATAGGTAATATTGGTGCCATCAGGTAGTGTCCTGACTACCTGTATTGAAAGTGGGTGTCATCATAGATCCCGAAGTTTTTGATATTGAAATCCAGTTGAAAAGAATCAATGGAGGTCAAGAGTTGTTGATTGTTGAAGGTTTTGATATGTATCAAATTTTCATCTACGCCATAGTCAGCTTTGTCTGCGCCAAAGACTTCTGGTAGCAGGATCTCCTTGCAAGTTGAGTAGATTGGACCTGAGCAATATTGGCATCCCCTGTGCCATAGTTTTGTATGTGATCTCTTGGCTGTTTCAGCTTTGATTTTACCTACGCCCAAACTGGTAAATGCCTCTTCATTAAAGGCCAGTTTGTAAAAAAGGTCACTGTACCTTTTGAGATTGTCGGGAAACCTAGATCGCTATGCGCCATAAAGGAGATTGCGCCTAGATCTGGTGTCAATATCCAGTCCACGCCAAATGACTCATCGTTTTCGCTAAAAAAATCCCCAGACTTGCAACCATTGACCATGAAAGTGGGGTATTTTCCCTTGTTGGAATAACCAAATGATGGGTCTGAGACTAATCCAATTTCGATATCCGATATACTACCACTTGAGTGCCCAAAAAAAGTGACCGTCATCACTCCATCATTGATTTCCTCAGATATATTGATGAGTTCCACTGCACTGTTGTTGTTTTTTGATATCAAAACTGACTCTCCACCTAGTATTTTGTCCACTGCAATGGTAGCAAATCCTTGTACCGTAGCCCTTGAAGGAATTGAGTCTTGCTCCAGAATTCCCTCCACTCAACTGTACCAGGTTTTTCCGCCTAAGATTGTCATAGGGTTTGGCCTCCATTTCTATCACTTTATTCAAGTAGGCCTGAACATGATCGGGTTGTGTGGCATTGATTCGCCCAGTTGCGATGGTTTCATAAGCTGTGCCTCAGTCAAAACCAGCTGAATACTCTACATCACCACCTGGATAACCAAATGTTGGTACCAGATGCTTGATGGTGGTAGTAGCTGGATCGAGTCTGTAGTAGTTGGAGCCTACATTGGAGCTCTTTCCGATTAGGAATAGATACTCAAGTCCACCGTTATCATACATGTATTCACTTATTCGTTTGATGGCCATGGGAGAAGGGTGACCATAATTGAATTGATCAAAAACTTGATCGACATTGAGATCAAGTACGGTATGACCACCACCTGCAGTACTTTTTCTGTAGTTGGCATAGGCCAAAATCTGGTCTCCTTGATTGTTGCTTGTGCTGGCACGAAGGCTTTGGTGTGTGATGATGAGGTAGTCAAAAGAGGCAGGATCAAAGTTGTTGAATGTGGTCTTGGTAATGACGGGGACAGTTTTGTAGCCTGATTGGGCGAATAGAGTTCGTATAGTGTTGGTGTTGTTTACGATTGCATTGAATGAGTTTGCAAACGAATTGATCCCGATTGAAATGGGAGAGGAGATGGTTGTGATATCATATAAATGAATGTTGGTCAAGGTGTTTTGTACATTGATATATGATTTTCCTCCCGCATTGCTCTTAGTTGAAGTACATGATCGGAGGTACCTCCTAGGTCAAATGATCTGCTGTAGTTTACTTTGACATAGGCGATGCCTGCTCTGTCAGCATTGCCATTGACGCCATTGACCGTAATTCTGACGACCATTTCTCCGCCAGAGGATATGTCTGATGCTTGTAGATTTTGATTGATTTTATGGTTGGCTATACCATTAAATTTGGCTGTGGTGAGTTGGCGCAGACTGGATGTATTTGCCCCAACAAAAACGGAAATGTCGTGGGCATTGTTATTGCCTCCTGTGAGCAGAATCTCTATAGTAGGAGTGTGTAGCCAAGTTGTACTTGACTGTGGAGACCAGTTAGTGTTTGCGTGACAGATTGGCCTTTGGTGACCATGGATCCTGTCCACCCTTCTGCATAATCATAGCTCCCGAGCAATACATCATTGGAGAATCCGTGACTTTGTCCTGAGAAGTAATAATTGGCATAGACTGCACGGCTTTCTTGGATGAAATAGTTTTCGGCAGCCAGTCCTCCTACGTTATTTTCTGAGTACTTGGACATTCTCAATCCAAAACCTAAATCTAGTCTGTAGGTGAGGAAATAAGCACTGCTGTCAGAAAATAGGTTGTAGTAAGTGTGCGGTTGTGCATCGGTGGCTAGGTAAAGCGGAGTGTCTGAAGTGCCATCATGTTTCTGCCCGTAAAACTCGATGTAATCACTCACATTGAATACACCGTCACTTTCACCCACTACGGAGATGGCTACTTCTTGTCCTTTGTAGAACAGTTGAAATTTTCTTGGATCTACACTGCCTACTGGACTCCAGCTGTGGCTAGCTGGGTTCGTGTCAATTGATAAATGCCATTTTCAGCAATCTGAATCTTGTAATACTGTTGATTGTAATTGATCCACTCATTGCCGTATGGCTGAGCCATGAGCATGTTGAGTGACATGACCAAAAGACATAGAGGCAAGATGATGTGTTTACTTTTTGTCATTGAAACGGGCTTTCAAAGATAGTACATGGGAGTAGGAAGATTCGGCTTGATCTCCGATATCAGTCATTGCGTAATCGATACTGAACTGTTTCAGTTGGACGCCTACTCCAAAATTAGGTTGGAAGACTGTAGTATAGGATCGGTCAAAATTTTGGATTTCTTGAAACTGTCCTACCCCAAATCTGACAAAAAATTTGTCGACATAGCCCAATTCTATTCCTGCTTTTGGGTCTATAGACAATTGCTCTGATTTGATCAGCGTGTTTCTTTTGCCATCGAGGGTGCTTTCTAGGTCAACAGAGATGAGCATGCTCAATTTTTGTATAAAGTTTAGCCTATAACTAGCTCCCGAAATGAATCTAGGAAGTGTGACTTCTATTGAGTTTTCTGGGATTTCGTTTCCAGTCTGGGCGTAA
>NZ_JAOYOD010000010.1 GCF_025833875.1 Reichenbachiella ulvae | reverse complement strand
GATGGAAGAATATTCGAAAGGCATTCGGTGCCAATGATACTGGATGGAAAGAATGTAGGGCGTGTATGGTCGTTTAGGAATATTACAGAGAAAAAAAATGCAGAAGACAAATACCGCGAACTCTTCGAAAATTCTTTAGAAGGCATATATGTTGCTGACGGCGAGGGAAGTTTCACTACAGTAAACCCTGCTATGGTCAAAATGTTTGGCTATGAATCACGTGAGGAGTTCTGCAAACTTGTCCCTGGTGCTGGATCACTTATGGTGAATCAGCAGGATAGGATGAAAATAAGAGAGCTCCTTCAAATGACAGGTGAGGTCAACGGAATAGAGCATCAGGTTTACAAAAAAAATGGAGACATCATTTGGGTACGTTCAAATATAAGAGTGCACTTTAACGGTTCTAACCCAATCAAATATGAAGGATCCTTAGAGGACATTACCGATAGAAAAGAAAGCTCAAAACCTACTCGTTCAACAAATAGACGAACTTAAAAAAGTTAATTTTGAGCTTGACAGGTTTGTCTATAGTGTTTCCCACGATTTACGCGCACCTCTACTTTCCATCAAAGGGTTAGTCAATATATCCATTACAGAAAAGCCTTCCCCTCCTTTGATGAAATACCTAGAATTAATAACAACTAGTGTAGATCGACTCGATAAATTTATCATGGACATATTGGATTACTCTAGAAACTCAAGACTAGAAATTCAATATCAATTGATCCATTTCGATACCATCATACAAGAAACTATAAATAACCTGAGTCACATCGGTGGCTATCAACGACTCAAATTCAAAAACAAAATAGAATTAAATCATCCATTCAAAACTGACAAAAGACGAATTAGTATGATTTTATCCAACTTGATTTCTAATGCCATCAAGTATCAAGACTATGATAAAGCATCAGAAATCATGATAGAAATCAGCGAATCAGCAGCTGGACTTCGCATAGAAGTAGCCGACAATGGTATAGGCATTGAACCTGACCAACAGTGCAAAATATTTGATATGTTCTACCGTGCCAGCGACCGGTCAAAAGGTGCTGGCTTGGGTCTTTACATTATTAAAGAAGCCGTAGAAAAAATGAACGGCAGTATTGAGCTCAACTCCATGCTAGGCAAATTCACTCGCTTTACGATTACCTTACCTTTTATCAAAACTAATAATCACCTGCATAAAAAGATCGAAGCATAAAGCATTAGATCAAATCACTAAGCCTTTTTTTGTCATAATATCTTTCAGTATCAAACTGGCCGCTCCTATGATTGGCGTATGCGTGCTGTTCAATTCTGAAGGCAAAACCTTGATCTTACCTTGATAAATGTGTAACAAGTTCTTTTCGAAATGCTTGATGGTAGGTTTGAATATCAAATCACCTGCTTTCGCTAATCCTCCCATGATGAATATCGCCTCTGGACTGGTATGCCCCACAGCATCAGCTAGCTTGGCTCCCAATACCTTACCTGTATACTCGAAGGCCTCCTGAGCGACTACATCACCGATTTTCAGCAGCATCAGCTACCATTTTGGTATTTAGATCATCGAAGCTGTAGCGTTTCAGCTCACTATCCATGTGATGATCTGCCAGCAACTTATAGACGGTTCTTTTTAAACCTGTAGCCGAAACGTACGTTTCCAAGCATCCCTTCTTGCCACACTTACAGTATCTACCACCACCTATTTTGTAGGCGATATGCCAAGTTCGCCCGCATGTCCATCATGCCCTTGGATCAACTGCCCGTTGGCCACAAAACCAGAGCCCAATCCTGTCCCTAATGTGATCACAATAAAATCGTCCATCCCTCTGGCTCCGCCAAACATCATTTCACCCATGGCCGCTGCGTTGGCGTCGTTGGTAAGCTGTACAGGCAGCCAAATTCTTTATTAAGCAGATCTGATAAAGGCACCGTACCAGACCATGGTAAGTTAGGGCATCCTCTATTGTGCCTTTTTTGTAATTGCCATTAGGAGCACCTACACCCACGCCAATAAAGTCTACGGGCTCGTCCAATGAATCGGCAGCATTTCTTATAGCTTTAGCCAAATCTTTGATATAAACATTGATGTCAGGGTTGTCTGTAGCTATACTGCTATGAATTCGAACCTTTCCTGCTGTGTCTACCAGTCCAAATTTAGTACTAGTTCCTCCTATGTCTATTCCAACTATTAATTCAAGCATTATCTTGTCGTGTAGTGTTTATTAATATGATATTGTACTAATTGCTCAATCGGCTCTTTGATAATTTTGCCTAAGGCAATTCCCTTTTCTGTTAATATTTCTTTCAGAATGTCTTCAAAAAAGAAAGGTATTGAACCCACGAAATGAACCGTGTAGTTCTTGTGGTCTGGGTAGCATTCCAAATAAATCTCTACAAATTGTCTGATCCATCTTTAGTATCACTCTAAAAAAATCGTGGTCTTTGTGTTGATGAATGAATTGAAGAAAGCGCCAGATACACATTGGCAAAAGGTTTCATGTAAACGTTTTGCAGGATATCATGCTTGGTAATGTTGTATGTTTCTTCGAATGCCGTAGCTAATTCGGCAGGTAATTGTTTACGTAAAAAAGCTTGCAGCAATATTTTACCAAAATAAGCTCCACTCCCCTCATCGCCCAACACATAGTCAGACACCTGGCACTTCTTGCCTTACGATGTCTCCATCGAAAAAACATGAATTAGAGCCTGTACCCATCAAGCAAGTAAAACTAGGCGTACCATTATAGAGTAGCAAAAGCAGCTGCTACAATGTCGTGATTCACATAAATATGCGACTGAACAAATACTTTGGACAAGGCTCGGTCGACGATATTTTGAAGTTTTTTACTAGAGCATCCACTACCATAGAAAAAAACCACTTCAATCTGATCGGCATATTTTAGCAATTCGCCAGCTGACCTGACAGACACTTCTATAATATCCTCAGTATGAAAATAGGGATTGATACCACTCGAACTGAGTGTCAGTGCTTTTTTATTATCCTGAATCGTTCCCAGTCACACTTGGAAGATCACTAGTTCCGATGGGTGTGTGCTGTTGCCCCTTTATTAAATCTCGAATTTAATTGTATTCTTCCGATTGGCCACTTTCGTTAGAAGAAATTACAATAAAGTTTAAAATTATTATGATATTTTCAGTTTCCCTTACACCTTGATGAAAATATTCCTCTTATATAAAAGGAGTACAGGAGATAGCAAATCACCACAAAACCAAACGCATAGACCAGAGACGCAAAATAAAAGCTCACCAATATGGACCATTCCTGTGTATATCCATTCCTGCAAAGAATGCTCTCCTATGGAAATCAAACCAAATATAGTCGCCAAAATACCTGATAGTGCATAAGCCGTGATAGCATTAGAACCAAAAACCTCGAATGGAAAGGTATAGCATGAACGATACTTCTGTATATCTAATAGCCAGTACATCACTGCATAAAAATTCATCGCTACACCTCCAGTATGAGAGCGCAAACGAACTCGTCCACAGGCTTTTATTGATTGGAAAGACCAAATCCCAGGCAAGTGCCATCGCAATAAGTACATTGGCCAGTACAAACACCTTCGTCAGACCAGCTGTCTGATCAGCCGTACCAAACAACAATTTGCCTGTAGAACACCCAATAAGCCTGTACCAATTGCAGGCACTGTACTGAGCAAGCCCTCTGGGTCCCAAGTGTTGCTCAGTTTCCACATCGGCCAGATAGGAACCTCCTGTCGAACCAAGCAGCAAAATTGGTGTCTGGCGCAAGATTGGCAACACCTATAGTTGGCACTGACACCATCGTCATGAGCGCCCAATAGCCCACCAGCAATAAAGCTCCAATTATGATTTGGTTTCGGGTAGTCACATAATGATGCATAAGTGCAATAGCCAAAAACACCAAGCCTATACGCTGCAACACACAGGAATTCGTAAAGTAGCAAGTTCGAAATACGGAAAGCCATTGAGAAATAGGCCGATTAATATCAGATATAAACTTCGCTTCAATATCTTCTTAGCGATTTGCTTTCTAGCTTCTCCTCCTTTGGGAGTACCCAGCGAAAGCAGCCATGCCTACCATAAACAGAAAAAATGGAAAAATTAGATCTGTAGGCGTACAGCCATGCCACTGTGCATGCAATAGCGGAGCATATACATACGACCACGAGCCAGGTCATTCACCAATATCATGGCAGCAATAGTGAGGCCTCTAAAGACATCAAGGCTGAGAAGTCTATCTTTATTCAAATGGCAGGGATTGAATCAAGGCTCAACGAAAACATTCGCTGAGCCGTAATAATAATTGATCTTATAGAAAGTGATATCTTCTGAACCCTTCTATTGCTTCGTATTCGGCTAGCCCGAGCTGGTCGTACATTTCGGCAGTTTCTTCATTGCGATCCTCTGAGCGCTGCCAAAATTCCCTACTGTCGTCGCCCTGAAATACTACACCATCCTTCTGCGACTGGTGACGAAAAATAGCCATACGTTTTTTGAGTAGCTCTTCTGGACTAATAGGCACAGCCATTTCGATCTCATCGATCGGGTATTCGTGCCAAGCGCCTGCTGTATAGCCATACCCAGCAGTCTTTCATATACTTCTGTTTTCAGATCTACTGGTGCCGAAAGATGCCTTTGAGACATACTTCATGTGTGCCATGCGGATCTGCCAAGTCGCCAGCTGCGTAGATTTGATGGGGTTTAATCTCGTCGATCAAATTTTTGACAATCTGTACATTGGCTTTGCCAAGCGGGATTTCTTCACTTTTCCCGTTTCGTAGAAAGGCAAGTCTAGGTAATGTACCTCGACTATCTGGTATGCCATAGTATCTACAAGCGCTGATTGCTTCGCCTCGTCTGATCGAGACCTTACTTTTCGTACATCTGGACTGGCGTTACCTCTTGATTTGCCTTGTCATTGATGTCTTTAAATATCTTGTCAAACACCTTGGGGTCTTGCCCTTTGTCCTGCAGCGTATTCGTAGCAGTTCTTGGCAAATTCCGTAAACCTCAGTGCTTCATCATCTGCTGACGGAATATTACCCGACGTCTGATAAGCCACATGTACTTCGTGTCCTTGGTCTACCAAGCGCAAAAAAGTACCTCCCATAGAGATCCCGTCATCGTCTGGATGTGGACTAAAAATGATAATTCTTTTCTTATCTGGATTAGCTCTTTCAGGACGATTGGTGTCATCCGCATTTCGTTCGCTCCAGGCCATCCCGTGATCGTGTGCTGAAAATGATTAAACATTTTAATGTTTACCTCATAGGCTCCACCCTCTCCTAGTATTTCAGACATGCCGTTGTCGTTGTAGTCACGATCAGCCAACTTCAGTATGGGTTTGTTTAGTTTTTGGCTCAGCCAAACCACTGCTTTTCTTTTTAGGTCCTTTGTCCATTCGCAGTCCCCTACGATCCATGGCGTTTCGAAGCGTGTCAAATCCTTAGCTGCATTTTCATCCATCACAAAAGTAACATCGCCATGTGTCTGCAAAAATGTAGCAGGTACGTCGGTAGACATTTCTCCTTCTACAGTTTTCTTTACGATCTCGGCTTTCTTCATTCCATAAGCCATGATCACGATTCTTTTGGCTTTTAGGATTGTTCCCACACCCATCGTCACGGCTTTGCGTGGTACATCTGCTTTGCTATTAAAAGCAAAGGCATTGTCTTGACGGGTGAGAATAATCCAAAGTGATCATTCGCGTGGTTGAGCTAATTTTGGAGCCCTGGTTCGTTGAACCCAATATGGCCTGTACGCCCGATACCAAGAAGTTGAAAATCGAGGCCGCCATAGCTTTCAATTTTTTCTTCGTACTGTGTGCAGTATTCAGCTATGTGCTCAAAGGCGATCTTACCACTTGGTACATTGATGTTTTCCGGAAGGATATCTACATGATCGAACAAATGATAATGCATGAAATGGATATAGCTTTGATTGTCTGTCTTGTCTAGTCCATAGTACTCATCTAGATTGAATGACACTACATTCTGAAAACTTAATCCTTCTTTCTTATGCATACGTACCAGCTCGGCATAGACCCGAATCGGAGACGACCCAGTAGCTAAGCCCAAAATGCACTTTTCATTTTTTGCCTCCCTACTCCTGATCAAATCGGCAATTTCTTGCGCTATGACAAGTGAGGCTTCGTCAGACCCTTCGAATACCTCTGTATGTATTTTCTCGAATTTGGTAGCTTCCATCGCACTCCATGCTTTTCGGCTGATACTCTTCGATCCTCTTGCGGTTTCTTTTACCATTGTAATACTCATATCCAATTTCCTTTATATTAAAAGTGATAACGACACCTTTACTCCATTCTTTATATGTATAAAGCTAATAAGTGACGCTATGGAGGGGAAATATATTAGCTAAAGGGATATTTTTTGAAGCTAAACGGATGTGTGTATATGTGACTGGCACAAAAAAGAAAAGATCACGTAAAACGTGACCCTTTCTAACCCAAAACTCTAATTTAAATTCTTTGATCTCGCTGTCGCTAAATCGTAATACTAAACTAACCGTAAGGATGTTTTTTGTTTATTTTTTCGCTGAGCGCAATTGTTTGTCGCTCAATGACGAGTCGAATGGAGAACACAAAATTCAGGTCACTTTAAAAACGAAAGGGCTGCCCGGTGAAGGAGCAGCCTTTTGAAAAATCACTATGTATTAACGTTTTCTTATTTGGCCCACCAGTGCTTGGTACCTTCTACGTCCTTGTCGGCCACCTGAGCATAATTAGCCTCGTTTCAGTCCAGGCTCGTGATGATGGGTATTTCACCTTTCGGATCACTTTACCTGCAGGCACGTTAGTGTTTGACTGTAACCAAAGTCTACCGCTGGAAGTTCCAATCTTCTCAAGTCAGCCCATGCTCCCCATCCATTGTCAGGCTATCCACCAATGAATTTTTGAGCAATTACTTTTTCTACAATCAGTACACTTGCCATCGCCCCAAGCCAGCTGATACCGTCCACTTGGTTGACTTCGTTTGAAGCAAGGTAAGTGCTCGATGAGCTTAATCCCAGTATTCAAGACAACTAGCCTTCTTCGTAAGCTTCTTGAGCCGGTCTTGCCAATATTCCAACCATTCAAAGCTCCTTCGGCTCTCAAGAACCATACTTCAGCAATTGGCATGATGGTCCAGCTTCTAGCATTGTCGCCATTGAACTCACCTCTCAATGTTGTATTCATTCTAGAGTTGTTTTGTACAAAATTCTCTGGTGCAGTCAATGCTGATGGAGCAAGACCTGCATCAATTCCAGGCCAAACACCTTCAAACCCTTCGCCTACATCTGCATTTTGATCAGACAAACCAAAGAATAGAGCTCGTGGATCTACTGACAGCAGGGTAACTAGCTACAGCTGCTCCTACATCTGCCGTATTGAACGCTAGGCCACCAATTCCAGCTGTCAGGTCATAGAATGTACTTGTCATACCTACTCCATTGCCTGATCCCACCAGAAATAGTAGTTGTAGCTATAGCCTTCGCCCCAGATAGCCGTGTTGGCATACATAGTGGGCATATTGGCTTGTGTCTCTAGCACACCACCAACTACTGCTGCTTCTGCGTGCTGTTTAGCCAATGCAGCGTTCTACTCCAGATATTCTCATCGCCAATCTCAGTCTTAGAGAGTTGGCAAACAAAGTCCACTTGGTCAAATCTCCCTGATAGATGGCATCGCTAAACATAGCTCTGCATCTTAGTGATCTATGCTGGCCACAGCTTCTTCCAATTCGTTAAGCATGTCTTTATAGAATATTTCTTCAGTCATACACTCCTTCTGCTAACATTAGAATAATGGAATATCTCCCATCAAGTCAGTGGCACGATGTGTCACCCACACTCTCCAGATACATGATCGGCCACGGCATTGGTATAGCTATCCAGAGTCCTCGTATTGATCTACAAGACTACTCAACGAATTGAACCACTTGTAATGCTCATTCCAGTAATCGCCTGTCCAGCCATCTACAGAGATTGTTGGTATAAGTAGCAAAACCAGTACCTGTATAGTATTGTGCAAACATGTCTACATATAGGTTACTGTATCCTTTGGTGCAGGTGAGCTGTGAGACAAGCCTCTTTGAACACACTACCCACTTTCAGTCCTGGATCTACATCTTCTGCGAGAGGATTGTTAGGATCCGTATTTATTCTTCCCAATCTGAACACGCACTGAACACTAGGGTCAATGCAAGTACACTTGTATAATATTTTTAGTTTCATAATAATCAGAAATTTTAGAATTGAACTTTTAGGTTGAAACCGATAGTTGCCGTTCTAGGAGCAGTATAAGCTTCTGCTGCCTTGCTGGCTTGATGTAGTATAGGCATATGGAGGAACCCCGTTCAGTTCGCTACCGAAGGTGGCTAAGTTTCTACCTACTATACTCAATGTAGCTCCACGAATGCCAGAGTTTCCAAAGATGGATGACGGCAGGCTGTAGCCTACAAGTAAGTTCTCTCAAATTGATTTCACTCTTGTCGAACATCCACTCAGAATCGATGGCTGACAGTAGCTCCCCCAGTACTGCTGAGCACTCAATGTGCTAGAAACAGGATTACCATCTACATCTACACCAGCGATCGCGTAATCTGCTCTGTTATTTTCAGCAGTAATGGCGCTGGTTCCAAAAGCTGCAGCTTGGGCATTGGTATAAGAATAGATGTCGCCACCTTTCATGTAATCAAACAATACGGTAAAAGAAACTCTACCCATGCTGGCAGTACCGTAGCTCAATGCGCCTGTGATACCAGCATTCCAATCTGGGTTGAAGTTGCCCAGGTATTCTCTTTCATTGCTTCTCTGAAATCTACCACTACCATCAAGGATCATATTGCCCTAATCAGTCAGTCATATAAGTATACCCATAGATATCTCCAAACGAGCCACCTTCTTCAGCTACTACTTGAACCAAACGAGACACCTTCTTCTCCACTACCTAGTAGGTATGAATACCCATCAGCTAGTTCGATGATTTTGTTTCTGTTTCTGGCCCAGTTTAGACCTACATCAAACTTGAATGCACCTGTATTGATAATACCTACTCCCAAAGTCACTTCATGCCCTTTGTTTTCGATGTTCCCTGCGTTGATCAACTCGTGTGTAAACCCTGTAGCCGCATTGACTGGCAAAGGAATGATTTGATTTTCAGCGTTGTTTTTATAGAAAGTATATCCCAAAGTGAATCTGTTGTGGAAGAAGTTCAAATCCACACCGAATTCAGTTGACTTTAAACGACTCAGGCTGCAATGTTTTCATTCGGCTTGATGTACTGGCTGCAAAGCACCTGCATTAGTAATGGTGTTAGTTAGATACAAACTATATGGCTCTGCATCCTTACCTACTTCTGCATAAGACCCTCTTACTTTAGCATAGCTCAACCATGAAGGCATACCATCGAAAGTATCAGAAATCACCCAGCTCAATCCTACAGATGGGTAGAAGTAGTGATCTGTTGTCTGGGCTGCAAAGTAGACGACCAGTCGTTTCTAGCAGTAAAATCCAAGAATAGATATTCTCTAAACGACAATTGAGCCATTCCAAATACTGAGTTCAGTTCTTCTTCTGTAGATGTACTCAGAGGCATCTTTGTCAGCAGAGTTGTTGATCGAGTAAAAATCTGGCACGACCAGACCATTGTGCCTAGACCGGTCTGTGCATAGCTATTGGCAGCCATGAAATTGGCACCAGCCGTCACACCTACTTTCAATCCTCCTCCCAATTCGAAAGGGTTGAACTGACCCAGCAATTCCAAGTTAGTCTCCGTAGAGCTTGTCATCGTCTGTCTCACATCTCCACGAAGATAAACCAGTATGGTACGCCTGTACCCAATTGATCTCTTTGTCTGAAATCATAGTGATCTACACCGTATCTCACATGAAACTTGAATACATCACCTGCTTCATCAAGCTTACTTTACCA
>NZ_JAOYOD010000009.1 GCF_025833875.1 Reichenbachiella ulvae | reverse complement strand
AAAATTTTTCATGAAAAAATAAATTTAAAACTGGTTTATCCATTATGATTTAAAATAGCACCGATTATTAAATATGAAACAGATATAAATAGTTTAATTACAAGACAAAACCACGCTCCTATAAATTAGTTAATAATTTTAATTTTGCTATTTTGAGATTACTCTTTGTTTCGAATGCGATATGTCTTTATATAATTTGAATTTTATTGTAAAATAGAACTAATCAGAATAAAATCTTTAAATTTCACTTATAATGAATTTATATTTTATTATTACTCAAAATAGATTATAATAGTTAATTTTTTGAATAAAATAGGAAGTGATTAATAGTTTAACATAATAGCCCATTATATTCTTAAAAAATTGTTTTTTTACCTCTAGATACTTAAAATCGTAATTTCTTTTTTACTTTTAGAAACCTGTGTTCAGATAGATTAAATCCTGTGATTTCTCCACAATCATCCCGAATAAATTCTAAAGCGCTTGCAAACCATCTGTTTCCTCCTAAAATTTGGAAATCATCATCCCAGATATTTTGTAGACTTAATTTCCCCATTCGAATATGACCTAGTTTTAATGTATCATTTATATAAACTATAGAGTAAATGGTTTTTATATCTTCTCCTCGATAATCTCCTGCATACTCTTGCAGAGTATCTGGGTCATAATGATTTTTATCCATCAAGGGACACTCCTTTCCATTCACAGTAATGTGTGTTACCTGATTCAACTCATTTCTATGAAAAGTCATTAGTTGATCTCTATTATCTTTTACAATAAATTTATCATTTCCTATAGCTGTCATTAATAGTGGATAATCACTGGTTTGCTGCATCCATAGTTCTTTTCCTTTTTGCATAATTGCCACATAATTAGTGGGATTAATTTTATAAGTGCCAATATAATCTTCCAGAGCTTCTGGCAAAACCGCCTCCACTGAATCTTCTTCACCACTTGATTTATTATCGAGGTGGCAGGAATATAATAGGAAGCTATTTCATGGGCTACCTTATAGTTACCTATAGCATAGTTATTTAGCACTCCAATAGATAAATGATACTCAGGCAAATAAACCAGCAGGCTGGTAAACGAAAACCAATATCCTTGATGACTAATCCGTTTAGTATTGCGAAAATTTCTGATCAACACACTATAACCATGTGAAATTTCAGTTCCGTCATTCAATTTTCCAGGTGTAAAAATTCTGTCGAACACAGTATTTAAAGTATCAGGATGATGATCTATAAACTTCATCCATTTGATCAGATCATTAGCGGTGGAATATAGCGAGCTTGGTCCTGGAACTGCATAATTGTTGGGAGAAACCTGAAATTCCATGCCAGAAGAATTGTCATAATAGCTATTTGCTCGGTTGGGAATAATTACCGAATAGTTATCAACGAACTGTGTATTTTCCATTTCTAGTGGCTCAAAAATATTTTTAGTCGTCCACTCTCGAAAAGATACACCAGTTACCTTCTGAACCAATTCTGCCAAAATAAGGTAACCAGTATTCGAATATTTATATTGAGAACCAGGTCTAAAGTCAAGTTCTTTCTGTGTATAAACTAGGTTTAAAACCTGATTAAATGTAATTCTATCATCAAATGACCAACCAGCAATGGGCAACAATGTTATAAAGTTTTTTAACCCACTGGTATGATGGAGTAAATGATTTATGGTAATTGTATCGCTATAATCTGGAAGTTCAGGTATATATTTTCTAATATCATCTTCTGGTTTAATGTCTCCCTTTTCTATGAGTAGGGAAACAGCAAAAGCTGTAAACCACTTCGAAACAGAAGCTAAATCGAAAGCAGTAATTGGAGTAATTGGAACTTTGTGTTCTAGATTAGCTAAACCATATGCTTTATTGATAATTACTTCTCCATCTTTTACAGCAAAAACAGCTGTACCTGGTGCATCATAGTTAAAATTATTAAGTAATGAGTCAGTCTTTTTTAAGATAGCTTCAGGTGTCTGTTGAGCAAAAGAATGTGTACAGATATACAAGTGTAATACACTGAATAATAATAGACTGAGCTTAGATTTTAATAACCTCATATTCTCTAAATAAAAAATGAAATATTAAAAGTAAGTTACAACTAATTTATTAGTTTAAAAACTATTTATTTAGTTTTAGTATAAGGCTTGACCTCCTTTTAGATAATTCTGCACAAAAGAATTTAATATATGTGTCACAATCATCTAATTCAAATGAAAATATAAATAACAAGTATCTTTTAAAAGTACTTTAGGAGAGTCTCAAATAAAACTATGCAATATTCGACAATGGAAAATTGATGTCAGACTTAAAACTGCTCAAAAAAATTGAAAGCTTTAAATGTGAATTGTATTTATTGATACTTACATTTTATCTACAAAATTGAATAGCTATGTTTGCTACATCGTTTGGAGAAATTGTTTTTATGTCTTTTTGTTCTTCATGAGGTAAAATACTGATTGCATTTGGTCTAGAAAAAAACCATTCTTTCATTCTTACAAATGGGGACTCATCCTCTTTCCAACCCCATAATCCAATATAGTTTACCTCACACATTTGTGCTAAGTGACCAGGACCACAATCATTACTTATAGTTACTCTTGCATTTGAAACAATTTTTACAATTTCATAAATATTTGCATTTATATAAGTACTTGCATTTTTCCCTAACATTTTATCAATGATTCTAACATAACCACTCTCTTTTCTACCTAAAAGAAATACATAATGTAATGATGGAGAATATTGTGATATTAATTGACACATTCTACAAAAATTTTCAATCCCCCATCTCTTGTGTTCTCCTTCTCCTCCAACTGGTATCAAACATATGAATGATTTTTTATGTGGTAAAGAAGTGTTTCCTTCAAACTTTCTAATTGCATCAAAATTAAATTTTATCGGAATTTTTAATGGTCGTAGTAGATTGAGATATCTAAACGCAATATAACCATGTGATTTAGTTACTAAAAAAGTATAAAAGTACTTAAATAAAGATTTAGTCTCATAACCTATCTTTACCGAACTATTACTACATAATGTAATAAGATGAGCAAATTCTGATGCAGGACGCATATTTATTAATATATCTGGTTTCCATTTCCTAATCTCGATTAATCCTTGAATTTTTTTATTTTTTACTAAATTAACCTTATCTAGAACCTGAATGTCTTCAAAAAACAATGCTTCTTCTACTGGTGACCATGCAAAAATTTCAGCATTAGGATAATTCACTCTTAAATGTTGATACAATGGAATTTACACAAGCATTACACCAAAAAATGGTTTATTGGGTAGTAAGATAGCTATGCGATTAATTAGGTTCTTTTGCATGCTCAAAAATTAGATTTTAAATACTATAACACTTTGGAAGTACTTCTACTTAGGTTATTCTCTTTCCCAATAAACACTTCTCTAATTCTATAGGTCTTTTTGTCTGAAGACTCGTAATAGGTTCTCATGTTCATCTCCATAATAAAACCGAAGGTAATGAACTGAATACCAGCTAATAACAAGGTAATCCCAAGAATTAGTAATGGCCTTCCCAAATATCTTGGCCAGCCATCTTGGCTATTAGCAAGTATAAATTGATAATGCTACCTACAGCAAAACTTAGAAATCCAATTGGCCCAAAAAGGTGAATGGGCTTTTGCAGATACTTTTTCATAAACACCATCAGCATCAAATCACTCATCACTTTAAACGTTCTGCCCAATCCATATTTTGAGCTACCATGTACTCTTGGGTGATGCTTTACATTCATTTCTGCAATTCTTGCCCCTTGTAAGTGTGCTAATACTGGAATAAATCGGTGTAACTCTCCATACAAACCAAGATCTTTGGCAATCTCTTTCTTAAAAATCTTTAGCGTACAACCATAATCGTTTATCCTAATGTCGGTGAGTTTTCTAATGAGGCTGTTGGCAATTTTACTTGGAATTTTTCTAAGAAACATGCCATCTTTTCTGTTTAATCTTCTTCCTGCAACCACATCCCATTCTTCTCTTAAAAGCTTTTCGAGCATCAAAGGAATATCGCTTGGGTCGTTTTGCAAATCGCCATCCATGGTCACTATATAGTCTCCGCTGGCGGCTTCAATTCCGGCAGACATCGCTGAAGTTTGACCGTAGTTTTTATAAAAGATTAAGAGTTTTATTCTGCTATTTTCCAAAGATTTAATTCTGGAAACCGTGCTATCTGTTGAGCCATCATCCACCAATATCAATTCATAATCGATACCGTTCATGGCTTTTTGTACATTGTTAACTAAGGGGAAGATATTGTCCTCTTCGTTTAAAAGAGTGACTACAATAGATATTTTCATGATATTATCAGAGTATTGAATTTGTTGAATTGTATTTCTATTATCAGCAAGGTTATTCGCCGATACATACAGTTAAGATGAAGAAAAATGTTCTTTTGAGTATCTCTTTTGGAAAATCTGAATGGCAATTAGTCTTGAAATAATGACAGAAGCACTGCCGACTAAGGCCCCAAATAGTATATCGATATAGAAATGTTGAAGTAAATACATTCTGGAATAAGCTACCAATAATGCGACAAACAAGAATGCGTAAGTCAACAAACGTTTTTGAAATAATAAAGACAAACAAAATGCAATTACGAAAGCTGTAGTCGTGTGGCCAGAGGGAAAACTTCTCGAAGCATGTACCTGCACGCCATCGACAAAATGTAATAAGGATGTGTTGCTAAAAAAGCTGTTGGTCTGGGTGCACTTTCAAATAAAACTCTTTTTAAAACTAATACGGCAAGACCATGTATTACTGAGGCCAGAACAACTACTAAAGCACTAAACCGATCTTTTAAAGTAGAGCAAGAAGCAACAGCAGTAACAAAAAAATACCATTTCCTAAATTGGTAATTTGCTTAAAAAAAACATCCGAGAAATTACTGTGATATCATTGATAAAAAGTACAATATCACCTTTATCAAATAAAAAATAAGCTGAGTAAACCGAAAGCAAATAAAGCAGTATATAACTTCAGTAGATGATTGAAAGCTTTGATTTAAATGCATTTTGTTGTTATTAAGATCAGATAGTTGACTTTGTAGAGCCTATTTCAATGTTGTTAATTCAGTTAAAATATTATCATGTTCATCGATATTCGCAGAGTTTTTATACATGCGAATATTTAATGCAAGAATAAAATCAGATTTAGAAGAAATTTAACAATTTCTGAATGTGTTGCCATTTTTAAAAAATTTCAATAAAATCTTGACTACTTTTTATTGACGGAAAGGTTTTATATGAAAGTTGAAGCTATTTGAGATTAGTTTCAGACTTTTTACATTCTAATTTTTTAGATTATAGGATAGATACAATTATTTTATGAATGAAGCCTTCTTTTATTCCTTTTGCTTTCTGAATATGATTAGTTTTAGTTCAGAATTAAAGGTAATTTAATCTTCATGATCATCATTTTCACTTTCTTTTTGCTTCGTCAATTTACCTTGCGAATTGATAATAAACATCATATTCTTCATCATCTACTTCAATTTCGAATTCATATACTTTTTCTGAGGCAGTTTCGGAAATTTCAGCTTCTTCTATTTTAAAATCTTTGAAATTCTGATTGAGAATTTCATTAATATTTTCAGGTATCTCAGATGTTTTAATGGCATATTCCGTCTCCATCCATTTACCATTTGTACTGAAATTGGACGAGTATTTTTTACCATTTAACTTAAACTCTGCTTCCCATTCATTTTCACCTGCCCATTTCCCACTTACTTTTTTAGCATCAGGAAATTTAGATTTAAATGCTGATAAGACTTTGTCTGGTACTTTTTCTTCCTGCTCCTTTTGGGCATAAGATAAAGGAAAACATAATTGAAAACACGGAAATAAACATTAAATTTTTCATTATGAATGATCTAATTATAGGTGAATATTAATAAAGTTATATTTCTGTTGCTTGTTATCTTTCATGACATGTACTTCATAGAATGTTTCTCCTATGCTAGTAACTCTTTCATAATAAACTTTATCAGATTGGTTTATTAGGTGTTTATATCAGCCTGTAACCTTTTAGGTATCTCTTCATATTTAATTACTTGCTCCATTTGCAAACCTTTGTTGTATTCAAATTCAAAGACACTTCTGAGAATTCCAGACTAGTTGCGTTTCAACACTATTTGAAAATGGTTTAAAATGAATTTGGGGGATGATCTTTAGCAATAATTTTATTGGAGGTAGTAGATAACAATATAACTCCAGACAAAACCATTGCTAAATATCCTACCTTTTTAAAAACATTTTCACTTAAAAAAGGGCAATATGTATTTCACAGATATGGATGATATAATCGCTCCAGCGGCTACAATTGATCCAATTTGAAAAGCTTGAAAAGTAAATAAGCCCATTGAAAAATAAAGTATTATTTTTATTAAGTGGAGTATAATTTCATTTGCA
>NZ_JAOYOD010000008.1 GCF_025833875.1 Reichenbachiella ulvae | reverse complement strand
AGATGGATGCTTCAGCGTGCTACTGCTTTTCTCATGCTTGATTTAATTATGATTTGGGAATTGTAGTATCGATTGAAGCCCTGTCTGCCGACTGGAAGGCTCCTTCGCCCTCGATGTGTCGAACCGCTTTACGAAAGGAGGAATATATTCTGCAATGAAAAATGTTTCTACAAAAAACTAAACACTGAGGTTCAAAACATAGATAACCGATCTACTACCACCACAGCCTGAATATATAAATCCCCCTTTACCAAAGCAGAGCTGTTGCATTCTAATTGATTAGTTTGTTTAGAGTCTCAATATCATTGGCTACCAGTCTGGTGGCCTTTGCTATTTGATTCATGCCTTGGTGTCCTCTAAGGATCCTTCATATTTGATTGGGTTAGAACCGTTAAAGTGCACTCTTATATTTGAACGTACCCAAATGATGTCTCCATTTTTTTTGTAAACCTGATGCTCTATTCCGTTGACCTCACCTGTCATTTGAAGGAGCTCTCTTATCTTCATCCTATCCTGCTGATTCACCATAAGTGATCCAGCGCCAGGGACAAGTTTGCAGAACTCCTCACGTGATTCATAGCCAAACATTTTGACCATAGCAGGGTTTACTGTCGTGAAACTTCCCTCGCCGTCGGCAACATATATGCCTTCTAAAGAATTTTCGAAGAGTTCGCGGTATTTGTCTTCTGCATTTTTTTTTCTCTGTAATATTCCTAAACGACCACCATACACGCCCTACATTCTTTCCATCCAGTATACATGGGCACCGAATGCCTTTCGAATATTCTTCCATCTTTGCAATGCGCCAAGCAAGTGTGCGTGTCATTAGATGAATGCAATTCAATCAATTCGAGTTCCAGGTTTCATCTGCATTTTCTATTTGGTCATAGATAAAAGCAGCAACGGTTTTGAAATCACGGATAATATCCAGCTGAGCTGTGTCGATTTTCCAAAGGTGAGCAAATTGTTCGTTAGCTTCTAAAGCTTCTCCTGCTTGGTTAGTTGCTGATATGCCGTTGTCTGTGCTATTGAGTATGGTGTGTAGATATGATGCTCTCTTTATGTTTTGATCTTCCGGTTCTTTTTTTGCACGTAGATCATATATGTGCGCACAAAATAATGCATCTTGGTTTTCATTTAAGGTGAGTATAGAAAGTTCAATCGGAATGACGGTACCGTCTTTATGTAGTGCGATCGTTTCTACGTCTTCGGTTAGGAAGAGGAGGGATGCCGTTACTCGGATATAGTTTTTTGTCCCTTCTTGGTGTTGATTTATAAGTTCTTTAGGGACCATCGTGTCGGTCAGTTTTTGGCCAATTATTTCGTCTTTAGTCCACCCAAAAGTTTTTTCGGCTTGTGGGCTCCAGAAAGAGATCACGCTGTCTTTGTCGTACCAAATCGAGGATTCGAAAGAGCCGTTCGTGAAAAAATTACGAAGGGCATTTGCGGTAGTTAGTTTTTTTAGAGCCCTTAAGCCAAGGTCGACCGTGCTAGACCTATAAGTAATACAATGAAGAAGACGTTTACCCAAAAAAGCCAAGAATTGATAGTTCTAGCGGTCTTTTCCTAGTACGGTACTGAAATCCCTCTCTATTGTTGTCAACAGAATCCGAAACTTCACTGCATCTGCTTTAGGGCATAGATGGTTTCTGACTTCGTCAATTATACCTGTGAGTACTACCTGCCGGTATTTCGTACCCAGATCAGAAAGGCGTCCCACATGAAAGTCACCTTCTTTCCAAATTGAGATGGCTTACTTTCATAAATGAAATGTTTTGAAATTTTTCAAACAACCAAATCATGTGATCAATATCCTGTTTCATGATTTTTCCCCTGCAATAACCCTTCTTGCATTTGTTGGATTGAGTCACCTGTTTGCATGGCTATGCACAGTGCCAGACTATCTCCGATGGGAATGCTTAGGCCCTTTTTCAAATGCACTCCAATACTGTTCTTCATTTGTGATTAGATACAGAGCATGAGGTTGTTGGATGCGTCTTTTTTGTCCTTTGGAGTATTGAGATTCCCCACTAATGTATGCACGTACAGCTGAGGATGTTCCGAAGCGTGTAGTAGTTGATACTAGATCAGGATGGTGCAAATCATGAAAAAGTATAGATAGTGCGGTAAGTCTGATTTTTATCATTTGGGATTAGATAAGGATAAGGTGCTTTATACTACGATGTTAGGAAGAAGTGTAGGACAAGTAAATATATACTAGGCGAGT
>NZ_JAOYOD010000007.1 GCF_025833875.1 Reichenbachiella ulvae | reverse complement strand
CTTGAATGGCATGTGCAACGTGATGTGTGGCGGTGAACGAAGCGCTCCTTTAGAACTGAACTTGGCAGCCACTTCTCGTTTGAAAGCCATCACTTCCTCCTTAATCTCGCCATCTGGAATCAATGCCAAAAAATAAAGTGAATATTCGGGTTTAGCCATCAGTCAAAGATACATTGAGCCCTTCTGAGCAGTTTTTACAAATGTCGATCGACGCACGAGAGGTCAATATGCTTTTTCGGAAATTTTCGTAAGGCAGCACTGTACCAGATGTCACTAAAAGATTGTTCATTCCAGTTGCCCATCACATACTTAGCGTCTTTGTCGAAACAGCAAGGAACGACTCTACCATCCCAAGTAACCACACAGCTCTGCCACATTTTCCAGCACTGATTATGCATCGGGTTTTTCAGTTTGTACTTCCCGTTTTCTCGCTGTACATACCTCGAGTATTTTTTCGTTTTTTGGCATCAGGTCAGAGCCATTTACAAAGTCATAAATCTGCGCTGTCTTGAATTGGATCTCGTCTGCACCAACCTCCTTGGCTAATCGTCGAGCATCCTCAATCTGGTGCTCATTGGGTGCTACTACCAGAAACTGGAAAATCAGATGAGGTGTCTTTGATTTGCGTTTTTTCTTCCAATGCACCATGTTTCGAGTGCCTTCTAATACCTTTTCTAACTGCCCTCCCACACGTATACTGCTGATATGTGTCCTGACTCGTGCCATCTATAGAAATAATCAGCCGATCCAGCCCCGACCGGACAGTAGCTTCTGCTTTTTCAAGATCTAAATAATGAGCATTGGTACTGGTAGCCGTATAAATATCGTGTTTTACAGCATCAGGTAACCATGTCTGAAAAATCCAGGGTGCAAATACGGTTCGCCTTGAAAATAGAAAGTGAGGTACGCCAAGTGAGACTGTACTTCCTCTATTTTTTCTTTGAAAAAATTTACATCTAACATACCAGTAGGGCGGGTAAATGATCGTAAGCCACTCGGGCACTCTGGGCAGCGCAAATTACAAGAAGTAGTAGGCTCAAAGGCCATACTCAGCGGCAAAGCTGGGTTGACAAAGTGCCCCAAATGCTTCGACCGATAAGTAACTTCGACAGTACCTTCGTGGCATTCCATGCCTTGGCAGGCGAGAGTTTGGTCAGTATGTTGAAGCTGTCGTGAAAATGCACCTGCTGTTGTATTTTGATCTTAAGGTATTTTAGTCAATTTTGAATCAAAGTAAGTCCAGCCGTGCCTGACTCCAAAATTAAACTGTCCAAATTATGCTATTAAAATTCAGGATTGCCATCTTGCTTGCCTTCGCAGTGCTCTTAGGGCTCTCTCATACCCATGCCACTGGTGTGAAATTGTCCGACGAAGCAGAGGTAATTGTACTGATTTTGGACCCTACACAGGCAGAACTGTATTCAGCATTCGGGGCACAGTGCCTTTCGCATCAGCGACCCCACCAATGGCATAGACATGATTTTCAACTACGGCATTTTTGATTTTGATCAACCCAACTTTTATTTGAATTTCACCAAAGGAAAACTCTATTACAAACTAGGCACGGGCTCATATGAGGGCTACAAGCGGTACTACTACCGAGAAGATCGCACCTGGCGCGAGCATGTGCTCAACATCACCCAAGGTGACAAGCAAAGCATTTTTGAGTTCTTGGTCGACAATGCCAAGCCAGAAAACGCCAACTACTATTACAACTATTGCTACGACAATTGTGCCACGCGTATGCGCGACGTATTGGCCACTGTACTGGGTGATCGTGTCACCTATGACTACAGTTTTGCCAGCGATTCACTCAGCTACCGTGGCCTGATGGACAAATACCTAGACCATCAGCCTTGGGGGGATTTGGGTATCGACATTTGTCTGGGTGCTGAAATAGACCAAACAGCCGACGGCTTTCACTACCAATATATGCCGCTTTATCTGGAAGAGGCCCTGCAAACCGCCACCATACAAAACGACAGTACCATCGTACCACTCATAGCGGCTTCTACCACCATCAGTACCAGTTCTGAACAGCCCGTCGATTCGGCCTTTAAGCCCATTCACTTATTTGTAATTTTGTTTTTTGTAACCGGACTGATCACCCATAGGGGTTTGAAATACCATGCCAATTACCGCTTCATTGATGTGCTACTCTTTGGTGTAACTGGGCTTCTGGGTTGCTTTTTGCTTTTCCTTTGGTTTGGCACAGACCACTTATCCAAGTACAATTACAACCTACTCTGGGCCATGCCACTCAATCTGATAGGCCTTTTCTTTTTATTGAAAAAATCTAAGCCTCACTGGCTTCATATTTATTTTTTAAGCTTGGGTGGTTTACAAGCTTTGCTTAGATCCTCGTGGGAGTATGGCTACCTCAGCAGATTCATTTGGCGCTCATTCCT
>NZ_JAOYOD010000006.1 GCF_025833875.1 Reichenbachiella ulvae | reverse complement strand
AAAATCCAAGACCTCGGTATCCAATCGCTACCCACTACTATGATCTACAACACAAGGGCGAACAAATTCGCAAAGCTGGCGCAGTGAAGTGGGACAGCGAGGACATGTTGACCAGTTTAAGAGACGTACAATAACATGAGCGAATACGGATTTTGGTCGTTAGTTCCTCCTCTGGTAGCCATCCATGGCTTACGCACCAACAGGTATTTCTATCCCTCACCCTAGGCATTTGGATCGGCTGGGTTATCATCAATGGTGGCAATCCACTCTCTGGTTCCTTTGCTACACTCAATGCCTTCGTAGCTGTCTTCGAAGACGCTGGCAACACCCGCACCATTATTTTCACCCTGCTCATAGGTGCACTCATCGCTCTGATCCAACGATCTGGTGGTGTGGCAGGATTTATCGAAGTAGTCAAAAGTAAGCTCGGAAGAAACGCCCCAGAACCAAACACCAAAGCAACCGCCGACTGGTACAGATTTTTGCCTCACTCACGGGCATCATCATTTTTGTAGAATCCAACATCTCTATCCTCACCGTAGGCACGCTCTATCGTCCGATATTCGACAACCTCAAAATACCTAGAGAAAACTCGCCTACTTGGCAGATTCTAGTTCGGCTCCTTCCTGCATCATCTTCCCGTTCAACGCCTGGGCGCCTACATCATGGGGCTACTCGTGATGCAAGGATTTGACAAGCCATTTGCCACAATGATGCGTGCCTTGCCCTATAATTTCTACCCCTTTCTCGCCTTGAGTCTCGTAGCCTATGTAATCTTCACAGGTAAGGACTACGCCATGAAAAAAGCCGAATGCCAGTCGCCAAGAAGAGGGCAAGCTGATCGCTGATGGCGCTACTCCTATGATCTCAGACGAAGTGTCTATGCTCGATGCCAAGGCAAACATCGCACACCGCAGCATCAATATGATCTTGCCCATCACGACCATGATCGTAATGATGCCCCTCATGCTAATCTATACGGGATGGAGTGAGCTAGACACTAACCAAGGCGATTTCCTCAACCTGGCCTTGCGCGCCATGGGTCAGGGCTCGGGTTCTACCTCTGTGCTTACCTCCGTCGCTACGGCAATCTTGGTAGCCATGGGCATATACAAGGCGCAAGGACTATTGGGCATCAAAGAAATGGTAGATCTCTCTCTCAAAGGCATGTCGGGCATGGTCTCATTGGCCATTCTGATGGTATTCGCGTTTGCATTAGGAAGTCTGTGCAAAGAGCTGAAAACGGGCTTGTACGTAGCTGAAATTTTAAGGCTTGGCTTTCGCCAAACCTTGTGCCTGCCATCGTATTTTTGGTGAGCTGCTTTATTGCCTTTAGTACAGGTACCTCTTGGGGCACTTTTGCGATCATGATCTCTATCGCTGTGCCCATGGCACATGTGATGGGCACCGACCCTTCAGTTGGCCATAGCAGCCGCTATAGGCGGTGCGGGTATTTGGCGATCACTGTTCGCCCATATCAGACACCACTATCATCTCATCTATGGCTTCAGCCAGCGACCATGTAGACCATGTCAACACCCAACTGCCCTACGCCCTTACTGCCGGTGGTGCGACCTTCTACTATATCTAATCTTAGGTTTTTCGATATGAAATCACCCTATCAAATCACCACCCAACTCCACGTTAATGTAAGTAACTAAGAAACGAAATGTCAATTACAAAAGAATCCGAAGCTAAAAAATCAAGGTTTAAAGTCATTAAAAATTTGGCTGGTCACTGAGTTGGTAGAAGCCGACACGAAACACCTGAAAACATTTTAAACTACAGAGTTAGAAGCGAACAAAGAGTGGTTTTAAAAAACACCACAGTAGCTATAGAGACTTTTCAACTGTTGCTGTGGAATTGGACTTTAGTTGGAAATAAAAAGCTGTATCTCGGCTTTAATACTTGAGAAATGTGCTGCCAACCCTTCGAAGTCTTTGGCTTTGATCAGTTCCTTGTGAAGCAAAGAACTGCCCATACCCACACCTACAGCGCCTGCCTCAAAAAATGATTTGATATTGTCTATGAGCACACACCGCCCGTAGGCAATAACTTAATGTCGTTGAGTGGAGCCGATACATCCTTGATATACTGGACACCCAATTGCGTGGCTGGAAATACCTTGACTGCCGAAGCACCCAACGACCAAGCCTTATATATCTCTGTGGGTGAATACGCCCCTGGAAATATGGGTATTTGCTGCGCAACGGCACTTTTGATCACCTCTTCATCGATGATCGGCGTCACGATAAACTGCGAACCCGCATCGATGGCTTTTTTAAAATCTGAAACGGTGCAAACTGTACCAGCACCTACATTGAGCGCAGGAAACTCACTACGAATCGCTGCGATGATTTCACTTGCCCCTGCAGTATTCATAGTCACTTCCAAGGTATATAGACCAGCATCCAGATGCGCCTGCGCGATCCCTCTCACCGAATCTATATCCATTCCACGTATAATCCCTACAATAGGTGCTTTGTGGAAAGCTTCCCACGAAAATTCATCCTTACTATTCATGATATGTCAATATTTTCCTTTGTCCTGCCAATAAGGCTTCTTCCTGCACTTTTTCTCCGAGCAAAACCAATTGACCCGACGGTAAAAAAGTATTCAAAGCTAGACGATACAAGTCGAATATAGGACTAGCCGCAGCCATGACCACCTGCTGGTTCGTACCTTGCAGCGAAGCCAATTCGTCTCCAATCAGCAGGCCGCTAAGTAGATAATAATTGTCTTTTTTGTCCTGTCCATCAAGTATTTCCTTGGCTCTGATCTTAAACAAACTACTATTCATCTGACCTTGTAGTCCCAACTTCACGCCTTCTTCAAAGGCTCCTTGACGGTCGGCAGTCCATACACTGGCCGCTACCGAACTGGCCAGCAAACTCTGCTTAGTCAGGATGTCAAATAATTCGCCAGTCATATAGGTACTAAACACATGGTACGCTCCATCCGCGTAGTGAATATGTTTGCTATGCGTCCGGCGGCCAGCAAGATAGCTTGTTCATAATGCTGCAAATGACCCGCTAACCCAACGGCTTGAATTTCCTCCCCCCGCATCATGCTGTCTTGAGCTTTCACACCAGACACCAACAATATCTGTAAACCATTCAAAGTTAAGGACTCTGCCAAAAGGCTCTGCCCGTCAGCCGTTATAGGCAAAGAAGCGTACGCTAAATTTTTGAGTCCAATGTTTGCCGATGCCATACCACATGCTACGATTTGATATGCTCGACTTCCTTCTGGAAAATGAGTCAATTCCCTACTTAGATAATCAGCAAAAAACTGCAATTGGTCTCCTCCTCCTTGTGCTATATATTGCTCATGAAGCGACTTCACTCCTACAGACGTACGATGTTCATAACAAACCTTTAAAGTTTGGCTCTCTACCAATCTAAGTCTAAAATTGGAAGTACCCCAGTCACAGCTGATAAAGTATTCTGATACGCTCATGCGTTTATAGTGCTTTGGTTACTCGCTTTCTGATTAGGTAATCATCAAGTGCATAGTTTGAGCAATCTACACCAATACCACTGTTTTTGATTCCGCCGTGTGGCAAATAAATATCGAATTTCAAGCCATTGAGGTGGACTTCACCAAAAGCCAAATGTTCGATGAAATAGTTCAAATTCTCTTCCTTTTTAGAATACACATAAGACGCCAATCCTGCATCTGTGTTGTTGGCCAACTCGATCACTTCTTCCTTGGTTTTGAAAGGCACAATGATGGCTACTGGCCCGAAAATTTCTCTCTTGCAAAATCGCTGCCTCTTGGTTGTCCAAGCGGATCGCTGTGGGTTCAAAGTAATAACCTGGACCTTCTTTCGGCTTGCCGCCAGTCACTAGTTTTCCCCCTTGATTCTGAGCTTCTTTCACGAGATGTGATACTTTCTCCACAGACCGTTGGTTGGTCAGCGGCCCCATATCTGGCTTATTTCTCTACCAAATCCCACTTTTGCGTTTTCGAATTTCTCAGCCACACCAGCTGTAAAAGCATCGATTACCGACTCGTGAATGAAAAAGCGATTAGGTGCCACGCAGATTTGACCTGAGTTACCCATTTCAAGGCCGCACCATGGGTGATCGCCAAGTCCAAGTCCGCATCATCAAACACGATGAAAGGGGCATTGCCACCGCACTCCATGCTATAGCGCTTGATCGATGTTTTACTGCTCTGCTCGATCAGCTTTTGTGCCGTCTCTGTAGACCCGATCATGGTGATCAGGCTAGGTATTTTGCTTTCACAAAGCGGTATCCCTACGTTTGGCAGGTCCCCACATATCACGGTGATTACCCCTTTCGGGAAACCGATTTCCGCACAAATTTCGCCTATGATATAGGCTGATACTGGCGAAAATTCTGAAGGTTTTAAGATCACACTACATCCCGCTGCGAGTGCTGGACCTAATTTGAATCCTAAGTTGAGCAGAGGGAAATTGTATGCCAAAAAGGCAACCGACACTCCCAAAGGCTGCTGCACAATACGGTGCTCATGGGTTCCTTCTTTGTCTGCAATCGGAATATCCTGACGATTATTCATCTCGTCCGAATAGTACTGTAGCGAATTGGTAATACTGGTCAAATCCTCTTCAGACCCTTCCCAAGTTTTGCCCATTTCGTACATGATACTTTCACGAAGCAAATCACTGTTTTCTAATAACTTATCTCTGAGTTTGCCAATCCATTCCTGGCGCTCAGCCAAAGGCAGTTTTGACCAATAGTCAAATCCTTGCTTTGCACTTTTCGAGTGCCAATTCAGTATCTTCTTTGCTCGCCCATGCGATGGTGGCGATAGCTGTTTGTCCGCAGGGCAGATTACTTCAAAGGTTTTTCCATTAGAAGCATCTCTCAATTCTCCGTTTATGTAAAGTTTTTTATTCCGAATTTCAACGACTGATTCATCTTTAATTTCTTCTTTAAATAAATATTTCTCTAATGCTTGATCACACACTTCCACGCCTAAGCCAGGATGTATCAGGCACGTGCAAAATTCCTTTTTCGATCAGCAATTCATGTTTCGTTACTTCGTCTCTGAGTGCGTTTTCTGTGCGGTCTGGTTCCATTGTTGGTAGGTCGTCCATACGTCCTGCCAGGGTTTTTGTCCAAATTAAGGCCACAAAATGTGCCGCAAGCATCTGATCGCGGTCCATGTGCCCCAGTGAGTGCCGGCGCCGGCAGCTCCTTGCTGTACACCTGTGCCAGCGTGGCGATACGCTTGGCTTCTGTGCAGTCCACCAGCCGCGCATATATCAGGCTGTCCGATATCCACACGTTCGTTTTCCAACAAGCGCTTAAAAGCCAAATTTAAGATATTCGCATGCTCCCTCCTCCAATCGGGATATTTGTTTTTTCTCTAGAGCTTTCGATAGCCTTCGTCATCCTCAGGAGACACTGGCTCTTCGAACCAGCTGATGTGCGTACTGTTCTGCCGCAAGCGAAAGTTTAGAGTGCCTGCTTGGTATGAATATGCATGGTTCGCGTCGTATCATCAACCTCATCTCTGGCCCTATCGCTTCTCGAATGGCTTTGATGTACCTCAAGTCCTCCTCGATACTCAAACCCACTTTCATTTTCAGTGGCTTTGAAATCCCTGCCGCTTGTATAGCAAAGCTTCGTCTACCAATTTTTTTTCTAAATCTGCTACTCTCTCGAAACACAAATCCCGTCAGCATCGGGCTCTATTTTTGGGTTTTTTACGCCTCCTCAGCAAAACAGATACTGGCTAATCCAGCAGCTTACCTTTGATATCCCACAATGCGATATCGATGGCACTGATGGCCGCTTCCGAAGATGCCACTTCTGGCCTAATCCATCGATCGTGGATACATCTCTTGCCACACATTTACATGTCAGTAACATGCTATTGATGAGAATAAGAGTTACCCTTGACTTAATACATCACAGCCGTACCGCCCAGCCGTAGGTTCCCATATTCTAAGGTAATATTTGACGATGCAAATTTTACGTGTATCGTATTGCCATTGAGAAAAATAGAACGGCATATATTCATTTGATGAAAAATGAGCGAATGGTTCAATTTTAGCTATTTTCATGGTACTATCTTCTAATAATTGGCATATCCAAAGTGCAAAATGACAATGATAGACACTATTAGTCCTGCTAATAAAAATTTTGAATGGCTTTTGGGCATTATACCATCTCCCCTCTGTACGCCCAGTATATTTACTAATGACTAGTGCCAGCCCTGAAGAATGGCCAACCGATCACAGGACCTAATTCCCCATGAGCGCTAGCATTGTCCATATACGCCAAGCGCGGCAAACCAAAATGCACCTGCAAGAATAGCCCACTTATAAGCCTTTGCCACTATTGGATACGGTTAAGACCCACGAATTATTTTTAACCAATAAGAATAAAGCGTAACCGCCATTCATAGCAAACGCTCCGATGGTACAAACCCAAGCCACAAACTTGCAGCTCCGGAGGGCCTGCAATTAATTGCCATTGCTATGTCTGCTACAGGTGCTGCGTCTCAAAAAAGCACGTTTGGGAGTGCGACAACTCCCACTAGCAACTTAGAATGGACGAATGTATACCTTGATCAACTTCCCTGCCTTTGACCATGCCGTCTCTTTTTTGTTTTCACTGTCACCTTCTGTGTATAGTTGTGATCAATAGCCGCCTTTGACAATTGTAACACAATAAGTTGTTGATGGGGAAGCTTTGGTTGATTCAGTCACTTCCCATCGAATTGAAAATAAATGAAATCGTAAAAACTACCAGGTAAAAGCTCACTCCCCATAGCAATACCGTATGTAATGGAAATACCCTCTACTGCTTACACTTAACTGGAAAAAAATGCCAATACCCACAAAAAACCATAGAGCATGGCAGATGAAAGCGCAGCATTGTCCGTCTGTGCTATGACATGGAATCAGTACTAGCACTACAATAACGCCCATACCATGGGCACGAAGATCATAGCAGCAAATGAGTGAAGGAGCCACCATGCCCCTTCCATTTCAGAGGAGCGATCCTTCATCCCTAGGCAAATGTACACTTTCAAAAGTGTGAACAACAGAGGATAAAGGGTAAAACAAATTCCATTTCAATTTTCTTTTACAAAAAAACTAAATCAGGAGGCAAAGAGGTTGGTTTAATTTACCCGTTGTCTGCCCTATTTTACCCCTAAACCTTCCCTTAATTATCCTCCACCATTCGCCAGACAAACTCGTTAACCAGCTCAAAGCCAGCTGTTTTAAAGCTTATCATACTTCTCTGAAGCTTACTTATAGTGTTTTTCGGTAATTTGTTCGGTGGTGCAGCGTTCCTTGATTTACGCTCCTCAATATTGATAACTGAATTGTACCTACCATGTAGCAAATTTCGGTCACGGCCTAATAGTCTTGCACAGAGAATCGCGAAGCGTTTCTTATTCTTACTTCATTCAAAAATTGGGTAAACGACTTTCATAACCTAAAAACCAGAAGAAATTCGTGATCATACCG
>NZ_JAOYOD010000005.1 GCF_025833875.1 Reichenbachiella ulvae | reverse complement strand
TGGTTAGAGACTGTGCCAATCAGTTTGACAGTGAGTTGGTCAGGAAATATTTGATAGGCTGACAGCATGACGGATGATCGGTGGAAGTAGTACAGATGGAGTGAAGCCGCAGTTTGTATGCAGAGGCCAAGCCAATGTGTTCCCAATTGCAGATGCCGGAGGTGATTCAGTCCTCTCCTTGCCGATAGAGGAGATCTTATTAGATGGCAGTAGTTCAGCAGATAGTGATGGAGAGATCGTGAGTTATAACTGGGTTGTTTTATCGGGGCCAACAGGATATGGGTTGATTCAGAGAGTGCCCAATCGAGTTTGACAGTGAGTTCATCAGGAGAATACGTGATAGAGTTAACAGTGACAGATGATCAGGGGGGGGAAGGAATTGATACAGTGAGGATTATAGTAGATGATTTGGAGCCAGTCAATGTATTACCAATTGCAGATGCCGGAAGTAATGCATCCTTTGCCGATAGAAGAGATCTTATTAGATGGCAGTAGTTCAACAGATAGTGATGGAGAGATCGTGAGTTATAGCTGGGTTGTTTTATCGGGGCCAACAGGATATGGGTTGAGTAATTCAGAGAGTGCCCAATCGAGTTTGACAGTAGGTTATCTGGAGAATACTTGATAGAGCTAACAGTGACGGATGATCAGGGTGGAAGTAGTACAGATGAAGTAAAGATTACGGTATTACCAGAGCCAGCCAATGTATTACCAATTGCAGATGCCGGAAGTAATGCATCCTATACCTTGCCGATAGAAGAGATCTTATTAGATGGCAGTGGTTCAACAGATAGTGATGGAGAGATCGTGAGTTATAGCTGGGTTGTTTTATCGGGGCCAACAGGATATGGGTTGAGTAATATTCAGAGAGTGCCCAGATCGAGTTTGACAGTGAGTTCATCAGGAGAATACTTGATAGAGCTAACAGTGACGGATGATCAGGGAGGAAGTAGTACAGATGGAGTAAAGATTACGGTATTGCCAGAGCCAGCCAATGTATTACCAATTGCAGATGCCAGGAAGTAATGCATCCTATACCTTTGCCGATCGAGGAGATCTTATTAGATGGCAGTAGTTCAACAGATAGTGATGGAGAGATCGTGAGTTATAGCTGGGTTGTTTTATCGGGGCCAACAGGATATGGGTTGGGTTGATACAGGAGAGTGCCCAATCGGGTTTTTGACAGTGAGTTCATCAGGAGAATACTTGATAGAGCTAACAGTGACGGATGATCAGGGTGGAAGTAGTACAGATGAAGTGAAGGACCACGGTATTACCAGAGCCAGCCAATGTCTTACCAATTGCAGATGCCGGAAGTAATGCATCCTATACCTTGCCGATAGAAGAGATCTTATTAGATGGCAGTAGTTCAACAGATAGTGATGGAGAGATCGTGAGTTATAGCTGGGTTGTTTTATCGGGGCCAACAGGATATGGGTTGAGT
>NZ_JAOYOD010000004.1 GCF_025833875.1 Reichenbachiella ulvae | reverse complement strand
TAATACCATATAGTAAAAATAGTCTGGTAGTAACTGGGATCTATCCGTTAAAACAATGAAACAATTTGCTGATGGCTCTCGCATTCGTTTACCAGCATGACTCGCTTTCGATTGGATATAAAAGTCTGCTTGTAAAGAAGAATTGACTGAATAGCTTTGAATAAGATACATAATAAAAGCTGGGGTTAGGTTGAACAAAAAATTTATTCGACCTCCAGCTCTATATCTGGACTTCATGCAAACAGGAAACTCAATAAAATTTTATGGGGTAGTCTTTTGCTACTTGTCCAGATATGGAGCTAACTTTATTAATTTTTTGAGATACTGTGGGTGGGTTTGCCATATAGATTGGCTTACTATTTTCTTGAATCCTATGATTCAAAATTGAATTATGTAATATATGCTTATCTAACAATTTATATTTTGTCCTTTCAATATCCAGTTGACTTTTTTTCTCTTGGAAGACCACACAAACAACTCATCTTCATTAACTCTGTTCTTTCTACTGGAATTGATTGATAGTATATAAGTACTGGATCTAGATTTGACAGATTAACTCCATTAGGAAAAATTTCATGCATGTTAATCATTTTGAATACTCTCTTTATTATATAGCACACGATCAATATCAAAAAATAGCATCCTTCGATATTTGGCAATAAGCTGTTTTATTTAAACTAACCAAACAAAAAATTAGATTACAAATAGTAAAATTAAATTCTAAAAAAACTTTAATAGCTTCCAAATTCACAACTATTTCATAAATTAAATTTTTTACATTTTTTGTTTCTTTTATTATCTACAGAATAGGACTAAGTTTGTAACAGAAAGAAAATTTGATAACATGATAATTTCAATTTTAAATATGAAAGGCGGAGTAGGTAAAACTACTACAACTTTAAACCTCGGTTATGCTCTGGCTCAACAGGGTTATAAAACATTACTAATAGACAATGACCCTCAAGGTAATTTAACTACTGGTATAGGTATCGAAGAATACGAGCAAACAGTAACTGACACATATTTAAATGGAATTCTTCCTATCCATCAACTTTCTGAAAAATTACATGTAATTCCTGCCGATATTACATTATCCACTGTTTATAATGAATTAAGCAATAAAGTTGATGCTAATTTCAGGCTTTTTAAGAGCTTGAAAGCTGTTAATAAAGACTACGACTACATTTTAATAGATAATAGGCCAGATGCGGGTATTTTAGCTTCAAATTCAATTTTGGCTAGATCAATTCATGTATTTAGTTAAATCTGGTGATGCTTACAGTTTAAATGGTATTCTAACTTTCGAAGAAATAATAGAAGAACAGGTTAAACCCCTACTTGAATTACAAGGCAGAAACATTAACCTTTTAGGTGTTTTAATTAATCAAACTAAAAACACTAATGTTAGCCAGCACATCGAAGATCAGTTAGTAGATTACTTTAAAGAAAAAGTTTTCGATACAAAAGTTAGAATTAATTCTGCCATACAAGAGGCTGTAGTATTAAAAATAAGTGTAATTGAGCATGCTCCTAAAAGTAATGGTGCATTAGATTTTACTACCTTGGCTCATGAAGTAGTAAAACGCACAAAAGGTAAAAAAGCAACCATCCAAACAGCATAAAACTAAATAGTATGGCAAACTTTAAATCTAAAATCAAAACAGTTGATTCTGTTTTAACAAAGAAACCAAAGAAGAAATTACCTGTACTTATCAAAGACAGTAACGATATTGAAATTCTAAATGAGTTACAGGTCTTTATTCCTCCTTTACAAGAAGAGGAATTTAAGTTGTTAGAAAAAAGTCTGGTTGAAGAAGGTGTACGTGATCCAATAGTAGTCTGGAAAGAAAAAAATGTGATTGTTGATGGGCATAATAGATGGGACATTATTTTAAAACACAGTCTTAAAGACTATTCTATAAAAGAGATGTCTTTTTGATTCAATTGATGAAACCAAACAATGGATGTTGAATAATCAATTGGGTAAACGAAATATTACTACTGCTCAAAGAAGTTACTTGAGAGGTATGCGATATCTCATGACGAAAAAGAGTCATGGAGGTAATTCATGTGCCGAGTTCTCAAAATGAAAACTCGCTCAAAGATGACTCTGAAAAAGCGAGTTCTCAAAATGAAAACTTGAAGACTAATGAGAAAATTGCCAAGCAATTTGATACCTCTGTAAGCACAATTATGAGAGATGCCGATTTTGCTAAAGGATTAGAAAATATCGGTTTAAGTAATCCTGAATTAAAGAGAGATATTTTAATAGGAAAAGTAAAAGCTAACAAAGGATTAATAACAGACTTTGCTAAAGTTGAGAATCCTGAAAAAATGAAAGTAACATCTGTATCA
>NZ_JAOYOD010000003.1 GCF_025833875.1 Reichenbachiella ulvae | reverse complement strand
GCTGAAGCTTCGACCTTGTAGGCGAATGCGACCTACAACAATGATGAAAATGTAGCAATTTGTAGTTGCGGGGAGCTATACGGCATGGTACCCGATCCTCGATGCCAGTTTTGGGTATGGGGCTCGTACGGTGGATGTAGTAGGATTAGGATGCGCGTCGAACGTTAGGTTTGATGAAAGCGAAATAAAATCAGATCGGCTGCCTTGTTTTTTCACCAATACGAAAATGTACCCGTAGGTGAAGCGTAAGCACAGATTATATCGCAGTACAAAATTATGATGTGCCTGTGATGGATCCACAGATTTGTTACGAAATGGAGAGTTGATCGGTATGATATATAAAGCCTCGTTTCAGCGATTGCTACAGTAGAAGTTATTTCAGATCTTAACAGCCAATAAGGTAAACGTTGGTGTTGAATTACAAACAGACACCATTTGGTGGCAATTTCCAAAGCGAGCAATTTTCGGTACAGACTAATTTGTATTTTCCAGGCCTATTCAGACATAACTCGGTGCGACTGCTTGGAGGTTATCAACAAGACGATAATTCAGAATATCAATTTGCCAGCTCTATCTAGACTTACAGAGGCTATCATTATCATTTGCGTACGATACAGTTTTGTCAACTTATCGTTCAACTACAAAATGCCCTTGGCGTATATGGATTGAGCATTAGGGCCTGTGTTCAACGCTCGACGGGTTTACATCAATGGGTTTTATGATTATGGAATTGGGAGAGATGTATACTCCCATGGTAGTCAGATCATGACTCGAAGTCATATGGAGCTGAAGTTCTTCCTTCAATTTCAATTTGTTTAGACTATTACCGCTAATCGATATGGGTGTACAATACAGCTATTTGCCAACTATTGATGATAGGGTCTTTGAAATTATTTTTGGGGGAGTCACTTTCTAGACTCTATTCACCCAGCTATAATGAGCAACATCAATAAAGCATAAGAAATAAGGCTGATGGCCACACGGACATATTTTTTGAAATTCATAATTTAAGCGGATTGCATGATATCTGAGAGAGTTTCGTAAACTTCGAGCCGAAGCAGCTTCTACCTCTTCGTTCCAGTTTTCTTTAAGTTCTTCTTTGAGCGAATACATCAGTGCCGCAGCGGCCATGTTGTAATGCTCTGAGCGAATGCCATAGGTCATATGTCTACGCCCCATGTTGCGTACGAGGGGAGCCAATACGTCGAGAGTATTTAGTCCTTTGACTACCGTACTGATCATTTCCATCATCTTTCTTCCTTGCATTTGCATATTACCTTTGAAAAGCGGCCTGAGCTCTGGACTCATTTCGAAAAGTTTGGAATAAAACACCTTGGCTGCTTCGTCGGTTTTGGACTCTACCATCCAGAAGGTGGCACGAACCAATCGCTTGTTGTAAGGGGTAATTGATACTGTGTTTGTCATGCATTTCTAAATTTTAGTTTCGAAAAATTGCAGATATCGGCATTCCCGATACCCCGAGTGTAAGCATTTTCTCATATTAAAATTGTAAGACAAAACTACCAGGGGCACATCGAGCATTACGTCTATGGCTGATGACAAGTACACGTGATTTTTATGACAGAATCAAACCTGTCAATTGACAGGAAATCGAACAACAAAATGGCTTTTAGGTAGAATTTGGGCTGTTTTTGTGGTGGAGCATTAGGTTGCTGTAAGGCATGTCTTGTATGGTTAGACAGCAAAATGTGTGGAGTGATTCATTAGTGTCAAGCATTTTCTCGTTGCATTTCCATTACTCATGTGTTCGTTTTCGCTTTGTCAGCATGGCTTTCTTTTTTATCAATAAAGCAAGTTCTTCGGCTTAATTGTAAAGGCTCTAAAACGAATGTTGAAAATGGTTTATATTAAAAAAGGGCAACTTGAATACAATCAAGTTGCCCTTTTACTTCAATGTTTTAGACTGGCATTATCTACTATAATTCGGTGCTTCTCTTGTGATCTGAATATCGTGTGGATGAGATTCTGCCATACCAGCACCAGTGATTTTCACGAACTTGCCTTTTTCAACTGCTCTACAGTAGATGCTCCAGCGTAGCCCATACCAGCTTTCAAACCACCAGTCAATTGATGAAGCACTTCTGCTACCATGCCTTTGTATGGCACTCGACCTACGATACCTTCTGGTACTAGTTTTTTCACATCGTCTTCTGCATCTTGGAAGTAGCGGTCTTTAGATCCGTCTTCCATGGCTTCTACAGAACCCATACCTCGGTAAGTTTTGAATTTTCTTCCTTCGTAGATGATTACATCGCAGGAGCCTCTTCTGTACCTCCTAGCAAGGACCCAATCATAATACAATTGGCTCCAGCAACGATGGCTTTTACAAAGTCTCCCGAAAACCTGATGCCACCGTCGGCAATAATTGGAATGCCTCGACCTTCTACGGCTTTGGCTGCTTCGTATACTGCAGATAGCTGTGGCATGCCTACACCAGCGATGATCCTAGTCGTACAAATACTACCAGGACCTACACCCACTTTGATGGCATCGGCGCCTGCATCGGCGAGAGCTACTGCTGCTTCGGCTGTGGGCAATGTTCCTACTATTACGTCCAGGTTTGGGTAAGCCTTTTTGATGGCTTTGCATGTATCTATTACACCTTTGGAATGACCATGCGCAGTATCGATAGACACTACGTCTACACCTGCTTCGATCAGTTTCTGAATTCTGGCTTCGATATCCGGAGTTACACCCACGGCTGCACCTACTCTCAGCCTTCCGAATTCGTCTTTACAAGCATTAGGCTTGTCCTTGTTTTTAAGAATATCCTTATATGTGATGAGCCCAGTCATTACACCAGAGTCATTTACAATAGGAAGTTTCTCAATTTTGTGCTCTTGCAGATCTCTTCAGCTCCTTCCAGTCCAATTCCGTCTTTGGCGGTGATTAGATTGTCTTTCGTCATGATCTCTTTGATCAGGAGTTTTTTGTTTCTTTGAAACCTGAGATCTCGGTTGGTAATCGATACCGACGAGCTTCTTGTTCTTCGTCGATTACCGGTATACCACCAATCTTATGCTCCTTCATCGCTGCTAGCGCATCGCCTACAGTGGCATCGCCATGCAAGGTCACAGGATCAAGTATCATCCCGCTTTGGGATCTTTTGACCTTGCGGACTTGTGCGGCTTGTTTTTCGATGGT
>NZ_JAOYOD010000002.1 GCF_025833875.1 Reichenbachiella ulvae | reverse complement strand
ATAATTGCTATTTGACTACACGAACTCGGAGTTATTATGACCAAACGGGTACAACACACGGTACAACTTGGGTACAACTTTTTTGCTTATAGTTGCTTTAATGTGCGTAGAGGTACATGGCCTAAAAATGGTAGAATGGACGATTAATGTGGTGTAGGGACAAAAAAGGGCTGAATCCGTTAGAATTCAACCCTAGTTTGTGACCTTGTCGGGATTCAAACCTGAAACCTCCTGAGCCGTAATCAGGATGCTCTATTCAGTTGAGTCTACAAAGCCAAATTAATTTGTACTCGCGACGGATGCCACGGTTCAAATATTTATGCAAATATAGTTGAGTCTATTATTTTGTCTCAACCATTTAAAAGTATTTTTAATAAAAATAAGGAGGCCGTTGCCGTCCCATCGTATTTGATCACCAACCAGCGATTTTGTAGTCGCCATGCCACCAGAGTACTACCCATGGTCTGTATGCCAATCCGATAAGGAGACACACAAATGAAGCATAATATAGGAAGGAAGTGATATGTTTTGTCGCTTCCAAAGCGCCAGATGACAGCAAGTTTTGATTTCTCTTTGCTCCAATCCTTCGATCACATCACCCACCTTGATATCGTTGAAGCTTTTGATCGAGATACCACATTGGTCGCTGGTGTTTCACTTCAGACACATCGTCTTTGAATCGCTTCAATTGTCCTATTTCACCTTCGTAAGTCACGATACCGTCTCTAATCAATCGAATGTTGTTTGAACGTTTCACATATCCGTCAGTCACATAACAGCCTGCTACAGTACCTACCTTAGATATTTTGAATACTTCTCTCACTTCTATGTTACCCGTGATGACTTCTTCTACAGTAGGAGCCAATAGGCCTTCCATAGCGTCTTTCACTTCGTTGATTGCATCGTAGATGATCGAGTATAGTCGGATTTCTACTTCGTCAGTTTCGGCAATTTTCTTAGCTCCTCCAGATGGGCGAACTTGGAAACCAATGATGATCGCATCTGAGGCAGAAGCAAGCAACACATCAGATTCTGAAATCTGCCCCACACCTTTGTGAATGATGTTTACTTGTACTTCTGTGGTAAATACAGTTTCAATAATGAATCAGACAAGGCTTCTACAGATCCATCCACGTCACCTTTCACGATCACGTTCAATTCTTTAAACGAACCGATTGCCAAACGACGACCAATCTCATCCAAAGTAATGTGCTTCTTAGTTCGGATGTTTTGTTCTCGTTGTATTTGCTCGCGTTTAGTCGCAATTTCACGGGCGTCGCGATCAGATTCCATGACATTGAACTTGTCTCCTGCTTGTGGCGCACCATCTAGTCCTAGCATTTGTAGTGGGGTAGAAGGACCAACTTTGGTTAGTTTTTTGCCTGTGTGATCAAACATGGCCTTTACCTTACCGAAGTAAGATCCAGCCAATACCACGCCGCCCACATTCAATGTGCCCGACTGTACCATCATGGTGGTAACATGTCCACGCCCCTTTGTCCAGAGATGCTCTCAATGGTCGAACCGAGCCGCTTATCTCGTTAGCATTCGCTTTTAGCTTCCAAGACTTCGGCTTTCGAGCAGTATCTTTCTCAGGGAGGTCATCGATACCTTGTCCTCCTTTTAAGGCAGAGATTTCTTGACACTCGGTAATTACCCCCCCAGTCCTCTGCTCAGTATATTGTTGGCCGACAATGCTTCCATAATTTTATCAGGGTTAGCGCTTAGGCTCCTGTCTACTTTGTTGATTGCAATAATGATCGAGAACACCAGCTACCTCGGCGTGATTGATTGCCTCTTCAGTTTGTGGCATCACGTCATCGTACTAGCCTGCTAGCTACGATGATTACAATATATTCTGTACATCTTGGCACCCCTCGCTCTCATGGCGGTAAAGGCTTCGTGACCAGGTGTATTCAAGAAAAGCAATTTTCTTGCCCCGACTCGAGTGGTATACGTCATCAGGCGCCGATGTGCTGGGTGATACCACCTGCCTCACCCTGCCAGTTACTTCTAGAATCTCTAATGTAATCGAGCAAAGAGGTCTTGCCATGTGATCTGCGTGTCCATGTCATAATGGTGACAATCGGAGCCACGGTCGATGCAATGATACTTCTGAATCTTCTTCTTCGGCTACATCTACTTCATCAGTCTTGTGTGGTGAAGTCTACGTTGTGATCCAAATCTCATCAGCAATGATGGTGATCGATTCAGCATCGAGTCTCTGGTTGATAGACACAAACATGCCCAAAGACATACAGGTTGAAATGATGTCGTTGACAGACACGTCCATCAAACTAGCCAAGTCATTAGCGGAAACGAACTCAGTTACTTTTAGTATCTTAGATTCTTCCTGTTCTTGCATTAGCCTTTCTTCTTCGGCATCTGCTACGGCGGATCGTTTTTCTTTTCTGTATTTCGATCTGCTTACACCAGAGTTGGTATTTCCACCGCTCAGTTTGGCAAGTGTGGCTTTGATCTTATCTTGAATTTCTTTGTCGGTCAATTCTTCTTTGACGACTTTCTTTTTGCCTTTGTCGAATCTGCCTCCTTGTGCTGGTCTTGCATTTCTAGGTCCACCGACTTCCTTCTTAGACGTGCTGATACGTTTTCTAGGGCGCTTTTTATCGCCAGACGTGTCAGATGAAGACGGACTTAGCTCTTCGTCTCCTCTACTTGGAGCTTTAGGCAATTCGATTTTACCTAATACTTTGAGTCCTCGTAGAGAATCCGCTTTGGCTTCGATGGTTTTGTTTTCTTCTTTTACGACAGGTGCTGGAGTTTCGTCTGGTTTAGCTGGCTCCTGTTTAGGAGCAGGTGTAGGTGTTTTTTCTACTGCCTTTGGTTTAGCTTCAGTTTTGGCCTCTGTTTTTTTAAGGGCTTCTTCCTTTTTAGGCTCTTCTTTCTTTGGCTCTTCTTTTTTAGGTTCTTCTTTTTTAGGTTCTTCTTTTTTAGGTTCTTCTTTTTTAGGTTCTTCTTTCTTCACCTCAGGAGCTGGCGCTTTTTCTTCTACCTTAGGAGCTTCCTCTTTCTTAGGTTCTTCTTTTTTCTTGGCGCCATCAAGATCAATCTTACCGACTACTTTGAAACCTTGAAGTTTTGGGCTGTCTACAGATGACTCTTCTGTTTTTGCAGTTTCTTCAGGCTTCTCTTCCGCAGCAGGAGCGTCTTCTACGGGAGCAGTATTGTCTGTAATAAGAATCTCTTCTTCTTTGACGGGCTCTTCTTTTGCCGGAGTAGCTTCGGCAGTGATCACCACATTGTCGCCAGATTTGGTGCCAATAGTGAGACCGCTGGCCTCTTCCTTCTCATGTGCAGAATCGGCATATTCTTTTGCCAGTATCGCATATTGATCCGGAGTAAGCTTGGTGTTGGGGCTCCGCTCTATCTCATGCCCCTTGCTAGACAAGAATTCTGCGACGGTATCCATACCGACATTTAGTTTTCTTGCTGCCTGATTGAGTCTTATCATTTTACCTTCAGCCATAGTCAATTAAAAAGTATTCTTCTGATTTTAATAATCAGTTATTGTTCAAATTCTTGTTTTAACACACCCAAAGGACATTATTGATGGTCTCTTCTTCCAAATCAGTTCTTCTAAGCAATTCTTCAGTAGAAAGTGACAATACACTCTTAGCTGTATCCAAACCGATTTTTCTCAATTCGTCGATTACCCAATCTTCGATTTCGTCGGTGAATTCCGCCAAGGCTACATCTTCTTCCTCTAGTCCGTCTAGTTCTCTGAAGACGTCTATCTCCATGTCTACTAGTCTACTGGCTAGTTTGATGTTTTGTCCACCTTTTCCGATAGCCAAAGATACTTGGTCGGGCTTGAGGTAAACAGACACTCGCTTATTCTCTTCTTCGATTTTGATGCTTGTAATTTTCGCTGGACTTAGTGCTCTAGTGATATAGAGATCCAAGTTGTCAGTGAAGTTGATCACATCAATGTTTTCATTTTGTAATTCACGCACAATGCTGTGAATTCTTGACCCTTTCATGCCCACACAGGCACCTACAGGATCAATTCTGTCGTCGTAAGACTCTACTGCTACTTTAGCTCTTTCTCCTGGCTCACGAACCACTTTTTTGATGGTGATTAATCCATCATAAACCTCTGGTACTTCACTTTCGAAAAGTCTTTCGAGGAAAGTAGGAGAGATTCTAGATAAGATAATTCTAGGGTTGCCGTTTACGATCTCTACGCGATCTACAATGGCTCTTACCGAATCACCTTTTCTATACCTGTCTTTGCTGATTTGTTCTGATTTAGGAATCGTCAATTCGTTTCCGTCTCCATCGATCAGCAGAACTTCTCTACTCAAAGTTTGATATACTTCGCCTGTGATGATTTCACCTACGAGATCTTTATATTTTTGAAATAGAATGTCTTTTTCTAGGTCTTTGATTTTTTGAATTAAGGTCTGACGTGCAGTCATTACCATTCTTCTACCAAAATCAAGCAGTTTCACTTCTTCAGCTACTTCTTCGCCAATTTCGAAATCGGGCTCTATTTTTCTAGCCTCGGTCAGACTGACCTTGTCATGATCCCAGATGTCTTCTGAGTTGTCATCCACAATTTCTCTAAACCTCCAAATTTCAAGGTCACCTTTGTCAGCATTGATAATGATGTCAAAATTGTCATCATATTCAAACTTCTTTCGGATCATAGTTTTGAATACATCTTCGAGTATTCTTATCATCGTAGGACGATCTACATTTTTGCTTTTTGCAAAATCCGAAAACGACTCTATTAATACAGAACTATCCATTTTATTATTTGAATGAAACTAGAACAATAGTTTTATTTATTTCCTCAAAATTAAGGACTTTGGACTCAGTAGTTTTTTTCTTTTTGTCTATCAAAACTTCTAATTCGATGGACTTGTCATCTACTTTGGTGAGTTGACCTTCCACTAGGGAGTTGTCATTCAAAGTCACTTTTACATTTTTGCCAATGTTTTTGACATACTGTCTGTTCAGTTTGAGTGGGTGATCTAACCCTGCTGAAGAGACTTCTAATGTCAGCGGTTCGTCCAGATCAATTTCTTCATCAATAAAACGAGAAACTTCGCGGCTTACCTTAGAACATTGTTCGATCGAAATCCCATGATCGCCATCGAGCAATACAATGACTTTCCCAACTTGGGCGTTTCCTTTTTTGATGATATCCACTAAAAACAGGTCGTCCTGTTCTGCAAGGATACTTTCAACAAGTGTTTGTATTTTATTTACGATGCTCTCAGTCACAATTTCTACCATAAAAATAGGGGACTCAAGTCCCCTCATTCCTGAAATCTATATTTCGAATGCAAATTTAGATGAATAATCCGTCAAAACAAATATTTGCTTGATTAATGGGCTGTGGAGTAATCAAGCAGATCTAAGTAGAAGATAAGGGGCATTGGTACATTCTTTATAGGGTTTGAAAGTTTGGCTTTTCGGCTCTAATCGTTGGGCTTAAAGTAAAGGACTTTATATTTTCAACTATAAATAGGGCTTTGTTTGCCGTGTGGGAAAATCCAATTTTTCTACTACTTACCACTAAGCCTGATCGGAACGTTTTACTTTTGTAGAAAGTTGATCTGAATTTTATGAAAAACATTGAAACTCAAATATTGATAGAAGCACCTGTGGAAGTGGTGTGGCGCGTGTTGATGAATTTTGAAGCGTACCGAGATTGGAATCCATTTATCACTATAGAAGGGGAACCTGTGTTGGGGAATAAGTTAGATGTGATTATTAACATGGATGGAAAGAAAAACTTTTTTAAACCTAAAGTAGTCGTGTGTGAAGAAGGTCGCCAATTTGAATGGATGGGCAAAATCTTGCTGAAAGGTCTTTTTGCAGGCAACCATTATTTCAAACTCCATCCAGTTACTGAATTCCAGACCCAACTGATACATGGTGAAAACTTCTCTGGTCTTTTGCAAGGCCCAATTATGAGAAAGATTAGAGAAAAAACGATGCGTGGATTTGAAACGATGAATATTGCTATGAAGGAGTACTCGGAGAATCGTGTGATTTAGTATGCGTGCATAACTAATTGATCTATTCCTT
>NZ_JAOYOD010000001.1:5357500-5495834 GCF_025833875.1 Reichenbachiella ulvae | reverse complement strand
ACAGGTGCTAGTTCTATTGATAATATCACAATAGTCGTAAATCAAGCACCTGTCGCTCTAATAAGTAAAGAGACAGAAACAATTAAAACCGGGGAATCTGTAGAATTGGATGGTTCAGGATCTTCTGATCCAGATGGCACAATTACTTCATATGCGTGGACGATCAGTTCTGGACCTTCAATCCCAACTATTGATGATGCTGACAAGTCCAATGCCTCCGTCTCAATAGACACACCTGGTATATACACCATCACTCTGGAAGTCACTGACAATTTTGGACTAAGCTCCACTGACTTAATCACTATTACCGTTGAGAATAGAGCCCCCATTGCTCTCATTAGTAAAGAATCAGAATCTATCAATATAGGAGAGCAAGTGACTCTAGATGGTACAGGGTCTTCGGATCCTGATGGTACGGTCGCGTCCTATTTATGGACAGTTAGTTCTGGACCATCTACACCATCGATCCAAGATGCAGGTAATGCCTTAGCTTCTACTACCATTGATATCCCAGGTGAGTATGTTATTTCGCTGGAGGTAACCGATGATCTTGGAGCAAGTTCAATTGATTTAATCACCCTTATAGTCGGTAATAAGTCTCCAATTGCTATAATAAGCACGGATTCTCAAAACCTTCAAGTGGGAGAAACATTAACATTAGATGGATCGACCTCTTCTGATCCAGATGGCACCATATCCTCGTACCTATGGATTGTAAGTTCTGGACCTACTACCCCAACAATTGAAAATTCAGATAAAGCCACCGCTTCAGTAAAATTTGATCAAGTAGGAGAATATGTAATTACTTTAGAGATTATAGATAATTTAGGTTCGAGTGCTACTGACAACATCTCTATCTTAGTTGAAAACAGTGCTCCCATTGCTCTAATCAGCGAGGAAAAAGTAACAATGATGGCTGGTGAAACAATTGAACTAGACGGGTCTCAATCGACTGATTCTGATGGTTCTATTGCAGAGTATAAATGGAGTATCAGTTCAGGACCTGCCAAACCATATATTAAACAAGCTGATCAAGCCATTGCAACCATAAGCATAGACGTTCCGGGAGAATATGTGATTACTTTAGAAGTAACAGACAATACTGGAAACAGCTCGTCTGATGATATCCTTATTACTGTAGAAGCATTACCTATTCAACCTCTTTCTGTTGATGACCAAACTATTAATCCTCAGATCATCTTGAACCTCTATCCCAATCCTTCTATTCAGGGTATTGTCAACCTTAATTTGAATATTGAGACAGGAGAAACCGTAACTTTAGAGATTTTCACCCTAGATGGTAAAAGTGTTTTTTATCAGCAGCTTCAATATGAAGAAAATAATACCCATCTTGATTTATCAAAGGATATATCTAATATGAAATCTCAATTGGTCATTCTTTTGGTCAAAACCAATCAAGAGTATGATACAGAAAGATTAATAATAAAATAGAATAACTATTGTAGTGATATGTAGATATAAAAAAAGGAGCTCATGAGCTCCTTTTTTTATGTCTAATTCCTAATACTTTTTAAGCTCCTTTAATCCACCTGTTAACAAAGGTGGAATAAAGAGTTTTACTATTTGTTTCACTCTTTGCTTTCTAGCAAATTTATTCGCCTCTTCATCATCCTTACGATATTTAAAGATCGTTCTATGATCCTCTAACCCTTCTACTACTTCTCCATCAGGTCTACCGTTGGTATAGTAATACAGAGCAATCGACTGTCGTGTACGATCTTCTGGACAAGACAGTGGAGTTGGGTGTCCATGATAAGAAAAAGATGTTGTGGAAAACATAGCAATCCTATTAAATAAGGGCAATATCTTCTTTTCACATTTTTTCATTTCAGTGTCCCACAACTCAAAATGTCCTCCATATGATTCATCCCAATCTTTATTCAGATAAATCAAAAAGTTCAATCTTCTATCCAGTCCCAAATACCGATTTTTATTAAAGTCCGCATGCACTTTCAGCATTCCTCCTGGTTCAATTTGATGACAACCTGCTCCCTCAAAATAAGGATCAGGAATCAACTTATCAATACCCGAAACCTCGGCTAGAAAATTTAAAAATGGTTCCGAATTCAAATAATGCATAAACGCCTTGGTCTTAGGACCAAATCTACTTTCGCCTTTTGAGGCTAATTTCTTTTCGTTAGGGGTTTCAAACTTTAGATCAGGCTTTTTACGCATATCTGGAAATTCCTCTAATACCTCAGATAGCATTTTTTCATCAAAAAAATCATCAAGGTAAAAATTAGGAAAAGGTGACGCATTCTGATACAACTCCTTGCATTCAGCAGCAGTCTTTTTTAGATCTCGATATTTCTCACTTACATATTCCATTATATTCTTGATTTAATTTACATCTTCTAGATCCCTTCCTATCCACATCTCCAATTCTAATTTAGCGTTTTCCATCTCTGCTTTTGCGGCGAATAATTTTTCGACATCCAATTTATAGTTTTTAGCTACATTGTTATACAGTTCAAGTTCAATTTCACCGTTTGTAAATTTGTCTTCCATATTCATCAAAATTGCATAGGCCTCTTCCGCAATCTCTATTTTCAAATCGTATACCTCCTTATACATCAAATAATCATTATAGGAGGATAATACTTCCTTCTTCAGCATCATCCAGGACACTTCATGATTGTATAAACTAATCTGATGCATCTTTTTTGCAATTTTCGTGTGCGTAGGCTGCCTTACAAAAATTCCAACCGGGATTCTTACTCCAAAATTATATCTGGGGTAATAAACATTAGGCACCATATCAGAACTCGGTGGGTCTATTACAGACTCATTAATATTGGCGCTGACTGTTAGTTGATCCAACCATGCGTATTTCGATAATTTAACCTCTAACTCAGCAATTGCAACTTCCTCATCCTTGATAGAAAAACCAGGATAATTGAGATAAGCAAGATCTACCAATTTTTCACCAAATGCATCAATTCTCTCTTGCTCCTCAATGGAACGAATGTGATATTCCCTTGTTTGTGCCGAAAGTCCGCCGATCAATAAAATTGACTGAAAAGAGAGGAAAATTATGACTTTATTAATTTTCATTGTTAGGGTTCTGGTTTATTACTTCTTCTATTTTCAATTGAATTTTTCAGATATTAAACGTGACATTTTTGCCACACTAAAGTCCCATGAATTTGAAGATGCCATATCGATACGTTCTTTCATCAAGTACCTATCTGGCTCATCTAGAGCTCTCTCCACACTTGCGATAAACTCCTCATGTGTATCACCAGTATATACAAGTGAATCAAACTCAGGTAACTCGGAAAAATTTGACTTTACCACTGGTAAGGCCATTGCCAAATACTCATTAATCTTTAAAGGATAAATATTCTTGGTAAATACTGTTTTAAGAAATGGAATCAAACCAACATTAAATTTAGACAACTCTTTTGGCAACTTTTCATATTCTAATGCCCCAATCAGTTTGATATTTTCAACTCCCCGTATTTCTTCCAATAAATCTGGATAAACTACTCTACCAATTAACCTTACCTCAGCATCGGAAAACTGTTCAGCTATCTTTCTAATCAAGGCATAATCAATCCTTTCATCTAAACTACCTACATATCCAATTACAACTTTATCCGGCTCACGACTATATCCATTTTGTATGTAATAGTCATTGAAAAATTTAAAATCTACTCCATTTTGAATCAACTCACAATTTGGATTTGTTTTAGCCTTTGATTTCTGAAGGGTTCTAGAGGATACAAAAATCATATCAACCATCTTCATATAATCCAACTCTACTCCTGCGCCATATTTCTGAGCCCAAGGAGAACCGCTGATCTCATCATAACAATAATAGCAATGCAAGGCTTCATTGAGCTTTCCTACTGAATCCAAAGCAAAGAAGGGATTATAAGCACTTACAAAAGCTATTTTATCCCACTTCATTTTTTTAACAGCACTTTTGATTTTCCTTCGAATCAACCAACTATTCACTTTTAGTCCAAAACGAAAAATGCTTTCAGAATCAATCCAATTGATAGGAAAAACAGGCGGTAAGGAAAGCACATTCACATCAGTCCCTTGATCAGTTCTCTCAACTCTTAGGCTCTTTTTGGTACCGATTATTGGTCCCACATCAAGGTCACTTTTACCTAAAAATCTGTATAGTACATCCTTAAAGGTAAATTGATAATCCACATATATTATCTCATGGTTCCTCGCTAATCTATTGATCAACTGAGTGGTACTTTTAGCATAATTACCATTCCAAGGGGTAAATCCAAGACAAACAATTGGGGGATATATTATTTCTTCGCGATTTTGGTTAAGGTCCATTTAAACATTTGCGTGTAATAGTTAATCGTATATTTGAATACAGCACTGGTTGAAATGCCACCTACTTTTTGAAGAATTAACTGACATGATACAAACCCTATAACATATGAAATTAAGGTCGCAATAGCTCCGCCTAAGATACCAAACATACTAATCAATTGGTAGTTCAAACCTATGTTTAATAAGGCAATACATAAAACAAAGTAGAAGTTATAATGTGGCTTATTCAAAGTATTCATCACGGTCCCAAATTGCTTCAGAAAGGGCAAAATGATAATACCTAAAATAGTGACTCTAAGTATAGGAGTCGCTTCAATATAATCCGATCCTGCCAGCAGGTATATAATAAATTCTGGCACAAGCTGAACCACTATGATCACAGGGATCATCGGCACCAAGGTAGCAGCTACTGCCTTTTCATATAATGATTTCACAGCGTTGACCCCATCATCTTCATTGGCTCGAACAGTTTTAGGATATAATATATCAGCAACAGCTACTGAAGGAATTACAAACACATTCGTAATCCTAGCCGCTACATTGTGAATGGCGACTGAAGTAGATGACAGCAGCCCCCCTATTAATATATGGTCTGAGGTGGTAAGAGCCGAATTGCTTAAATTAGTATATAAACCATATTTCCCAAAAGAAAACAATTTAGAAATCCACTCTGATGATAAGCGCAGATTATACACCAAGTACTTCCTGGAAGTAATATAGGATGATACTGCGCCTAGAAAAACACTAATGGCCTGAAATAAAACCAATTGGATTAAACTAATATTTTGATCCAGAATTAATATCAGAAAACAGATAGTTGCAAAGAACCAACCTTGCTTTACGAAATAGCTGATAAATATCCCTTTGAAATTCAAATTTGCCTGTTGGACATATTCCAAATGAGAAAAGGGAATAAATAGCACAGCACTTATGGAATAGTACAAAATCATTTGACCAAGTTGATCTGATTCAAAAAAACCTGACAAATAACCACTGCTAACGACAAGCAATACCTGAACTATCGTTGTATAAATCAAATTGATATAGAATGCGCTGCTCAAAACCTCCTTCTTATGCTCATCTACAGCTTCAGTAAAAAACTTCACCATAGCAGCCTTGATCAAGCCATTTCTTCCAACCTCTATCGCCGTAGTGATACTCATAAAAAGAGCCCAAACCCCCATCTCCTCCTTCGTTAAACTTCGGATAATAATGAGAAAAGTACCTACACCAAAAAGTGGAATTGAAATACGCTGTGAAATCGCGAAAAAACCGGATTTAACCCAATAATTATTATTATTCTTGCCCAAATTTCATTCTTAAAAAGAGTCGTAAATATACAATGTCAGTAAGTAAAATCACCGGTATCAGTAAGAACAATATTGCCAGACTTGGCTGGATTGATTATGCCAAAGGAATCGCAATTATTTTGGTGGTGTATAGACATATTTTAATAGGTGTTGAACGCAGCGGATTAGAAGTAAGTAGCTGGCTTATTAACGCGAACGAAATCGTATACAGTTTTAGAATGCCACTTTTCTTTATGATCTCCGGCCTTTTCGTTTCCAAGAGTATTGCCAAAAGAAATACATTCAAAGCCTTTTTTGGATATAAAATCAACACGATTTATTACCCCTACTTGATCTGGGGTATCATCCAGATTAGCATTCAGATTCTTTTATCGAAGTTCACTAATGCAGAAAGAGGGTTAATTGACTTTGGTTTATTATTAGTTCACCCCCGTGCCATTGATCAACTTTGGTATCTTTATGCATTATTTAATGTGTCCATTCTATTCTTTTTTCTAAATACAACTCTAAAGATAAACGACAAGCTTCTTTTTTTTATTTCTTTGATAGCTTTGGGCTGCTCAACTTTTGTGAAAGAATACAGCCTCATTCATGATACCTTATACTTTTTGATATTCTTCGTAATTGGTCATTTACTTAGAAGTTTCGTTTTGGATGAATCGAAAAGTGAACTCTTTCAATCCTTTATACCTTTCTTAATCTTATTTCCATTCTTCTGGGGTACGCAATACTATTGGCTTACTCATCAGGACATGAATATCTACTTCTTTGCTTTGATAGCTGTTCTGGGCACACTATTCGTATTTTCCTTGTCTTTTATTCTGAATAAATATCAAATACTATCTTTTCTAAAAATCGTGGGAAGACATTCGCTCCAGGTATATCTGATGCACTTAATAATCGTATCAGCGGTTAGAATCATAATGGTCAAATTCCTGTCTATTGACTCTCCTATTGCCATTCTACTTACAGGATGGGTTTTGGGAGTATATATACCCATTTTAGCTTATCAATTATTAATACCATATGGATTTGGCTACTTTTTCAAATTCAAAAAGTAGTTTCTAGGCATCCATTTCCTTCATTTCCACATCATTAAGAACAGCGCCTAAATTTTTCTCTTTTAAGCTTTCTAAGAAATCAATCGATTCATAATCTGTTTGACTAAGTGAAGATTTTGCAGAAACCACTGTCAATACTCCATCTACAAAAGCTGACAATTCTCTTGAATCTGAGTTTTCATTTAAACATGCACCTTCCAGAAGTATGAGATCATAAGATCCCTTAACTACCTCAATAAATTTTTTGAATTGTTCTGGAGAACATAATTTCCAAAGGTGAGTAGTCTCCGCCTTTACATCCAATGATATCCACCTTTGGGAGTTTCGTTTTCTTTATCATATCGGCTTTCAAGACTCCTTTTGCGCCAATAGTTGACTCTAATTGATCTCCCCCTTCTAACACTTTGGTTAATGTGTTATTCGTAAAATTGGTGTCTACTATTAGCACTTTCATTTGACTTTGGCTGATAGAAACAGAAAGAGCTTGGATCAGATTTGATTTTCCTTCAGCATTCTTCATACTTGTCACCAAAATGGTCTTCTTTCGAGAACTTATAATGAAATATCTCAATTTCCTAAGCTGATCCCTAAATATCAACCGAGCCTTATGCTTAGCATTGAACTCTGGGTTGAAAATTGTGTATATATCCGCCTTTTTTAAATCAATATTATTAAGCAGTCCAACTAATTTGAGATCAACCAGCGTTGTAAAATTTTTACTATTCTTAATAGATGAATCCAAAAATTCAACAAGAACAATAGTCAGCACAATTAATACAAAAGTACTCATCCCCGATATTCCAGAAATAATAATTCTTTTTGAAGGTTCTGGCTCTGTCGCAGGTAAGCCTAGTAAAATTTGATTTATTGAATCTCCAGAAGCCATCGACACATTCAAAGCCTGGCTATACTTCTCTTGTGCGGCTTTGTAATCCTCACTTGCAAGATCTACCTCCCTTTCCAATGCATCTATCCTAGCTTCTTTAGAAGCAAACCCTCCCACATCGACATTAGCATTAGAAATATTCTCTTCCAAAGCCTTAATATTTTGTTCAGCGATTTGAAGATCTACTTCAAGCTCACGTTTAGTCGCCTGTAACTGCTCATAGCTGGTAACTTCATTCTCCTGAGAAACTATTCTTATATACCTCTGTTGTATATCCCTTAAAATAACTAATGAATCCTTCAAGTTTTTGTCGACATATCCACTGTTCCGATACCTCTCATTCATTTCGTTAATTTCACGTCGAATTTCGACAACATCTTGATTAGTTATTCTCTCTAAATCATTGACTCCTGAAAGTCTCCTTTTTACATCGCGAAGTTGCAATGAAATAGCCCTATGCTTTTTATTTTCCTCCGCAAGATCTAGCTCCAATTCTGAGATTCTAGAGATTTTATTTTCCCTTTCCATTTCAAAATTCACCATGCTATTGTAGCGTTTAAACTTCTGAAGATTGTCTGTCGCTAAATCAAGTTCTTTTCGTTTTTCCTGAACTAATTTGGCAAATGTCTCTACGGTATTGCTCTTTCTAGTATTGACAAGCCTAACATTAAAGCGAAGTAACTCCTTACATAAGGTGTTCACCATGTAAGCTGACAGCAATGGATTTTCTGTATATGCATCGATTGAAACATAGTCCGTACTTTTTACTCGTCCAACGTTTATATTTTCCTTCAATGTTTCAAAATCATACTCATATAATTCCATTAATTTCTGAGCCTCCTTCTCTTCTGGAATAAGGGTGTTTAGAATTAACATTGAATCCAATTTTTGATGGTAGAGGCCAATTAACTTCCCTTTATCAATTGAGTTGAGAAAAGCGATATCCTCCTCATCTTCTATATTCAATTTCGTAAATTTAGATTTCCCATCTACTTCCAAATCATGAATAATCAGGTTATAAGAAAGTAGAGATAAAACCCTAGAGGATTTCATAGTTTCAATTAGGTTATTGAATTTAACCTCAGAGTCATAAGGACTAAAACGCTCTGAAGTAATGTTCACCTCTTGAGAAATGGTGAAACCTGTAGAGAGCTGGGCCGTCGATCGATAGAGCTTTTTAAAATCAGAAGTTAGAAGAAAGGTCAGGATAACTGCCAAAACTGGCAACCCAATCAAATACCAAACTTTACGATAAAGAACTTTGAATATGGTTAATAACTCCATAAAAATTTAAAATCTAGAGATAGAATTGGATATAAATCACAATATTAAAATATGTATTCGAATTAATGTCTTAGCTAGAAATAATTGTGACGCTTATTTTGAACAAGTAACTTGCATGCCGATACTTAAACTTAATTTATTCAATGAAAAAGACCCTAGCCCTTTTTGATTTTGATGGTACAATTACCTCCAAAGACACCTTATTCGAAATAGCAAAATTTTCGACAAGTAAAACGTTATATTGGGTTAAAATCTTAAGTCTTCTTCCAATATTCTTTTTAATGAAGATTGGAATAATTCCTAAATCAAAAGGAAAAGAAACATTCCTATGGGTCTTTTTTCATGGTTTAAATGAAGAAACATTTAATGCGCTTTGTTTTGAATTTTGCTTGGAGAAACTTCCAATGCTATTACGTCCAAAGGCTATAAATAAAATTTCAGAACTACAGAAGAAAAATACAGACATCTACATTGTTAGTGCTTCACCTCAAAATTGGATTATCCCATGGGCCAAACAATTAAACATTAATGTTCTAAGCACGCAACTTGATTTTAGCAACTCTTCTTTTACAGGGAAAATAAAAAACGAAAATGTTAACTACGAAGAAAAGGTTAAGATTATCCAGAGAAACATTGATTTATCTCAATACAATGAAATTCTAGCATTTGGTGACACAAAAGGCGACATACCAATGTTAAACCTTGCATCTAGCTCCCATTTTAGGCCATTTGAATAACTCAGAGATTTTCCACAATTTCTAATCTTCTACCCAAGTCAGAATTTACTTTCCCTTTGGGGTTAACCTCTTTCACTATTTGTTCGAACTTTTTGGCATTGGGATAATTATCCTTAAAAATATTCGGTCGCATCCTAGCATCCTTCGACAGATAAATCCTTCCCCCATAAGAGGCAACTATTTCATCCAGCTCATCTAAAAATTCAAAAAGTCCAGGCTTAATTGGAAAATCCAGTGCTAAAGTATAGCCTTCCATCGGAAATGAAATAAAGCTTTCTTTATCACCAAACAGTTTTAATACAGCCAAAAAAGATCCCCATCCTTTCGCTCTTATCTTTCCAAGTATTTCAATCAAACCTTCCTCACTGTTCTCTAATGGTAAAACAAATTGATATTGAACAAACCCCTTTTTACCATACATTTTGTTCCAATGAAGGATTGAATCTAAGGGATAATAAAAACCATCATAGTGAACCACATTTTCCTGAACTTTCCTTATATTTTTATTATAATAAAGCCAATTAAATGCCTTTATCGATAGTTTATTTAGAACAAATCCAGGGAGATAAAATGGCATTGTCAGTTTACCCTTTAAACTAACTGCTAAAGGGTTTTTCCTAGTCTTTGAATCTAATTCATCAATTTTTGCATGTTCCCCACTGATAAAAATGCTACGCCCAAATGAATCACCTCCTTTTAAACAATCTATCCAAGCCATTGAATAGGTAGCATCCTTATTTTCTTCAAAAAGCCTAATAATCTCCTTTAGGTTAGAAGCTTTGATCTGTTTTTGCTTTATATAACTTGATTCGACTTTTATCAGCTTGAAAGAAACAGTATTGATAATACCTGTCAATCCCATACCGCCCCTTGTGGCTTCAAATACTTCTGAATTTGTACTAGGACTACAAATCATCTCCTCTCCCGAGCTTAAGATCAATGAAATTTCAGAAACATGGTCTCCAAAGCAGCCCATTACGTGATGGTTTTTACCATGTACGTCTGAAGCCAATGCACCTCCGACTGTTATATATTTGGTCCCTGGAGTTACTGGGAGAAACCATCCTTTTGGAACAAAGACATCCAACAAAGTCTCAAAAGACACTCCTGATTGACATACAATTTCTCCTGTTTCAGAATCAAAGGAAAGTATTAAATCATGTTTTAAAGTACTGTATACTAAATCCCCGATTGCAGCATCTCCATAACACCTTCCTAACCCACGTGCTATAAAAGTTTTATCCTCTGCCACTCCATCATTCTTCCAATCGACCAACTCTACTGATCTCTTTGGATAATTATTCCAGTTTGAAATTTCCTTCTTCATTTTTTGCGGAAATAAGTTTATTTTAGGTTGAATTGCTTGGGTACAAATATAAGAAATAGTACGGCCTATTTTTGGACTTTTTTAATATTAGCGAAGAATTCTTTTCATAAAAGATCTATAGAATTGTATTATCTTCACTACGCTGTATTAGTTTTGATTTTTAAACATTTCAAACCTTTCACCTAAATGGAAATATTGTTTTGGGCCATGATCGGCCTTGTAGTTTACACCTATGTAGGATATGGAATAGTGCTTTATATGCTGGTCAAGATCAAAGGCAGTTCTATTAAAGAAGAAATCTTTACCCAAACCTACGAAGTACCCATTACGCACATCATCGCTGCCTACAACGAAGAGGACTATATCGAAGAGAAAATCGAAAACGCTATTAACCTCAACTATCCTTCTGAACTCAATCAAGTTTGGGTAGTCACAGATGGTAGCTCGGATAGCACTCCCGAAAGAGTCAAGAAATTTCCCAATGTTAGACTGTTTCATTCTCCTGAAAGAAAAGGAAAAATTCATGCAGTCAACAGGGTCATGCCTGAGGTCACTACCCCCATAGTCGTCTACTCAGATGCCAATACTGTTTTGAATTCCATGGCCTTACACAACATTACCAGACATTACCTTGATCCAAAAGTGGGATGTGTATCTGGGGAAAAAAGAGTAAGACAGGAAGATTCGGATCAGGCATCCTCAGCAGGTGAAGGGATGTATTGGAAATATGAATCCTTTCTAAAGAAACTAGACTACCAACTTTACTCTGTAGTAGGTGCCGCTGGAGAACTCTTCTCCATACGTACAGATCTCTACGAAACCATCCATACAGACACACTAATAGAAGACTTCTACTTGTCGTTATCTATTGCCCAAAAGGGCTATAAAATCGCCTACGAACCAGACGCTTACGCACTAGAAAACAGCTCTGATTCAATCAAAGAGGAATCTAAAAGAAAAATAAGAATTGCAGCTGGTGGACATCAGGCGATTTGGAGATTGCGATCGTTGATGAATATTTTCAAATATGGCTGGCTCAGCTGGCAGTATGTTTCCCATCGTGTATTGAGGTGGACACTGACTCCTTTGGCTTTGCTTGGCGTACTGATTCTAAATTTTTACCTGGCACTGGATTCTGGCTTCTACCGAGTCGTGCTGGTTCTACAGATGGGGTTTTATTTCTTAGCTTTCTTAGGCTTTGTACTTCAGACTCAAAAGATCAAGGTAAAAGCACTTTTCGTCCCTTTCTATTTCACCTTCATGAATGTTTCCGTATTTCAGGGCTTTGCCAGAATCATCAGAGGGAGACAATCGGTACTATGGGAAAGAGCGGCAAGAAAGAAGTAATCAGTGCATTCTATCCGAGCGCACTTCTAAGTTTTTCATTATCTCGGCTTCTTTTTCTAAGAATTCACCCCACCTCTTCATGGTGTATTCTTCTCCTTTGTACTTTTTAGCCAGATCGAGGAAGGTATGATAATGACCCGCTTCTGAAACCATTAGCTCATAATAGAATTTGGACAAGTCCTCATCTTCGATATTTTGCCAAAGCAACTTGAAGCGCTCGCAGCTCCGTGCCTCTATCAAGGCATTGAGAAGTAGCTTCTCTACCAACTGCTCGTCTCTGCTACCACCGCTCTTCAGAATTTTAGAAATGGCAGCTACGTACTCGTCATTACGTTTGCGACCGAGCGAAATGCCTCGATTCTTCATTTTCTCCAGCACTCTTTCGAAATGCCCCCACTCTTCGGCAACCAAATCAGTCATGATCTCCACAAGGTCCTCTCTCTCTGGATAAGTAACGATCAAAGATATACCCGAAGATGCTGCTTTTTGCTCACAATAGGCATGATCAATCAATATCTCTGCTATATCCTTCTCAGCAATGTTAACCCATCTTGGATCTGTAGGCAGATTGAGTCCCAAAGTCGTCTTTTCCATTTCCTTAGTTGCTTATTAATATCCTTTAAACTCTTGATTTTTAATCAAAAAACATCCATCTCACCCCTAAATCAATAGCTCTCCGCTGTCCTGGATAATAGGGTGAAGCAAAGTAACCACTGTCTCTTTGCTGATTGATGTAAACCCAGTTGAAGAAGAAAGTCAGGTTATTCGCCTTCATCACGAAAAACAAGTCCGAGGTGAAATACATAGGCATTTTAAAGTCATTCTGAATATGGAATTGCTGAGTAATAGGATCATAAGCTTTGGCATAATAAGCTGTCTGCCATCGCAGGTCAAATCCAACTTCAAACTCCATGAAATCATTGAACACGATATTCTTATAGTACACCTTGCCATAGTAGTTCCAATCAGGCATTCTCATGGCAGCCGCTCCTCCTCCTGACAAATTGTTCCATACCAATCTATTATCAAGATGAATATGCTTACCTAGTGTAAGATTTGCCTTCACAGAATACTTGTTAATGAAAATCGGATCACTTTCCTGAGTAGGTTTCTTATCCAATCCAAAATACACATACTCATCTACACTAGATATATCAACAGATGGCTCTAGATACAGAAATGGCAACTCATAAAACAATGACCCCTGAATGGAATTGGCGATAGTAGAACCAAAAGAATTGTTCCATTCGTAATGATTACCAAAATATCTATCCGTCATAAATGCAGGTTTATACAAACTGCTGATATAGCTAGCCTTCAAGAAATTGTTGGTGAAATTTCCTTTGAAATAATAATTGCCATCTTGCATCACCTCTGCCTGACCAGACAGGGTATACTTGTCTGTTAGGTGAATTTTGATGTCGCCACCAAGATAATTTTCTGCCTCATTCTCAAATGGCGAAATGTACCTATACTCCATTTTCACATCCCTCCTCTTTACATAAGCAGAATAGAAAATACGACTAGCTACACGTCCCTTGATACCCGCTTCGATATTGGACTCTTTGTACAGAGAGGCATCCTCTGTAGAGTCTATTCGAATCAGATATTGATCATAATAACGGGCTTCTATCGATTGGGTCAATGGCGTATCTGTGTATTCATTTTTCACTTCCTTGTAGGTGACACTATTGTACACCTCAAAGAATGGCCTCAAAGAATACTCATGATATAAGAAAAATCGATTCCGTTTGTCAAAACTTTGGGCATTGCGCAAATAGATATTCGCATCTTCGTACTGATACAGATCATCCGCATCTTCGTAGACTACCTCCCCTCCTGTTTCTAATACCGTCTGATCATGCGAATAAGCATGAAACATCATATGGTACTTTAGATCTTTGGATCTATAAAAGGTATAAATATCGGCCGCAGTTAATTTGACTTGATTTTCCCTAACCGAAGAGGTGCCTATTTGTTTTTGAGAAGAAATGTGCAGGATGTCGAAACCCACATTCCACTGAGGATTGATATTTCTGGAGAAGTTAAAATCAACCATATTTCTACCCTTTCCACCGAAGTAGGCTCCCAGAGTTATGAAGGGCGACTTGCTGTCATAGTACCTAAAGTCTTCAACAGTTTTAACGTAAGGTTCATAGGCATGAAACCCCGTAGTTCTTCCTACCAATTCAGGAATAGCATAATATATAGGTTTCAGAGCGGTACCATTATTCCCCAGATCTTGATAGTCGATTTTAGCTCTTCGATGCACTTCAAAATTCTCTACATTGTGGATAGAAGTATCCATCACATGATATAAGGTATCACTATGCTTGAGATCACCCACGGTGATGTATCGGGTAGAAGTAGGTCCATAGACCAACTTGGTAGAATCATCTACAATCTGTGCGAGAGCTGCCAGAGTAACATTCAGAAATATGAAAAGTAATGAGATTTTTCTAACCAAAATTCCGAGCTATTTCGTTCCAAAAAGCGAATTTATAAACAAGCGGACAAAGGTATCACGATCCGTTGCAAATTCTGATCCATCTGGTGAATAATATACCTCCATTGTCTCCTGATTTATTGCGCTCGATTCCCGCACAAAGCATACCAAAGTTTCCTTTCCACAAAAGCTTCTCGCCTCTTGATCAATGGCTATTAAATCCGCTAACTCCTTATAAAAAATCAAACATACATCTATACAATGGAGTTGATTCAAAGGCTCCAGCCTGTTTCCCACTGGAGACATCGTTTCATTCCAAAAAAGCCGTTCCGAAGAAGTCAACAAAAGATTGGATTGTTGTCTGATTTCAAAATTCAGCTTTCTGGTTGGGACCAAGATGCTCTTCATATCGGAATACAAGGCAAAACACTCCGACACTGCCAGTACCATACTCTGACGATAGCCTATCACCTTTGAGTCTCCCTTCCGCAAGGTTGAATAATTTGCACCGTCTATGGGATCTAATGTTTCTCCTGCATTCAGAAGGGAAAGACGTGGTATAAATGAAATCGAACCTCCATCCATGAGATTATTGAGAAAAGGCAAATAAGTCAATAACTGCTGGGTTCGAAAATGATGCAGAACAGCAATCGTTGGCAATTCAAATTCCACCGATTTCCATCTTCCCGTCTTGAACATGATACGCCTCCAACGAGCCATTATTAAAGTAATCCATGTAAAAGGCAACAATAACATTTTCGCTATCCATTCCATCACCGCAAAACTAGGTGGATGCATCTGAAAAGTTTTAGATTTGAAGCGATACTTAATCACTGAAGCAAAATGAAAATCAGCGAAGTAATAGGAATACTAAATCAATGGGCACCTCCAGCCTATCAGGAATCTTATGACAATTCGAGATTGATCACGGGTGATCCCAATCAGGAACTAAAAGGCGTCCTCATCTCACTAGATTGTACAGAAGCAGTGGTCAGAGAAGCCATAGAACAAGGTTGCAACATGATAGTAGCCCATCACCCCATTGTTTTCAAAGGATTAAAAAGCCTGACAGGAAAAAACTATGTGGAACGTACTGTCATTCAGGCCATCAAAAATGACATTGCGATTTTCAGCATCCATACCAACTTGGACAATGTCCAGACAGGAGTCAATTATAAAATTGCCAAAAAAATAGGCCTGGAGCAATGTCAAATTTTGGCACCCAAAGGCGAAATTTTGACCAAACTGACCACATTCATACCCAAAGCACATACTGATGAAGTACTAAAAGCCATGCATCAGGCAGGGGCTGGAGAAATCGGCAACTACGACCACTGCAGCTTCTCGGTAGAAGGAACTGGAAGATTCAGAGCCAATGAATCAGCTAACCCACATGTAGGCAACAAAGGTGAGGTTCATCAGGAAAATGAAAACCGAGTAGAGGTAATCATCCCCTCCTATCTACAAAACAAAGTGTTGCGTGCGCTTAAAAAAGCACACCCATACGAAGAAGTGGCATATTACCTCAGCAACCTAAACAACCTCAATCAAGAAGTGGGCGCGGGAATGGTTGGAAAACTGCCTACACCTATCCCGACCAAAGAATTCCTTCAATTACTCAAGGATCGATTCAATCTCTCAGTAATCAAACATACCTTTATTCATACCGACACGATCGAAAAAGTAGCCCTATGTGGTGGAGCTGGCAGCTTTTTATTGGGGACAGCCAAATCCTCTGGGGCTGACATATTTATCACTGGGGATTTCAAGTATCACGAGTTCTTTGATGCCGAAGATTCCATCATTATTGCTGATATCGGACACTATGAAAGTGAAGTGTTTACAAAAGAATTGATATATGATTATTTGAAAGAAAAAATCGCTAATATTGCACTCAATTTCTCCAAGGAGAATACAAATCCGGTAAAATACTTTTAGAAAATTCATGGAAAGTACTGTAGCGCAAAAGCTTGAAGCTCTCACTAAATTACAATCAATAGATTCTGAACTTGACGAAATTAAAAAGGTTCGCGGTGCACTACCTGAAGAGGTAATGGACCTTGAGGATGAGGTTGCTGGTTACGAAACCAGAGTAGCCAATCACAACAGTGCTATTGAAGATTTAGAATTGTCCATCACGAACAACAAAACTGCCATCAAAGATGCAGAAAAGCTGATCCAGAAATACGAGGAGCAGCAAATGAACGTGAGAAACAATCGAGAGTATGATGCTATCACCAAAGAGGTGGAATTGCAACAACTCGAGATTCAGATCCTGGAGAAAAGAATCAAAGAAGCTCACGCCAAAATCGAAGCGAAAAACGAGGAAATCCTCGATACAAAAAACGCTTTAGAGGAAAGACAAAAAGATCTTGACAATAAGAAGGGCGAGCTAGACAACATCACCGCAGAGAGCGAGGAGGAAGAAAGCAAATTGATGAAAGATAGAGAGAAGGCTTCAACAAAAATTGAAGAGAGACTTCTCAATTCTTACAACAAAATCAGAGGAAACGTAAGAAATGGATTGGCCGTAGTTCCTGTTAAAAGAGGAGCTTGTGGCGGATGTTTCAACGTGGTACCTCCCCAAAAGCAAGCTGAGATCAGAGAGAAGAAAAAACTGATCGTATGTGAGCACTGTGGTCGAGTATTGGCAGATGTAGAAGAAGTAATCGAAGAGAAGAAACCTACTAAGGCCAGAAGAACTAAAAAGAAGGCATAATTTGAACCTTTTGGGTCGACATATTAAGAATTTAAAGGTGAGTTATGCTCACCTTTTTTTGTTTATTCTTTTGCTCCTTAGCCATTTTCCTACCTTTGGACAAAAGTCAATCGACTCCTATCCGCGCATTTACCAAGCCTACCAAAACATCCTCAAACTCAAGTTCGAGGCAGGCAGAGATCAGCTCAAGGCAATCATTCCAAGTCAAGAGGAACTTGGTCACTACCACTACACCATGAGCCTTGCAGACGCTATGGAAATCTTAATTTCTGAAGACGAGTCACTCTTTAAAAAATATGAAGACAGTGAAGATAATCATCTGGAAGGAGTTGAAGAATTAGATGATGATGATCCCTACAAAAAATTCTATTCTGCTGAGATAAAGATACACTGGGCCATAGTCAAAACACTATTTCAGGAAGAAATGAGAGCAGGCTGGGCACTAAAAAATGCCTACAGCGAAATCAAAGACAATATTGAAGAGCATCCGGACTTTAAACACAATTACAAATCTCTTGGTACACTTCATGTGCTTTTCGCCGTGGTGCCCGAAAGTTACTATTGGGTATTAAGGTATTTTGGACTTAGAGCCAATGTCATAGAGGGCTGGCAAGAATTAAGCGAGATCGATTTCAAAAACCCCTACTGGCTCGAGACCAGTTTGATCAAATGTCTGATCGCCATTAACATCGTCAACAAAGAAGAGGTCACCATGGATTTGCTTCAAGACATCCTGCAACACAACAAGGACAATCTTGCCGTAAATTACTTCTACAATCTCGCCCTGATCAAATATTCACACAGTGAAGATGCCCTTAGCTCTTTGACGAGACTAACCTACGTAGGGGGTGAGTATTATTCAATCTCTTATATTTTATATCATCTTGGAGAAATCTATCTGCAGAAACAAGAGTACGACATGGCCAGACTGTATTACTCCAGATTCCTGAATATGCACAAGGGCAAAAATTACATCAAGGATACCTGGTTCAAAATCTTCCTTTGCTACTGGTTAGAAGGACAGAAAAAAATAGCAGAGTTGCACTGGGAAAAGGCCCAAAAATCGGGACAGGAATTCGTAGCAGCAGACAAAAATGCGGCAGACTATCTATCCAGAGACAAATACCCGAACCCAGAGCTCTATAAAGCCAGATTGGCTACCGATGGTGGATACTTTGATATTGCGCATCGCACACTCAAAGGCATCAAACAGCAAAGTATAAAAAGCGAAAAAGAGGAGGTTGAATACTTTTATAGATATGGAAGACTCTACGACAAGGAAGGAGAAAAAGAAGAAGCCATCTTCCACTACCTAAACGCTATCAAAAAATCAGGGGATGAAAACTGGTATTTTGCTCCGTCGGCATGTTTATACACGGGCTATATCTACGAATCTCGAGGAGACTATGAAAAGGCAGCATACTACTTCAACAAGGTCTTTTCTTATAACAAGTACAAATACAAAGACGGTCTGGACTACAAGGCAAAAGCTGCCCTACTACTCATAAAGGATAAAAAATAAGAAAGGGAAGTCCTAGGACTTCCCTTTCTTATTCATGTTTTGAGCTATATTTAGTTGTAAGGTTCTTTCTCCATAAACTTCACTTCCTGGTCTACCAATTGATCATCAGCGCTCTGACCATTAAGAATTTCCAATATTTTTATATTTCCGTCAAAGCCTTTCTCTTTCGCATACTCTGATAAAGTAGAAGCCTCAGTTTCTTCAGCTCTCAACAGTTTTGTAAATACTCTGGCTCTTTCTTCTTCATTAATTAATCTAAATGAAGAGATTGACTGCTGAATTTTATTCAACTGCTCTTCACTAGATGTACTACCTACCAACTGTATCAAACCATTGACACCATCAAACTCGATCCATGTCACAACGGTCGTATTTGATTTTCCATCCTCTACCAACAATTCCACAGCATTAAAGCCCCCGATTTCCTTTTTCTTATCCACTGTCAACATGAGTCCTTTTTGTCCCTTTAGACTCTTTGCATAGGCCTTGTAGGCCGCTTTAGCAGACTCATTCTCTTCGTCCAGCCCCAGTCCCAAACCTGATCCAGACTTCCTATCAGTAGCAGTCAGAGACTCAGGAGTATTCTTCGACCCCCAGCCTTCTGGCAATTGAAAAGATATGTTCAAATCGGAATGCAAAAACAAATTATCCTCCAGGACAACACCATTCTTAGGGTTTTGTCCCAAAATCAATCCATCGATAGCGGGCAAAATTGATTTTTGCACATATCTATCTGACATACTCATGTCTGCTGTTAATTCCTTTAGGTTATCTACCCTCTTCTTGGTCAATGGATGGTCGTCAAAAAGATGAAAACTACTTTCTTCTTCTGTCAGGGTTTGCACAAAAAACTCGAGCTTGACCAGTGCTGAACTCAATGCCTTTGGATCAAAGCCAGCCGCAGCTGCCAATTCTACTCCACTCTTATCGGCATGGTTCTCCTGACTTCTGTCAAATGCAGAATTGACTGTCTTGGCCGTCACTTCTATGGGGTTATTCATCAAAGCGCCTAAAAGCTCACTGAACATAGACCCCACCAGATTACCTGGGATCTCCAGTACTTTAGGAAAAATTGTTCGACCAATTTTCTTCTCACTATGCTTAAGTAAGATATGACTAAATTCATGTCCAAGTACGCCAGCTAACTCATCCTCCGTGTCCAACAAGGCCAATAATCCGCGTGTGACATACACGTATCCTCCTGCCGTAGCAAAGGCATTTGGGTCCTCAGTATCTACTAAAAAATACTTGAATTGTTCGTCGTGCTCGGGCATTACCTCTTCCAATCGCCTACCTATATCCATGACATAGTCCAACAATTCCTCGTCTTCATAAATCCCCATGGATCTCTGCACTTCCGCAAAGGTGGCAGCCCCCATTTTATCGCTCAATGTGGAACCTTGACCAAAAACTGCAACACAGCTAAAAAGAAAAACTCCTGTTAAAATAAATCGGATCATTATAAGTTGATTTGGTTATTTTTTCTCGAAAGATAACAAGTCATTAATAGCTATCCATCGAACGGCCTCAAAAAAAGAAAAGGAACTACTAAAACTGGTGTGTAAAGGACGGATATGGAAAGGAAACAGGTTCAGCATCATGCTCCCAAATCGAAAATATCGAACTACCACTACCTGACATAGCAGCATAAATAGCACCTTCACCATACATTTTCTCTTTGATTTCCTCCAATTCCGGATGTGCTGCAAAAACTGGTTTTTCAAAATCATTGACCAGCTTATCTTTCCAGCTATCCACCGGCTTTATAACTACATCTTTTGGCCAATGAGTCGGGTCCTCTGGTGTTATGGACTGAAAAGCCTGACCCGTGTTAACATGAATCCCAGGAAAAACCACTTGCAACTGATACCCTTCTAAAGAGAGGTTAACAGACTCGAAAACCTCCCCTATACCTCCAACCAGTTTGGCTTTATTCTCAATAAAAAAAGGACAATCTGCCCCCAACTGAGTTGCGTACTTCTCCAACTCGGTGACAGGTAGTTTCAGATCAAATAAGTCATTCAAGATCTTCAAGGTAAAAGCAGCATCCGAAGAACCGCCACCCAATCCAGCTCCCATTGGAATTACTTTATGCAGATGAATACTGACTGGAGGCAAATCATAGTTACCTTTCAATAAATGATAGGCCTTGATGACAAGGTTAGTATTCTCATCCCCTGGGATGGGTATACCTGTTGACTGAAATTGAAATTGATCGGATTCAACAATTTCTAGTACATCACACCAGTCGATCGGAATAAAACAAGAACTAAGGTTATGATAACCATCCGGCCTACGAGAGAGGATATTGAGGCCTAAATTGATTTTGGCATTGGGAAAGGCAATCATTGTTGGATCAAGAGTCAACAGTCGGTAGACCAGAGTCCTATGAGAACTCTGGTCTACCGACTCCAGACTATTCTATTATTTTTTCAACTGCTCAACCAGACGATCTGTGATTCCCGAATAAGAGAATCCACCATCGTGCATCAAGTTTTGCATAGTCACCATTTTTGTAAAATCTGAGAACAAAGTCAGACAGTATTCTGCGCAAGCCTCAGCTGAGGCATTTCCTAATGGAGACATTTTATCTGCATAGTCCATGAATACGTCAAATCCACCCACACCAGAACCCGCAGTGGTCATGGTAGGAGACTGAGAGATTGTATTCACTCTTACATTTTTCAATCGGGCAAAACGCTCACCATAACTTCTTGCGATAGACTCTAACATAGCTTTAGCTTGAGCCATATCTGAGTAATCAGGGAAAGTTCTTTGTGCTGCGATATAAGTCAAGGCCAAAATAGAACCCCACTCATTCATTGCATCTTGCTTTTCAGCCACGGCCATTACTTTGTGAAAAGAGATAGCAGAAATATCCATGGTCTTGAGCATCCAGTCATAATTCAAGTCTCCATAGTCCTTTCCTTTTCTCACGTTAGGGCTCATTCCGATAGAGTGCAGCACAAAATCAAGCTTACCTCCTAAAACCTCTGTAGATTTCGAAAACAAAGCTTCTAAATCCTCTACTGAAGTAGCGTCAGCAGGAATAACTTCAGACCCACATTCTTCTGCTAATTGATTGATGGCTCCCATTCTGAGTGCTATCGGTGCGTTTGTCAACGTAAATGAAGCTCCTTGCTCTTTAGCCTTCTGGGCTACTTTCCATGCTATGGAATCTTCATTCAATGCACCAAAAATGATTCCTCTTTTTCCTTTTAAAAGATCACTAGCCATTTGATATTATTTTATTTGATTGTTCGTTTATTGCTATTTGAGAGGCAAAGATATGAGATTCTTTGACTTTCATTTTCTAATTTCTATCCTATTAACTCTCGTGCACTATTGATGGCCACTTCGGACGGATTATCCCCTCCTATCATCTTTGCAATGGCTTCCAGTCTAGACTGGTCGTCCAGCAATTTGATTGCACTTTGAGTCTTATCTGATTGGTTATCCTTGTAGACAAAATAATGTCGATCGCCTTTGGCTGCCACTTGCGGCAAATGACTGATGGAAATCAACTGGTGATTGGCTGACATCTTTTTCATCAACTGTGCTAACTTAATAGCAATCTCGCCTGACACTCCCGTATCTATCTCATCAAAAATGACCGTAGGCATGGCTGTCTTACTTGCCAGCACATATTTGACGCAAAACATCAGTCTGGAAAACTCCCCACCAGAAGCCACTTTTGACAAAGGCTCAGGTGATATCCCTTTGTTGGCAGTGAATAAGAACTCCACTTCATCAATACCCATCTTCCATGGATCTACCCGCTTGTAGGCCACTTCCAGATAGCCATCAGGCATTCCCAATTCCTTCAGCAATTCGGTAATTTGATTACAGAAAGTATCGATTTTGCTTCGTCGCAATTCTGAAAGCGATTCCGCCTCCTGCACCATTTTTTTCTTCAACTCGGACAATTCCGTTTTCAAGGACTCTAACTTCTCGTCCATATCCATCACTCCACTGGCCTCCTGCTCCAACTTAGTTTGGATATCCAACAAGGCACCTACCGAATTGACCTGGTGTTTTTGCTGAAGCTGAAAGATCAAATCTAATCGACTCTTCACTTCTGCAATACGCTCAGGGTTATGTTCTACGGTTTCCTGTACAGCATTAATCTCACCGATCACATCGACTATTTCTGTCACAGCAGAACTCAACCTCTCCCCTAAACCTTCAATTTCCTTCCCAAAAGAAGCCATTTTGTTCAGAGCACTTACAGCCTCCTTTAATCGATCATTGACTCCCATGTCCTGACCATCAAATTCGTTGTAAATCTGTGAAAGTTGAAGTTTAATTTCTTCGGCATTTTCCAACACCGACAACTCCTCTTCTAGCTCCTCTTGTTCACTAGACTGTAGATCTGCTTTGACTAGTTCATCTAACAGGAAGTTCTTGTAATCCGCATCTTGCTTGGCACTTTTCGTTTGCTCTAGCAAATCATTGAGTTCTCTTTCTACACGGTTGTATTGCCTAAATACTGACTGATAACCAATCAGTTGTTTCTTGCTTTGAGCAAAGTCATCTAAAACTTCCAGTTTCACCTCTTTCTTACTCAATTGGAGGCTTTCATTCTGAGAATGGATATCAATCAGTTTCAATCCCAGCTCCTTCAAAACATCCAAAGTCACTGGAACATCATTGATAAAAGCTCTTGATTTGCCCTTAGGACTGATCTCACGACGAATGATACTATGATCTTCATAGTCCAAATCCAGTTCTTCAAAGAGAGTGTTGAGGCCCAAGTCTTTGACTTCAAATTCTGCTTCAACTATGCACTTTTTTTCCTTATCCAGCAGCGCTTTGACATCTGCACGATTTCCTAATAGCAAGCCTACCGCTCCTAGCATAATAGACTTACCTGCACCAGTCTCGCCTGTGATCATATTCAAACCTTGGTGTGGTTCGATATTGAGCTCGCGGATGAGGGCGTAATTGCTTATAGAAAGATGCGTAATCATAAGGTTTTCAGACAGAAAATGATAGCCACGAAAGAAAAGCGAATCTAAAAAATAATCCGATCTAGTTGGTCAAAATCTTTTTGAATTCATCATCCCTGGATGGGTCAATTGTCTTCAAAATATCATATGCCTCCCGACGAACATTCATATTACCCTCAGAGAATACACTGACCAGCTCATCCGCTTTGGTATCCATAAAGGTGATCACCATGATCGATCGCGGTTTGGCTCGGTTTACCTGATTGATTTTTTTGATGGCTTCTAAAATATTAGCTCTTCCCTTCTCTGGATCCTCTGCCATAATATCGAGCCCTTGTCGGTGATAAAGGTACATGGCTTCCCTAAACCCTTTCATCACTTGATCCAGGGCATTTTCTGACCACCAATAGCGGTTTCGCACGCTACTGAATTGATCCCATCCACCATATCCACCCTGCTGAGCCAATCCAACCAATTGCCACGAATTTTCGAACAGTCGATCTCCTCCTAAATTCTCAAAGGTATCATAGTCATAAGCCAAAATCATATAGGCATAATAAGCCAGTAGTGAAGTGATATTGGTAGTATAGGCATTGTCCGAATAGTTGAGGGGCTGCGATTGGGTGTATTCAAAATTGAAATCACGATCCGCAAAATTGATAATGGAGGTTTCGTAATTGGTACCATAGACTGGCCGAATCGACAATACTTGAACACTTGCCTTAAAATTAGACACGTCGGGTTGGCTCTCCATATTGATCATGATCGCGCACTTGATCTTTTCATTATTCTGGAACTCACCTTCGGTCCACTTCCTGTCATTCAAAAACCGAGTGAACTCATCCTCCATTTCATCAAACACCCTACGTTCGGTGGTTTGGAGCTGCTGAGCATTGATTTGAACACGACAGTCCAGTTCCTGCGCTTTTAATGAAAAGCAGATAACCGTAACCAGAATTAAAAACAGAATTCTCTTAAAGCAAATCATAAATGGCATTCACAATATCCAGGGCCACTTCCTTCTTGCTTTTCACGCCGAATGGAATGGCTGTACCTTGGCGGTTGAAGATAGTAATTTTGTTGGTATCATGCGAAAATCCAGCCCCTTTGTCATTCAATGAATTTAAAACTATCAAATCAAAATTCTTCTTTTCTAATTTCTGCTGGGCATGAACTTGCTCATTTTCAGTCTCCAGAGCAAAACCTACATTGATTTGATTATCAGACTTTAGTTTGCCCATCTCAGCGGCTATATCCTTATTTTTTACCAACTCGATGGTCATGCTACCATCCGATTTCTTGATCTTTTGATCCGCAATCTTGGCCGGGCGATAATCAGCAACAGCAGCTGCAAAGATGGCAATGTCTGCTTGTCCATATTTTGAAGACACTTGCTCATACATTTGTTCGGCTGATTGAACCTGTGTCAAGAATACCTTCCCTGACTCAATAGGATATTTCCCAGGCCCAGCAACTAACTGAACTTCTGCTCCCTGATCTGCCAAAGCATGTGCAAGTGCCAGCCCCATCTTTCCTGAAGAGTGGTTTCCAATAAACCGAACAGGATCTAGCGCTTCATAGGTAGGACCAGCAGTAATCACTACCTTTTTATCCTTAAACCGTTGATTAGACTGAAACAGCTTTTCTACAAAAGCCAAAATATTTTCTGGTTCGGCCATGCGGCCAGTACCTGTCAAACCACTGGCCAACTCACCATGTTCGGCATCTATGATTTGGTTTCCAAAGGATTGGAGTTTTTGAATATTGGCAAGCGTGGATGGGTGTTGATACATGTCCAGGTCCATCGCGGGCGCGATAGCTACAGGACATCTTGCTGATAAATAGGTTGCGACCAGCAAGTTGTCGCAGATTCCATTGGCCATTTTGGCTATGGTGTGGGCACTAGCAGGAGCTACCAACATCAGGTCCGCCCAAAGACCCAAATCGACATGATTCTCCCATTCACCCGATTCATTTTTAACAAATTGGGTGGCCACTGGATGCTTAGATAGCGTGGCTAAGGTCAATGGAGTGATAAAAGACTGTGCAGATGGTGTCATCACCACCTTGACCTCTGCCCCTGCTTTGACCAGCAATCTGATCAGAAGAGCAGACTTGTATGCGGCGATACTACCGCATACAGCTACTAATATCTTTTTTCCCTCCATGAGGGTAATTTATACGTTGATTCCGCCTTCTTCGCTATCCGCGTCTCTGAACATTACCTTTTTCTCAAGGAATTCTTCGATAGCTACCTTACTTGGCTTAGGCATTCTTTCGTAAAACTTCGAAATTTCGATTTGCTCTCTGTTTTCGAAGATCTCTTCAAGGTTATCGACAGTAGATGCGAATTCTGCTAGCTTACCGTTCAACTCTTCTTTTACGTTAGAAGAAATTTGTCTTGCTCTCTTAGAAATCACAGAAATTGATTTGTAAACATTTCCTGTTTGCTCAGAAAGCTTAGCTACATCTCTTGTTTCGATTGAAGGATTAATTGCCATAATATGTATGATCTAAATTGATAATTTTTCTAATTCACGGACAGATTCGATATAGATCTTTTCTGCCTCCTTTATATACTTACTCTCAGGATATTCATCTACTAACTCCTGATAAAGCTCAATGGTTTTGTCGTAGCGCTCTTTTTGTTTAGCGCGTATACTTTGCTGGGCATAACTAAACTCCGCGTCCACAGCCAGATACTTCACATCTTCGTTCAATTTCGAATCTGGAAATTCCTTTTCGAATGTCTCGAAAGCCACTCTTGCAGCTTCCCATCTTTCCAGTTTATGATAGTGCTTAGCATTTTCATATGCCTTCTTCTCCAGCTTTTGCTGCATCTCATCTATCATTTTATTAGCATCCTCGGTATAGTCTGTATAAGGATTTCTATTCAAAAAAACCTGAAAAGCATTGATAGCTGCATAGGTACTTTGCTGATCCAAATTGTAATCCGGAGACTGGAGATATAAAGAATAGGCCTCCATATAAGAAGCCTCTACTGCCCATTCGCTTCGTGAATACACTCTTGCAAAATCACCGAAATAACTCGCACTTAGGATGTATTGTTTTTGGTGGTAATAAGAGTAGGCTCTATAAAAAGTAGCCTTTTCCCCATCAACTGTACCTTTGATCACAGGCAAAACCTGATCTAACAAGGTACCTGCCTTATAATATTCTTCTTCTTCGTAATATGCCAGAGCTGCCTGATACTTCGCATTCCAATCTGTACTTTTTTGAAGTTTCCTGAATTCGCTACAGGAAGTAGCCGCAATCAGCCCCAAAAACAGTACAAAAACCCCAAAAACTCTTGTTTTTCGCATAAGCCTGCAAATATAGTGTGCTTAATAGTAAAATCCTTATTTATTGAGTCCGATCCTATGTCCTCTTCGTACTAAAATGCAATTATCTTGACCTTCGTTGCATGGCCTCTTGCTTTATTGCTCTTTGTTGATCCGGAGGGACTTCCTTATCCAATTTCTTCTTCATCTTCTGGGCTGTGTCATTAAGATTTGGAATATCTGAAGGATCAGCAGGACGGATAGCTGTGTTTCTTTGAATTACATCCTCTTTGCTAGGTTTTTCATTCCCTCTCCATTCAAAGCCCTCTAAAAAATGCATGTCAGACATCAACTCAATGGGCGGAATAAACTGAGCCTCTGGTTGATTGTAAAAGGATATATTCTGCATGCTATTGTTTTCAAAACGAATACGCATCCTACTACAGAAAATTTTATTCATCCCAAGAAACAAACTATCTCCCTCCAATACAAAATAATGACTCTCTCCATTTCCATCTACATCCATGGTCTGAATCATCCCGAGTGAATCGAACTGGCCAATCATGTTGCGCCCCTTAATTTGATTGTATTGACCCATGGTATCCAAAGAAGAAAGAAAAGACTGTCGCGTCAAGTTCATCTTATAGATCAAATCATTCTTGAATGTAAGATCAATCGAGTCTGCCACCATTTGACTGTTTTCATTCCATAAAATCGGGTCTTTGTACATGTGTATGGTAGAATCCGAAAGAAAATAAGCCAGCGAATCACATCGCCCTTGCAATCCATCCTGATACATCAATATTTTGTAATAACCCAAAACCCTTTCTTTGTCTTTGTCTACATTCTCGACAGCCACCAGGGTATCTGCTGACATATACAAAGTATCTGCATCCTCCATGATCTTTTTCATCACAGGCTTACCGTAGACTTGGCTGATTCCCTCCTCCTTGTTGTAAAGAGCCTCATCGCCAAAAATGATAATATTATCCTTTTTGGATGTCATTACCACATTGCCCTTCGCTTTGTAAAACTTTTTAAGCTCGTCTATAAAGATATCATCTCCGACAATGATATAATTTCTCGTTTCAATTGTCCCTTTGGCAAAAGTCGTTTGCTCCTTGGTCGTAGCATAGGTTCCTCCTTTAGAATCGACCGTTGTTCCTTGCCTGTCGTCTATGTAAGTTGGGCCTTTTGAAATGGCCACCTTACTAAACGAAGAATACTCCAGACTATCTGTTCGAAGGTTAAAATCAGGAGATACCAACAATACATCATTGTAGAAATAAGCCTTCTGACTTTTGGAATAGTAGATACCATAACTACTTGTGAGGGTATTTTGTTCATCGACCAACTTACCATCATTTTTGAATTCGGCCACTTCCGTATTCATATGGTAATCCAGGAAATCTGTATAAAGTCGCTTTCTACCCTTTCTATAAACCACATCTTCACGTAGCAGCGCCTTTTCTGAATCCCCTTCATAAATCAATTTTTTGGCAGTGATCGTCACCGAATCACCTTGTTTGATCCTCACTCGACCATAGGCTTCCATCACATTTCTCTTCGTGAAGAAATAGGCCGAATCACAATAAACGATCGTCTCATTTTGGGTAAAAACCACTCGATCAATCAGTTTTTTGTAACGCTCGCCCTCGTCTGAACGTGCATTGGTAAGCTTTTCGGCTTTGTATCGAATTTTATCTTTGCGCTGAGCCTGTATGCTCTGAGCTGTTAGAAGGGATCCCAACAGGATTAATAAGAAAATTTTTCTGCGCATATTCTATTTAGTAGAAGGCAAAGCTAATTCGTATGAATAACGAAAAAAACCTAAGTTTGATCTAAAATTTAATAGGTGACAAATCTCAGCACACAATTTCAACAATTCATCCAAAAGCATCAGCTTTTTTCGAATACCGATTCTCTACTAGTGGCTGTCAGCGGAGGCGTAGACTCCATTGTCATTTGCCATCTGCTGCAAGAAATGAGCCAGAAATTCGCAATCGCACACTGCAATTTCCAGTTGAGAGGAGAAGAATCCGACAAAGATGAAGAACTGGTCAAATCCCTGGCAGATCAATACCAGGTTCCTTTTCATACGATCCGGTTCGAGACGGGGAGTGTAGCCGAACAAAAAAAAATCTCTACTCAAATGGCTGCAAGAGAATTGAGATATGACTGGTTCGAACAGCTGATGAATACGCATGCCTATGGCTATCTGGTGACCGCACATCACAGCAACGATCTCCTGGAAACGGCCCTATTCAATTTTACCAAAGGAACCGGAATCGCCGGACTCAGAGGAATAAAAAGGAAAAAAGACAAGGTGATTCGGCCACTCAGCTTTGCTAGCAAAAAAGAAATCCTCCATTATGCCAAGGCGCACAAGCTGATTTGGCGAGAAGACGCCTCCAATGAGAGCAACAAATACCACCGCAACAGGATTAGAAATTTAGTCATTCCTGAATTGAAAAAAATCAATCCAGGTTTGGAAAAAACCTACGCACAAAATCAAGAAAGATTCGAATCGCTAGAGCTCCTACTCAAGAGTCGTACTCAATCCATTTTGAAGAAATTCTCCTCGGTAAAAAACGATGTGCACAAGCTGGACATGAGCTGGATGGATGTTAAAAATGGTGGCTTGGTTATCTTAGAAGATATCCTCAGACCTTACGGTTTCAATCTGGATCAGTGTAAAGCCATCATCACAGCGCTCAGTAGTTATTCTGGCAAACGATTTACCTCTGAACAGTCAGAATTGATCGTCGACCGTGATCAACTGGTAATCACACCGATTGATCAGGAAAAAATCGAAAGTTGGATCCAGGCGGATGACCAAAAAATAGAAATTGGAGACCAACAGTTCAGCCTGACATACATTGATTTGGCTGCAGAATTCTCTACCGACCCTAATTTGGCTTACTTGGATGCTGACCTGCTCAAATTCCCCCTTAAAATAAGGAATTGGGAAGAAGGAGATCGATTTTACCCACTAGGGATGAAGCAACAAAAAAAGATTAGTGATTTTATGATTGATGCCAAAATTCCACTAAACTTGAAAAACAAAGTGCTATTATTCGAATCAAATAATGATATCATTTGGGTAGCAGGACATCGGATCGATGACCGCTACAAAATCACTGACTCCACAAAACGAACGCTCATCATAAAAATGGAAAGAAATGTATAACCCCTTCAAAAAAAGGTACAGTAAGAATGAATTGGAAATCTTTTCATTTCTCTCCAACATCAAGCAATTCGAAAAGCTGAATCACGACGAACTGGCTCTATTTCTCCCCTACATGTATCTGCGAAAATACAAGCAGAATGAAGTGGTGTTTTTCAGCGGAGACCCTAGCCATGCACTCTATATTGTAAAATCCGGTGTAATCTCCATGAACATCGACATCAAAGGGAATACCGAAGAATTAGCCAAAGTGTACGCAGGCAATTCTTTTGGCGACAATGCTTTTATTGAGGGTAGCAAGCGCATTTACAATACCCTCGTTATTTCTGAACAGGCGGATCTGTATGTGATCCCCCAAATCAATATTTTTGAGATCCTGGACAACCACCCTGAAATCAAAGGAAAAATCATGGCCTCCATCGCTGAATTGTACAATCAGTACACTGATAATGTGTTCAAAGAGTACAAATCTAATTTCGGCTTTTTCCAGCTAGGAAGCGTGTATCAGAATAATCCATGATTTTGCTCATAAAAGGGCTTTTAACTATCATAAAGGCATTTTTTTAACTACATTCGCTCCAGAAAACAATCACAAGAGAATCTTTTAATTCTAAATAAAAGCGAAATGAAAGTAACCGTAGTAGGAGCTGGTAATGTAGGAGCCAGCGTAGCTGAATACTGTGCCATGAAAGAATTGGCAGATGAAGTAGTTCTTCTAGATATCAAAGAAGGTTTTGCAGAAGGTAAAGCCATGGACCTTAACCAATGCGCCACGCTGAATGGTTTCAACACCAAGGTAGTAGGTACAACTGGTGACTACAGCAAAACTGCGGGTTCTAAAGTAGTAGTAATCACATCTGGTATCCCAAGAAAACCAGGAATGACTAGAGAAGAGCTAATCGGTACCAACGTAGGTATCGTTAAGACTGTAACCGAAAACCTGATCAAGCATTCTCCAGATGCTATTTTGGTTGTGATCTCCAACCCAATGGACACCATGACTTACTTGTCTGCTAAGTCTAGTGGACTACCTAAAAATAGAGTAATCGGAATGGGTGGAACTTTGGATAGCTCAAGATTTAGATACAGACTGGCTGAGGCCCTTGACTGTAACCCTAACGATGTACAAGGTGTTGTAATCGGCGGACATGGTGACACTACTATGATTCCTTTGACTCGCCTGGCTACTTACAACTCTACTCCGGTATCTAACTACCTGTCTGAAGAGAAATTAGAAGAAGTAGCTAAAGCTACTATGGTTGGTGGTGCTACATTGACTGGTCTATTAGGAACCTCTGCATGGTATGCACCAGGTGCTGCAGGTGCTGCAGTGGTAGAAGCGATCGTAAGAGATCAAAAGAAATTGATGTCTGCCTCTGTATACCTGGAAGGTGAATACGGACAGGAAGACATCTGTGTAGGTGTACCCGTAATCATCGGAAAAGATGGATGGGAAGAAGTAATTGACTTCAAATTGAATGATGAAGAAAAAGCGAAATTCGAAGCAAGTGCTGCTGCTGTTCGTAAAATGAATGATGCATTAGAGCTTTAATTCGAGTTTTACTCAAACAATACACAAAGCACTTAGGGTACCTAAGTGCTTTTTTTGTACCTCCTCAACCCTGCGTCTAGGTGATTTTACCTATAAGATTTTTTACTCAATCTGGTTCAAATTTCAGTCGACTTACTAATTGAAATAGTTGTTTATCAAATTTAATTTTGCATTAAACAACATTTAGCAGCTATGAGAATTTTAATAGTAGACGATTCGGTTTACAGTATCGGGTTGATCAGTTTGGTAATCCAAAAAATGGGACATCAAATCGTGGGTGAAGCAAAAAATGGAGAAGAAGCCGTAGAGATGATCCAAAATTTGAATCCTGATATTATCACTCTGGACAACACGCTCTTAGACATGAAAGGTATTGATGTTTTAAAGAACCTGGGTTCACAATTTGACAAATCCAATGTCATCCTAATCAGTGGTACGGATAACCCGGTCACGCTTGGAGCATATAGATTGATGGGGGTTACTGAGTTCCTGACAAAGCCATTTCAACCTACCCAATTGGCAGAAGCAATTGAGAATATTTCGACTAGTGTGGCATCCTAATCGATCACAATTGACTAACCATAGACTTCTTCTAACCCCTATTTTCTTAAACAATACTGCTTTGTAAACAAAGTGAATTGTGACTTATTATATGTATATACATTTATTTAGGCGTTTCACTGATTCAGCGCTTTAAAGTCCTAAACTTGAAATTAGGGCAGATTACCAATTGTCCCGGATAGGCTGTTGGCCCATTTTTGCCCAAAATAATCAATCAGTAAGGATGAGAGTATTAATAGTAGACGACTCGGTATATAGTATAGCGCTAATCGGGTTAATTGTGAAGAGAAAAGGTCATGAGGTTGTGGGCGAAACTAAAAATGGTGAAGAGGCAGCCGCCATGATCAAAGAGTTAAAGCCAGACATCGTCACCCTGGACAATATGTTGAATGACATAGATGGAACAGATGTATTGGCCAAATTGGAGGGAGACTTTAATCCCAACCAGTTTATTGTCATCAGCGGTTCGTACGAAGAAAGTGTCCTAGCAGAATATAAAAAATTCGGCATTACACGTTTCCTCAAAAAACCCTTTGAACCACAAGAGCTCGAAGAAGCTCTGGAAAAAGCAGCAGGGTCGTTATTGACAAAATAAAACTCAAAAAAACTCAAAAGGCAAGTAGCACTGTGAACCATGTTCCAGTGCTTTTTTTTATATCTACCCAATAAACTCACCCCAAAACGGATTTCACTCACGTTTCAGAAATTATTAGAATAATACAATTACAAAACGTGTAAATTCATATAATCAAAGCTTATCCAACCAAAACTAAGCTAGACCCACTAGGTACCGATTAGGCATTTTACCGACATACAAGGCCTTTAGAGCATCTAAAATTAGGCTAGTTTACGAATTGATTCTCTCGTTCAATCAAATCATTTTTGTATTAAACAGCAGAGAGTATGAGAATATTAATAGTAGACGATTCCGTTTACAGCATAGGCCTGATCAGCCTGGTTGTAAAAAAGATGGGGCACCAGGTAGTAGGTGAGGCAAAAAACGGAAAGGAAGCCATCAAATTGATCAAAGAGCAAAAGCCTGATATCATTACACTGGACAACATCCTGCACGACATGAAAGGCTTGGAAGTGCTGGCAGGAGCAGGACCGAACTTTGACAGCTCGAAGGTCATTGTAATTAGTGGCACCACGCAGGCAGACACCCTCAATAATTACAAAAACCTGGGGGTAACCGAATTTCTAAAAAAACCCTTCGAATTGCATGAATTAGAGGCACTAATCAATAAAGCTTCGGACTCAGTATATGCCTAGCTGGGACGTTTGACCAAAATCAAACTATGTTGCTTGCCCTTAAAATGATTGTATATCAATAGATGTTCTGTGCCGACATGTGCTCCTTGATAAAGAAGTACGGCAGGTACAGTATCTCTATTCAACAACTCGCTGGCAAGCCACAAAGCAAAACCAGCAGTGGTATGATATTCACCCACTAGGTGCTTAAAAGTATACACACTCTGATTGGAGAATCTTTCAGAGATCAGATCATGGTACCAATGGTCTGTTCGTATGTCTCCGTTTGCCCCAATCATGAGGCTTACATCTTTTGTAGACAATTGATGCTTTGACAACAGCTGATCAATGGATTCAATTAATTCCTTTTGATCGACATACTGAAGCTGAACCACATCCAGGACCTGGGCTTTGGCATCAGCTGCCTCTTGGCTCATGATGAACATGGAACTCCCTTCACCTTTTACAGTCCCCCCTGTTCCGGAACCCAATAAGTCTTCGGACTTGATAGATTCTGATTTGAAATAGCCTGCTTGAGCATCCATATTGTAATTATGGTCTGAGATCTCCTCAAATGCACCGACTAATAAGTGACGAGCTTTTCCTTCCTCAAAAAGCATCATCGCATCCAAAAGTGCAGACTCAAAGGCCAAACCATAATTGACATGAGTATTGTTATAGCCTGTATTTTTGGTCATAAGAGCCAGGCTACCCGCCACTGCATTTGGTGTGCTTTGCACAAAATTGGTAGGTGTCAGTGTCCCCTCCTCGTACTCCAATATCTGATGAAGGAACTTGAAACTATCATCAATCCCACCATTGGCCGTACCTAAAATAATGCCATCCATTTCGGGTTGATCCTTGAGAGTCATCAGACCAGATCCTACCCCCATGCGTACCGCTTTGTTCATCCTCCTAAGCAGTGCTCGTGGAATCATATCAGCATAACTTGGCTCGCTAGCATAGTATTTAGTCCCTTCATGCGCTAAGATTTCATTCTCAAACAACTTGAGATCAATCGAGTGTTGAGGTGATATCGCCTTGGCTGATTTGATATACATGATCAGGCTTTTTTGAAAAGTAATGAAGTACAATTCCCTCCAAACCCGAAAGAGTTGGACAATACTGTCTCTACCTTCTGATTGGAATGAAACTGAATAATTGGTAATTCGTTGATCGGCTCTATGGCTTTCGAGCAATTGAGGCTTGGGTATAGCTCTCCATATTTCATGGATAGTAAACTAAATACAGCCTCAATACCTCCTGCTGCTGCTAGCGTATGTCCAGTATAGCTTTTGGTTGAATTAAATGGTGGAATGGATTTGAATAATTTATCAAATCCAGTTACCTCTGTCAAGTCATTGTTACCCGTCGCTGTGCCGTGTGCATTGACATAATCGACTTCTGAAGCTAATACTCCTGCTTCCGCCAAAGCCCCTTCCATAGCGGCCAATACGCCGACTGCATCTTCGGACAAGGAGGAAGCGTGATAGGCATCGTTGCTATTCCCATAGCCAGCCACCTCCGCATATATTTTTTCAGTATCTGCTACTTCTTCTGATTCTAAAACCAGATAGGCTGCCCCTTCTCCCAGATTCAGTCCCTTTCGATTTTGATCAAAAGGCTGACAAAGCTCATCCGAAAGAATCTGAAGGGAATTGAATCCATTGACCGTGAATTTGGCCAGGCTATCAGCCCCACCGACGATCATCCTTTTGGCTCTACCGGACTTGATCAGACGAGCCCCCATCATGATGGCATTGGCTGATGAAGAACAAGCTGTATTGATCGTATTGGTTATTCCCTTGATTTTGAAATATTCTGTTAGCCTTAGCGTGTGTGAGCAATAGTCATAGGATTCTAAAAACTCTGTGGACTTGGCTCTCATATTGCTATCCTCGAACACCTGATCTGTGAGAACCATCCCTCCCACCGTACTACCAGAAATCAACCCGGTCTCTGAATGAGAGAGAAATTCTGAAGTCAACCCGGCATCCTGAATCGCTTCTTCAAATGCCTTGAATGCAATAAGGTCTGTACGCGTCAAGCCCGTCAGGTCTTTAACAGATATTGCCTTGGCGATCTCATCATTAGAAGCTTTGATTTCGCCAAAAGGGTGACTCTTGGTGTATTTAGAATTGAAATATTGGGAATCTCTGGCTAGCCCTGTTCTTCCGTTCACCAGACTTTCATGATTTTCCGCTACGTTGTTGCCAATCGCCGAAATCACTCCAATACCGGTCACATAGACTTTGGTCATATTTTAGGGGAATTCTCCAAAATGTAATCTGCCATCACATTGACATCTACGAGTATCTTTCTTCCCTCGGTAGGGTTATTAATCTTGATTCCGTATTCACGCTCCAGCAACACTACCAATTCGATAGAATCAATCGAATCCAGTCCCAGTTCTGGGCCAAAGAGCGGCTCGTCATCCTTGATATCTTCCGGTTTCATATCCATCAAATTTAAGTATTTGATGATCTTCTCCTTTAGCTCTACTTTCAGTGCTTCTTTGTCCATCTTGGTAATTTTAGAGTAATTTCTCTGTTCGCAATCGGCTCAGGGTGATGCCCTGACATACCAACACAAACACAGATATGTACGAAATTATAGGAAATAGTTCTTTCCAACTTCCTCCTTTTAAAAATAAAATATAGAATCCTTCCAGACACCAGTGAAGTGGTGACACCACAGTCAGGGCCTGCATATAATCTGGCATCACGAATGTCGGTACCCATATCCCTCCTATCGCTCCGAATATTATGACCGACACTGCACCAATACCGATGCATTGCTCCATGGTATTAGAGATTGTCCCGACCATTAGGGAAAAGCTGACAGCAGCCAGACTGCTCAGCACCACTACAGTCAAAAACGCGCCCATGGCCTCTGGCAAAACCAAAACTGGCAAACCCAGTCCGGGAAAAACCAGCATGCTGACACCAAAAATCAAAGCAATCTGCAAAATAGCCACAGTGACATATACCAACAGCTTTCCAAAAAGCACCATGGCAAAACTGGTAGGCATAGTTTTCAGTCTCATGAAGCTACCATTGATTCGTTCCTTCACCACATTAGCCCCCAGCGACACCACCATAAAAAACATGGCAAAGAGCGTCCATGCAGGGACATTGTGCTGAGTGGAATTGGGAAGAATGGTTTTTTCTGAATGAGAGGCTGTATGCTTTTCTATCTTTACTTTGTTGTTCAACATTTGACTCGCGAGCGCCTCTTCATTGAGCTCCTTTCCCATCAATTCATAGACAGATGCTATCATGAGTTTATTCTCTAATACGTCCAAATAAGAAGAGAGCATTCTGGAGATGGATTCCGAAAAATTTTCCTGTAAAACAGGGTCCTTATAAAAATGTAAGGTAGGAGCAACTGCTGTTTCTGAGGAGTCCTTTTCCATCAGCCCCAACTCAGACATCATCGTATTACTCACCTGACCAGCCTTGGCTTTGAGGCTTACACTAAAATCGCCTGGGATATAAAGAGCGGTAAGGATATCGTCATTCATCAGTGCCTTTTCCAGACTTGCAGAGTCAAGATCACTATTTTCTTCAATTACGAAAAAACCAGATACAGAAAGCAATTGAACCAGGGCCTCTCCCTGCTCGCCCTCATCCTGATTGGACACGATCATGCTCAACTTATTCTCATTGACGATCTTGTAGGCGCTATCCTGAATGATCGTAATGATAAATACCAGCAACATGGGCATCACAAACATGACTGTAAGCCCGAGCTTATCGCTGAGCAGCAGAATCAATTCTTTCTTTATCGAACTTCTGAATCGAAACATATCAGTTGCGGTACTCCTCTCCTGTTAAATGAATAAATAAGGTGTGTAAATCTTCCTCGCCATGGGTGGCTAATAAATTGGCGGTCGCTCCCTGAGCTACGACCTTGCCATGGTCGATCAATACCAATTCGTCACAAAACTCCTGCGCCTCATTCATATGATGCGAAGTATATATGATCGTGGCATTCTTTTGATTCAATTCGTTCAGAAAGCGAATGATGGCGTGCTTACTTTGTACATCTACGCCGACCGTAGGCTCATCCAAAAAGATGATCGAAGGGTTGTGAATGATTCCAATCGCCAGATTGACTCTTCGTTTCATTCCGCCCGAAAAGTTGGCTACCTTTTTATCGGCTACTTCATTCAACCCTAGAATATCCAGAAGCTCTACACTTCGCTCATGGATTACATCAGGTTTCATATTGTACAAGGCACCGAAATACTCCAGATTTTGCATAGGTGTCAATTCACCATACATGGCATACTCCTGAGGCACAAAACCAATGATGGATTTGAGTCCCTTTCCGACTATTTCCTCTCCTTCATTGGACAAATATTTTACTCCTCCGCTACTGGCTTCCAGAAAACCACAAAGAATGGAAATCATAGTCGTCTTGCCCGCCCCATTTGGCCCCAACAAACCAAATTTGGTACCTGCCTCGATCGTAATATTGATATCGCTAAGACTGTCCTGATGGGCGTTTTTGTAGCGTTTATAAAGATTCGATATTTCTATTCTCGAAATAACTGACATCAATTCAGCTTGATTTTGCTCAGTTTCTTGAAAGTTTCTTTTTCCTTTTCGTAGATCGCAATCATCATATCTGCAGTTTCATCAAAATCCTTCTGCTCTGTGATTCTCCCCTTGTACACTCCAGCCATCTGAACCGCAGTATTTCGCCACATATCTCCGGCCGCAGTGATGTCTTCCGAGACTTTCAGTAACTCATCTTTTCCCAAAATATCTGCAGCCTGCTCTAGAAATGCGCCATAGATAAAACGAAATCCACCTCCTCCGGTACCTATTTCTTCCTGCATCCTAACAATCTGACCTAGATATAACCCCGCACGACGAACGCCTAACTTCTCTCTCCATTTGCGAACCTTTCCTGCTGTGTATTTGATCCCTGACACTCCTGCAATACTGCCAGGAATTTTCAGCATATCTCTCACGTTCCTTTTGATCCCAGTTCTCACCGCTTTCTTCAAGGTCTCAGGATCTACTTCTTTGATATTCTCAGGATAATAAATATGCCCTTTAGGTGCTAAAGCTCCCTGAGCAAAACGCACTTTGGTCAGTTCTTCTTCAGTCAAGCGATTGGTTCCTTCCATCACTGGGTCGCTCACCAGATACTCTCCATTTTCATATCCATACACAATCAAATTGTGTGCATTGAAATGGAACCGATATTCTTTTGGGAAGTAGGGCAAATGAAAAACTCCAACCTGGCACCCGACAGGTATACCCTGATCGAGCATTTGCTTGAGGTAATCATTGGCCGCCTCTTCAGATCTGAATTTTTTCCTTTTGACCTTAATATCCAAGGCCTTAGCAGTACGCTGAAAAATAGCCCCAGGCATAGTGCGAAAAGACAAAGCAGGCCCACCATTCACCACCATAAAAGGAATGTGGATATAAAACAGACCCGATCCGATACCAAATGCCAATGGCTCATTGATGATATCAATGCCATGGTGCTTGAGCAAACTGGTAGTCACGCCATTTTCACAATGCGCGGCCTGAATATGATTAAAGTCGTTGATCACGATAAGTCAGGGGATTTAAGTTCTTCGATACTGATATCAAAAGCTTTGGCATAAATAGCCAGTTTTTTGTCACTCAATTTTTTGAATACGCTGGGTTTGAAATGTCTCTTGACGGTAAAGGACCAAAAACCTGTATAACCTGTAATTGTCGGCATATCCATCAAGGTCTTTTCTTTGAAATAATAAATGGGACTTTTCTCCCCATTGATTACGGCCTGTTTGGCTTCCTCTATTTTCTCATTGACGTCATCCCAGGCATTGTCCAAGGCTTCCTTCTTCACGTTCCAACCCTGGCTCAGAGAAGATACATATTTCCCATCTTCGCCTTTGGCATACACCACCTCTCGGGTGACATCTTTCAAAGCACTTTCATCTTGAGGAATATCTTTCTCTTTCATACGGGTGTGGTTTAGTGAATCATTTTAGCAAACGGTCAAGTAGGCAAACACATAAGAGAATCGAGAACTCTCAGGCACAGCCAAAAGAATTTTCTGCCCCTTCTCCAATTTGCCACTTTTGATCAGTTCGTCTACCATCAGGTAAATCGATCCTGCTCCTACATTCCCTTTTTGGGACAGATTGGTAAACCATTTTTCTTTTGGAATTCCCATCCCGTTGGATTCCAGGATATCTGCTATTTTATCTTCGAAGAAAAAGCTGGACAAATGAGGAAGGAAATAATCCACCTCATCTACTGACTGATTCTTTTTCTTTAAAATCTTAATCAAGTGATTGAAGCCCAGGCTTACAATGTTCTTATCAAGCAGTCTCGTATCCTGCTTGATACTTAGAATCGAGCCTTGCATAAGCTCCTCTGGCGCATAATCCATATAGCTCTTGAGCGTACCATCTTCCATTTTGTCTGAGGCCATATACATACATGGCTCTTCGCGGTTGGCATATGAGATACCATCTACCCAATCTACCCTAAGGTTGATTCCATCAGGATTAGGCTTGTCCTCTAACAAGAAACTAGCTGCTCCATCAGATAGCATCCATCTCAAAAAATCCTTTTGAAAAGCCACAATTGGATTTTGCTCCAACTCCTCCAAGCGCTTCACTTCATCCTCGAACTGCTCCGATCTTAGAATCCTCGAAACACGCTCAGAACCAGTAGTTACAGCCTTCGATTTGTCACCTATTTTGATGGCCATGTAAGCATACTTGAAAGCATGCATACCCGAACAGCAAACTCCCGATGGAGAAACCACCTCGATAGACTCCATCTCTGGCAACCACCCATGTACCATGACGCCATGCGACGGCATCATCTGGTCCGGGGTAGAAGTACCACAAGCCAATAGTTCAACCTCCTTGATCTCTTCAGGATTCGAGCTAAACAATTCTTTTATAGCCAGGGACACCATCTCCGAATTGGTATGTGTTGCCTTCCCTTCCTTGGTAATAGCATAGTGACGTCCCTTGATCTTATTATTTCTTAATACAATGGCTTTCGATCTCGACTTAGCACCATTGACATAGCCCAAATAATCCTCCATTTCTTCATTGCTGATCAGATCATTTGGTAAAAATCTTGACGTTCTCGTAATATAAACTTCCGGCATCTCTCTTGTCAATTTACCCCACAATAATAAGCTTTTTTCTTTTTAATAGACCTCAGGGTAAAGGGTCTTAAAAGTAAATTAAAAATTGTAAGTACAATCGGCGATACTATAAATAATGCAAATACCAAATAGTATTTAAACACCTTTAACCAACGCCTCCTTTTTGTCTCAGTTGTTCCTTTTTTCTTAATGATTCCTGCCCAAATCAAGAAGAGCCTTTTGGCTCTCTCTTCGATAAATAAAATATTGGTGGCAATGCTAATTTTATTTAGCCCCAAAATTTTAGTCTGTAGGTCTTCATACGACTTTTTATCCCATGCATCTTTGACCACTTGCCCCAGTTCGTCTGCCGAGGCAATATCCTCATCACTCACTCCTGGTTTAGGGAATATACCCCACTTCTTTTCTTTTTTACCGTTGAGCATCCAGTGCAGTATCGATATCGCACTGGTCAGGTTGTTGGATGTATCGATCAGGGGCACATTGCCTACCAATCGACCACCTGACTCCTGGATCAGCTTTTTGACCGCTTCCTGCGAGTTGAGCCACATATTTCGCGCACCAATGACGGTAACCACTGGCGTATCTTTCAGCACTGATTTGAATCGCTCATTTTTGAGTAAAGAGGTAGTAGGTATGGAGGGAGACAAAAACCAGGGCTGATAGCCCAAAATAATGAGATCGTATGATTCGTGAGCCAAATCGAAATTCTCAAGCTCCGCAGGCTCTTCCAAAACTGACTCAGGCATAGCATCAAAAAACACGTCACTCTGCCATGGAAAGGCAAACGGCTTTTTCATCTCAATCTTTACTCTGTCAATATTTTCAGATTCAAAAGGAATCAGAAATCGATCTAAGATTTGATCCAATTGACCCGTTTGAGAATAGTTGATTGCTAAAATTTTGTTCATTGAAGGCGGTTAGGCTTATTGTGGCAGGTCTTCTGGTTTTAGATATTTTGATCGCGTCGCAAATTGACTAATTTGTTTTTTGAGACGCCCATCGAGGGACGAATAATTTTCAATTATTTTCTGTTTGTCCTCCTCAATGTTATCTTGATACCCGAGAATAGCCGGGCTTTTTTCCTGAATGGCCAATCGTAAAAATCGAAATTCAACATTGTCTGGATAGGCCTTTATTTCCTCTTCCAGCATCATGGCTCCTTTCTTGAAGGCCTGGACTTTATCTGCCACGCCTTTCAGTTTATCTGCTTCTTTGGCGTAAAGGGCAGCTTTGTAGGCACGAATCAAGGGGCTATCTTCTTCCGAATTGAGTTTGCTCAATGCCACTTCTATATCTTCCAGCGAGCCACTGTATAGCGCCTTATACACCAGTTTGGAAAGGTCGACCGGAGCAGCCAATAGTACAAAAGATAATACTAAATAGATAGCAGTTTTCATTTGGGTTTTGATTTCTGAATGCGTTATTCTGACTTACTCAAGTCAAATTCGTGCCAATCCATGAAATTTTTGCAATATATGGATTGACTAACTAAAATTAAATTCGATTGATCATTATAGTTCAATTAAATTTAAGCCGAAAAGCAGATGTGCTGGTAAAAGTTGAAATATCTAACAAAAACAATAGACTATGAAGGAGCAGTATGATGTAATATTGATGGGTGGCGGATTGGCCGGACTGACCTTATCTCTACAATTGAGACAAGAAAACCCTGATATTTCTATCCTGATTTTAGAACAAAGAAAATCTGATGCTCCAACAGCCGCTCACAAAGTGGGCGAATCTACTGTAGAACTAGGCACCTACTACCTGCGTGAGGTATTGGGATTAAAAGACTATTTGGATGCTGAACAATTGCCCAAACACGGTTTGCGTTTCTTCTTTTCTCCTAAGCACAAGGACAATATTGAAAGAAGAGTGGAGCTAGGACCTAGAGAGAGACTACCTATCCCAAGCCATCAATTGGACAGAGGAAGTTTCGAAAACGAATTGATCCGAAGAAGCAAAGCATCTGGCAATGAATTCATATCAGGCGCAAGAGTGAAAGGTGTTGAATTTGGTGAGGAGTTCCATACGGTCAACTTCATGCACAATGGAGAAGCACACAACATCCAGGCTCGATGGACCATCGACTGTACAGGGCGCGGGGCAGTACTCAAGCGCCAGATGGACTTCCAAAAGCCAGTGGAACACAATATCAATGCTGTTTGGTTTAGAGTCAAAGGTGAAATAGATGTTCACGAATGGTCTTCTAACCAAAAATGGTCTGATTTCTTAAAACCAGGCTTGAGACGCTTAGGCACGGTTCATTTGATGGACACAGGATATTGGCTATGGTTTATCCCGCTATCTTCTGGCAATACCAGCGTCGGAATAGTAGCAGACCCTCGTTTCCATGAGTTCACGGACTTCAACACCAAAGAAAAAGCCTTCGAATGGATCAAGAAAAATGAACCACAAGCTTACGAAAAAATTGGCAGCAGGCAAGACGATGTCTTAGACTTCCTGTTCCTGAAACACTATTCGCACCACAGTGGAAAGATTTATTCAGAAGACCGCTGGGCGGTAACTGGTGATTCAGGCGTATTCCTAGATCCCCTTTACTCTCCAGGTACTGACTTCATCTCCATGAACAATACCTGGATCACTGATTTGGTCACTAGAGATTTGAAAGGAGAACCTATTTTCATTCATGCGGATGTATATGAAAAAACCCACTTCGGTATTTTCGAGCATTGGATCCCTACCTATCTGGACAAGTACCAACTGATGGGCAACACACAAATCATGGTCGCTAAAATATTCTGGGATTGGGCGGTATACTGGTCATTCTTCACACTGCTATTTACCAACAAAGGCTACACCAACTTGCGAGTATTGAAAAGTCTGTTTGCCAACAATGATGCACTTGGTAGAAAAGTGGGTGTATTGAACAAAAACGTGCAGGACATGTTCATCGCATGGAGACCTTATGACACAGCTGACATTACCGATAGATATGTAGATCCGTTCGATTTGAAATGTCTAAGAGACTTTCACCATGGTCTGGAAGTACAATATGATACAGCCGGTCTTTTAGACAAGGTACAAGAAAACATCAAGGTGGTAGAACGATTGGCTGCAGAACTATTCAGACAGGTTAGTCATCAAGTTCATGGCACACCATTAGACATGCCAGTTGATCCGTACACCATGGACCTGAACAACATCAACGAAAATCCTGAAAACGGCATATTACCAGATGAGGAAATGAGACAAGACTTGTCCTCCATGTGGTTTTATGATATGGCAGAAGCTTGATAGTGCATGAAGGTATACGCTATTAGTGGACTTGGAGCCGATGAACGAGTATTTCAAAATATTGATATTGGGTACGAGCTCATTCATCTCAATTGGATAGAGCCCCGCACCCATGAGTCTCTCTCCTCCTATGCCCAAAGGTTAGCTGAAAAAATCGATCAGGGTGAAGAATTCATTCTGATGGGCGTCAGCTTTGGTGGCATTCTGGCAGTCGAGATGGAGCAAATTTTGAATCCAAAAGTGACTATCATTATTTCTTCAGCTCAAATCAGAAAAGACTTGAACCCGGTGTTTCGATTGATTGGCAGAACTAGCCTGCTAAAGGTGCTGCCCACCGCAGCCTTTCAACCTCAACCCAAATATGTAGCCAAGCTATTTGGTACCAGGCCAGAGGACAGGGCGGTGTTAAATGCCATACTAGAAGATAGCGACAGTGCATTTGCCAAATGGGCTATGAATCAAATCTCCCAATGGCAAAACATGCATCGCTCAAAACGCGTAGTGATGATTCATGGCACCAAAGATAAAGTCATGAGTTGCCCAAGGAGAAGTGAAGTATTGAAAATAGAGGGAGGTGGACACTCAATGATTATGGATCGTGCCAGTGAAATCAATGAATTGATTCGAGGGATTCTTAATCAGCACATATGAAAATTTCACCCAGGCTTAAAAGGAGAGTTAAGAGAGCATTACTCATCTCAATTATTCTTTTTTCATTGCTTTTTATTTCATTAGCTTATTTCTTCATTGTCAATGAAGCGCCCATTCTGCAGGGCGAAGTAGAATATCATATACCTTATAAGAAGGATCAAAACCTGGACATCTATCTACCGATAGTAGATAAACATGAAAAGCGTCCTGTCATCATCTATTTCCATGGGGGCGCCTGGATTTCTGGTCGAAAAGAAGCCATCAACGTCAATCGATACAACGACGCGATCAACCAACTGAGACGGTCTGGGTACGCTATCATCACGCCTGAATATACGCTAGCCGATCAAAACACTTCGCCTTTTCCTGATTGCTTGCTAGATGCCAGCGATGCACTCGCCTGGGTGGTGGATCATGCAGATGAATACAATCTTGACATCCAAAATGTCGGAGTATTTGGCGAGTCAGCTGGTGCTCACATAGCCATGATGGCTGCCTTCGATAATCAACACACCTTCAATCTTCCACAGCCAAAGCCAAGGATTAATTATGTGATAGATATATACGGTCCAGCAGAAATGGAATCCCTGTATCATTCTCAAACCTACGACAGCATCAAAACCCTGCTAAACAAAGTCCCGGAACCTATCGCCAACAACCTGGATTTCACTTTAGACATTTTTGGATTTGACCCTATGGCAGACACTGCCCGCACCAAAGAATTCATGCAGCGATATTCGCCTATCCGCTACCTTCATGATAGCATCCCACCCCTACTCATTATCCATGGCACGATCGATAAAATCGTACCCTTAGATCAAAGTCAGCAATTGAAAAAAAGTCTGGACAGCTTACAACTGCAAAATGAATACCATGAACTAAGCGATATGGGGCATGCCTTCAGAAATGCCACGGATGCACAAAAGGACAGTACACAAAAATGGATTGTTGATTTCATCAAAAGGAACTATCAGGAGCACAAAAACTAACTCCTTCAATCCTTGAATGACTCACCACAGTCTTTGCATACCCAATGCATTTTTTGCTTTCCCGCTGGGATCAAAAACAAACCAATCATGATGGCATTCAGAATTGACTTGAAAGGCTGCTTGATCAATCTTAAATTGATAGATCCACAAGAAGGACACGAAGTTTTGGAATGAAACTCGCCTATGATTTCTTGTGCCTGGGCCAATTGTTCGGACATGACCATGACTCGGACTCCTCCTCCCAAAAATTGGTTGTGGTGCGGCAAAAGATTGTTAACGTTTTCATTGTGTAGAAAACAGGTGATCCCTTCGCTTTCCAATTTGGTTCTGACCAAATCGGCATCAATGTTATGTTCGCAGGTAGTCAGTAAGCTTAGGGCCATGTTTTAACAGAGCTTAACTCGAAGCAATCAGCAGAAGTACAAAGGCACCCACCATCACCCAAAACTTGTAGGAAGCCAGAAATGGAATGATGACCAAATTGAGTTGCATCAACACCATAAAAACGACCAAAATGATAGCGATAAGTTTAAGTGTAAATCTTGTTTGACTGCTCATATTACGCTGATTTTAATTTGGCTCAATATTACAGAAAAGATTCCAAAATCAAGATTTGAAACTTGAGATTTGGCTGGTGAGTTGTACGATTGATTCACTATTAGAACCAGGATTTAAAACACCATTAACTTATTCCATCTCGCAATAATGAGATTTTTGGATATCTTGCCCTCATGATTTTAGATGACAAGAAAACCATCAACGCCTGGTGTTCCTATGACTGGGCCAATTCCGTTTACAACCTAATCGTAACTACTGCCATTTTCCCGATCTACTACAATAGCGCTACCAAAGCTGCTTTTGGTGGGGATCAGGTGACCTTTTTCGGATTGGAAATCAACAGTTCTGTACTCTACTCTTACGCGATATCTTTTTCCTTCCTAATAGCGGTGATTCTCTACCCTATCTTGTCTGGGATAGCAGACTACCGTGGAGCCAAAAAATCTTACATGCGCTTCTTCACCTACCTGGGTTCGGCCGCCTGCATGGGACTATACTTTTTCAATGGCGCTAACATCGAACTAGGAATTTTACTTGCCATCACTGCTAGTTTGGGCTATGCCTCATCGGTCGTTTTCTACAATGCCTTCCTTCCAGAAATTGCTTCTGAGAGCCGAATGGACGCAGTAAGCGCCAGAGGTTTTTCGATGGGATACATAGGCAGTGTTTTATTACTGATCGTCAGTTTGGTCATGATCCAAATGCCTGAAACATTCGGGTTCGATGGAGCTGGTTCTGCCACCAAATTTGTATTCCTGATGGTTGGACTCTGGTGGTTCGGGTTTGCGCATATTGCTTTTGCCAAATTGGAGGACAGACCAACCAAAAACAAAATCACTTCTGAGGTATTAAGTTCAGGTTTTAGAGAACTGAAAAAAGTATTTCACAGCCTCAAAGAGAACATCCACGCCTTAAGATATTTATCCTCCTTCTTTTTCTACAGCATGGGAGTACAAACCGTAATGCTACTCGCTCCCTTGTTCGCCGCAGAAGAAATAGGAATGGAATCAGCAGAAATGATCATCGTTATTCTGATTATTCAAATGGTAGCGATTGGCGGAGCATACCTGTTCGCCTGGATTTCAGACAGAAAGGGCAACAAAACCTCTATCATGACCGCCATCTTCATTTGGATCTTAATCTGCGTGTTCTCTTACTTTGTCGAAGACAAAAATCTATTCTATGGTTTAGCCGGCTTGCTCGGATTGGTGATGGGTGGTATCCAGTCAATATCTCGATCGACCTATTCCAAAATGATTCCAGAAGGAACCAAGGATACTGCTTCCTACTTCAGCTTCTATGACGTCACTGAGAAAATTGCCATTGTAATCGGTACGCTCACCTATGGGACCATACTGAACCTAACCGGCACCATGCGCAACTCTATCTTGTTCATGGTCTTGTTCTTTGGAGCTGGGATTGTCATTTTGATGTTCACTAAGTTGAGAAGGAAAGAAGCATAAAGCAGACAGCCCTGATAGTCAGAGATAAATATTAGGCTCATACAATTCCTGTTTCAAGCTTGGCATCATTAATTCATATGCAAAATGGATTTGCTTTTAGCTATTGGAATGCAGATATTGTTTGAAGCATCTAAGAACTAAAAGGACAAAATTTGATTTACCAAATACTACGTTGGATCACTCAGCTGGCGATTCATATCTACTATCGACGCATAGAGATCAATCGACCAGAGCTGCTTGGAATCAAAGGGCCACTGATCATCATGTCCAACCACCCTAACACGCTGATGGATCCCCTCATACTGGCCGCCCTGTTCAAACACCAGGTGGGCTTTCTTGCTAATGCCTCGATATTTGTCAACTCCATGGTCAATCGTGTATTTCGCTACTTGCAAGTGATCCCGGTCTACCGCCAACAGGATCTAGCTCCTGGCCAGGTACTGGACAATACCAAAAGCTTCGGAGCCTGCTACCAACACCTCGAAAAAAATGGCTCCTTGATGATTTTTCCTGAAGGGTCCAGCATACACGAGCTGAAGCTTAGAAAAATAAAAACTGGAGGTATTCGCATTGCATTCGGTGCAGAGGATAGAAACGATTTTGACCTTGGCATTCAAATCTTGGCAGTGGGGCTTTATTACAGCAACCCTCTTAGATTTCGCAGTAAGGTCTATTTGAATTTCGGCGAGCCTTTTACACTCAAAAATTATCAAGAAAACTATCAAAAGGATGAAATCAACACTGTCCAGACCCTGACCGCTCAATTAAGAAAATCCATGGAGGAGTTGACCATTCATATCCCAGATGAGGGGCAGGAAAAATTATTCATCCAAATTAAAAAACTGTTCAAGAAAGAACTGACCAGGGACCTGCGAGCCGAGCAAAACCAAATTGCAGAATTCAACATCAACAGAGAAATTTCCTCAGGTATTCGTTTCATCAGCCAATACTATCCCGAAAGCTTCGACCAGCTCAAAGACAAAATCAATACACTGGATCAATTGGACGAACAATTGCACGTCAAGAGCAATTTTGAAAGAGGAAGATTGAAACAATGGATGCTTTCGTTCGTGAAAATACTAAGCATGTTGCTAGGCCTGCCTTTCTACCTCTTTGGGGTCATCCACAACTATATCCCCTATCGGATTCCGCGTATTCTTGCAGAAAAAATCACCCACGAAAAGGAATACCACGCCTCAGTCTCGATGGTGATCGGTATATTCATATTCCCACTATTTTATGGGATATACCTATGGAGTCTCACATGGATTTTCTCTCCACCCCCGCCAGACTTTGCATTGGCCTTATATTTCATATTGATGGCCATCACGGGGCTTTTCAGCTATTCCTATTATAGATTTGCCTTGCGCAATAGTTATTTTCTCAGGATAGTATTGAGCGCTTCAAAAAAGGATCGTCTGCAACACTTTCTGGATCTTAAAAAAGAAGTAAAGAGAGATTTGGATTGGGCCAAGACCCAATATGTAGAAAGAAACAAAAACGAAAAATGACTAAAATATATCACAACCCCAGATGTCAAAAAAGCCGACAAGCACTTAGCATTCTGGAAGAGAAAAAAGAAGAATTCGAAATCATAGAATACCTAAAAACACCGCCAAGTCAGGAAGAGCTCAAAGGACTCATCCAAATGCTGGGAATCACAGCTGAAGATTTGCTCAGAAAGGGAGAAAAAATCTTCAAAGAGGAATTCAAAGGCAAGGCGCTGAGTGAGGACGAATGGATAGAAGCTATGGTCAATAACCCCAAGCTGATCGAGCGCCCAATCGTAATCAAAGGCGACAAAGCAGTGATAGGACGTCCTCCAGAAAAGGTCATCGAAATTTTGTAAAACCTAAATCCAAGGGACTCAAAGCCTTAAAAATTAATCCGAAATTTTTAGGCTTATTTTCCTTTCTCACTTTGCAGTTCTCAAAATAGTTATACTATATTTGCATCTCGTTTTTGAGGGGTACGAAAGAGTACTCAGGAAATGAGGAGAATTTAGTCCCGGAGAGGTGGGTGAGTGGCTGAAACCACATGTTTGCTAAACATGCGAACGGGTTAAACCGTTCCGGGGGTTCGAATCCCCCTCTCTCCGCAATAAGTTCTGGTCTGCTAGCTCAACTGGATAGAGCAACTGCCTTCTAAGCAGTAGGTTTCAGGTTCGAGTCCTGAGCGGATCACCAGATTAAAAGTTCGGGATGTGGCGCAGTCCGGTAGCGCACCTGGTTTGGGACCAGGGGGTCCCAGGTTCGAATCCTGGTATCCCGACGAACTTTACAAAAGCTCAGCATGTTGCTGAGCTTTTTTGTTTTAAGGCTTTCCTTTCGTTCCAATGATCTCCATACATGAGTCAACATGATATAGCTCAGCTTTTTATGTAACAATTGTAACACATGGCAGTTAGTGGTGTTTCTAACTTTCTATAAAAGTTTTTCGCCATGTACAACCGTCGGGATTTCATCAAAATTACATCTCTTGGCCTGGGGAGTGCCGCACTTGCCACGACATTTTTTGATTCTACCACAGCCAGCATTTTTGCTTCTCAGATAGATAGCACTATCAAATTCTCCCAAACCCCTACCTACTGTGAAGTCTGCTTCTGGAAGTGTGCAGGTTGGGTTACCAAAAACGAAGAAGGAGAAATATGGAAAGTAGAAGGTCATAAAGATGATCCACACTGTAATGGGCGACTTTGCCCAAGAGGTACAGGTGGCGTAGGTATGTATCATGACGAGGATCGACTGAAGAAGCCGCTGATGCGGGTAGAAAAAGATGGCAAGCAGACTTACGTAGAGGTGAGCTGGGATGAAGCACTGGACTTCATCGCCAACAAAATGACCGAGATCAAGGAAAAGTACGGTCCTGAATCTATGGCTTTATTTACCCATGGTTCTGGTGGTAAATTTTTAGGTCATCTGATGAAATCCTATGGCTCTCCGCATATCACGGCACCTTCTTTTGCGCAGTGCAGAGGCCCAAGAGAAGTGGCTTTCTATTCTACTTTTGGGGAAGGGGTTTACTCACCGGAGCGTACGGATATCCGGGATACACGCTGCTTGGTTTTAATCGGGTCTCACATTGGTGAAAACATGCACAATGGTCAGGTGCAGGAAATGTCCGAAGCGATAGAAAAGGGCGCGACTATCATTACAGTTGATCCCCGTTTTTCTACCGCGGCTAGTAAGTCCAAACATTGGCTCCCAATCAAACCAGCGACAGATTTAGCTCTGTTATTGGCCTGGACTCACGTGATCATCAACGAGGGCTGGTATGACAAAGAATATGTAGAAAAGTACTGCTTTGGCTTTGATCAGCTTAAAGCGCACGTCCAACAATATACGCCAGAGTGGGCCTATGGGGTCACCACACTGGAACCAAAGCAAATCATAGAGACGGCCAGAGAGATGGCCAAGGCTGCTCCTGCTGTGATCGTTCATCCGGGTCGTCACGTTACCTGGTATGGTGATGATACGCAGCGCTTGCGTGCCGTGGCGATCTTGAATGCACTGCTTGGATCCTGGGGTCGCAGAGGAGGTTTTTACTTCCCAGATAAAATTTCCATCCCAAGCTATCCACACCCAGAATATCCAAAAGCGACAAAATCCTATTTGGATGCTATGAAAGGCAAGTACAACCTAGCCTCTGAAGTGATATCCAATGGTCTCTGCGAAGTGACTGTTCCTTCGCCAGAACGGGATTGGAATATCAAAGGCTGGATCGTGAACGGCACGAATCTAATTCACACCTTGCCTGATCAAAAGAAAACCATGGAAGCCATTCAGAGCCTTGAGCTGATGGTGGCCATCGATACCATGCCAATGGAGATCACTGGATATGCAGATGTGGTGCTGCCGGAGTGCACCTACCTGGAGCGCTATGATGCGATTAGGAATTCTCCTCATCGCGATCCGGTCATTTGCCTACGTATGCCTGCGGTCGAGCCAAAATATGATTCTAAGCCAGACTGGTGGATTGCCAAGGAGCTGGGGGAGAAGCTGGGTTTGAAAGAATACTTCCAATATAAGGACATCGAAGAGATGCTGGACTGGCAGCTCAAGAAAGTAGGCAGCTCGCTCAAAGAGATGCAAAAAATAGGCGTGAAGACCTTTAAAAGAAAATTTGATGATCTGTATCTGATCGACGGGCAGGATTTTGAATTCAATACCTCTACCGGTAAAATAGAACTCTACTCTACCGAACTCGCCGCAGAAGGTTTTGATCCACTACCGAGCTTTACAGAGCACAAACAACCGCCTGCCGGATTCTATAGACTCAACTATGGTCGGGCACCGGTGCACACCTTTAGCAGAACAGCTAATAATCCGAATCTCTCTGCCATTATGAAGGAGAATGACCTTTGGGTCAATCCTAAGGTTGCCAAGCAATGGGGCTTGAAAAATGGCCAGTATGTATGGCTGAAGAATCAGGATGATATCGTTTCTACCTTTTCTATTAAGGTGCGCGTAACGGAACGTATCCGCTGGGATTCTGTCTATATGGTTCATGGCTTTGGTCATTCGGAGAAGAATCTGAGCCGAGCTTTCGGCAAAGGAGCTAGTGATACCGAACTGATCAGCAATGTGAAGGTCGACCCGATCATGGGCGGGACTGGTATGCGTGAGAATTTTGTGACTTTTCTAACTGAGGACCCTAAACCAAAAGAAGAAGTATGAGATACGCTATGGCCATAGACACCAAGAAATGCGTGGGATGCAACGATTGTGTAGTCGCCTGTCAAATCGAAAACAAGGTACCGGAAGGATTCTGCCGGGATTGGGTGGTAGAGGCCGTGAGCGGAACCTACCCCAATCTGGAACTGGAATACAGATCTGAAAGGTGCCACCATTGTGCGAATGCACCCTGCGTACGCTGCTGTCCAACGGGCTCCAGCCATATTGTCGAAGGAGGTATAGTGCTAGTGGATCATGATAAGTGTATTGGTTGTGGTGCCTGCATCGCTTCCTGCCCATATGATGCCAGGTATCCGCACCCGGACGGCTATGTGGACAAGTGCACTTTCTGCATTCACAAAGTCAGGAAGGGGGAGCAACCGGCCTGCGTATCCGTGTGCCCAACGAACTGCTTGTACTTCGGAGATTTAGACGATCCGAATAGCGAAGTGTCCAAAAAAATCAAGGAAAGAAAATACAAAAGGCTGAAGACAGAAGCCGGAACTGACCCACAGTTGTACTTTTTAATTTAATGACATGGAAGAGGAACTTATCATCAGCGGCAGAATGAATGATCGGGTAGACCCGACGTTGAACATATGGCATTGGGAGATTCCTTTCTACCTATTCGTAGGAGGGTTAGCAGCCGGAATTCTTTTCTTCGCAGCTTTCTATTATCTCAATGGCAAGGAAAAGGACTATCCCACAGCTGTAAAGATCGCGCCAATGTTTACGCCCTTTTTGTTGATCTTAGGCTTGATCGCTTTGTTTCTGGATTTGAATCATAAGCTTTATTTCTGGCGCTTGTATACGACGATCCGCTTGGAGTCTCCCATGTCCTGGGGAGCCTGGACCCTCATGGTGGTGACGCCTTTGTCTTTCATTTGGTCTGCCATTCACCTCAAGGAGGTCTTCCCAAAGTGGGATTGGAAATTTGAGGTCATCAATAAACTGGAGCAGTTTTTTATCAATCACAAAAAGCATCTGGCCTGGCTGATGGCTGTTTTTGCAGTCTTGTTGGGGATTTATACCGGCGTATTGTTGAGAGCCTTCAATGCACGACCACTCTGGAACACTTCGATTTTGGGACCGCTGTTTCTGGCTTCTGGCTTATCGGCAGGCGCGGCAGTAGTCGTACTATTAACCAAAAATGAACTGGAGCGCAAGCTGTTTAGCAAAATAGACATCATCATCATCGTCGCAGAGCTGTTCTTTATCATCCACATGTTCATGGGCTTATTAGCGAGTACACAGGTACAAATAGAAGCTGCTCAGCTGTTTTTGGATGGTCCTTATACCTTGCCCTTCTGGATTTTTGTGGTGTTTCTTGGGATGCTGGTTCCGGCCTTGTTGGAGTTTTTGGAGTTGCGCGGACAAAGGATCCCGGCAGTCATTCCGGTTGCCTTGATTCTCATGGGTAATGTCATGCTGAGGTTTGTCATCGTGTATGCCGGACAGGCGAGTCGATACTTGTATTAAATAATTGAATGATGGAAAATCATAATTACATCACGCACAAAACCAAATATATGAACCCCTACATCGCGGGGTTGATCTTGGGATTTGTGTTGTTAGGTGCATTCTACCTGACTGGTCGAGGCTTGGGTGCCAGTGGCGCGATGAAAAGCGTAGTGGTCACCAGTGTAGAGACCGTATCACATGAAAAGGCTGAAAACTCAGCTTTCTATTCGAAGTATATCGCGGATGGCAAAAATCCGATGAGTAGCTGGCTGGTGTTTCAGGTACTGGGCGTGTTGGTTGGAGGCTTTTTGTCTGGAGCCTTATCTGGTCGATTGAAACTGACCAATGAGCATTCTCCTAATATTACTTCCCACAAGCGTATCGTCATGGCGGTATTGGGAGGCATGTTGTTCGGGTTTGGTTCCCAGCTGGGGCGAGGGTGTACGAGTGGAGCAGCACTGAGCGGGATGGCGACTCTTTCGCTGGCTGGGTTCGTGACGATGGTGGCCATCTTTGGTACTGCTTTTTTGTTTGCTTACTTCTTTAGAAAAAACTGGATTTGATATGGGACCTATTATTCCAATAAATGAAATTTCTCAGGAGCTGAATTTTCTTATCGCCTTTGTGATTGGGATAGGATTTGGTTTTGCTCTGGAGCAGGCCGGTTTTTCTTCCAGCCGCAAGTTAGCCGGTATGTTTTATGGCTATGACACTACCGTGCTGAAGGTGTTTTTTACCGCGGCGCTTGTTGGGCTGATTGGCCTGGGCTTGCTCAATCATTTTGAGATGATTGACATGAGCATCGTCTATATCAACGAATACTATATGAACTCTGCCATAATCGGCGGGGTGATTATGGGGATCGGCTTCATTGTGGGGGGATTCTGTCCTGGTACCAGTGTCTGTGCCGCCGCTATTGGCAAGATAGACGCGATGGCTTATCTGGGAGGCTCTTTGATTGGTATTTTCATTTTTGGAGAAACCTATCCTTTGTGGAAAGATCTGTATATCAAAAACTATCTGGGTGACATCAAGTTGTCCACTGCTTTGGGATTGTCTGATGGGCTGATGGTCTTTCTGGTGATCATTGCCGCGGTAGTCATGTTTTGGGTTGGAGAATGGGCCGAGAAGAAATTTAATCGTCCGGATATCACTAAAGAGATTTAATCATGAATGTGCGTCAAATATTATCGGTCTTGTTCCTGATGATAGGAACCATCGCTGCGATCCTACCGAATGAACCGACCAAATACAGGAAGTTCAGTATGGAAGAACTCGACCAGGAGATGAAAAAGGACATGTACTATTTTTCTACTGATGAGGTGGCTCATTTGATTATTTCTGGAGATCCTTCTTTTCAGCTGATAGACTTGAGGCAAAAGGCAGATAGTATGATCAATGGGGCGATCAATATTCCGGCAGATAGTGTGCTGAATGAAAAATACGAGGGCTTGCTTTACCAGTCTGCTCGTCAGACCATTTTGTATGGGGATGATGAAGCAAGGACAATTAGTGCGTGGAAGGATTTGAAGTTTCGAACTTACCCCAATGTCTATATGCTGAGAGGTGGGATTCAGGCCTGGAAAAGCGACATCCTGAATCCTGAACATCCAGGAATCAGCGCAGCGCAGGATGAGCTCGATATCTACGAGCGACGAACAGCGGCCAGACAGTATTTTACAGGAGCTAAGGCGATTAAAAAGGCGGATATTCAAATCGTATTGCCAGCAGGTGGTAGAAAGAAAAAGAAAGTGCAGGGAGGCTGTAGCTAAGGACTATCCAATAAAGTATGATGAGAGATTAAGGTTAAGAGGCTCGGTGTAAGTCGGGCTTCTTATTTTCTATAGCGATCGTGCAACCCTACTCCTGCCAAAATCAACGGCTTCATTTTTTCCAATCGAGCTTTCTTGGTTTCCACTCTTTTGGCATTGAGAATATGCTCGGCGAACTCTCTCTTTTTAGAATGCGAAAAGGCTTCAAATGCTTCATACAAAATCGCATCTTCATCCAGGGCGGCTTGCAACTCTTCAGGCATTACGATTTCCTTCTTCTGAGGTTTAATCATCTTTCCAGCCTTCTGGTTATCGATTGCTTCTTGAATGTAGGCAAGCACCAAATCCTCCTCTATCTCATCAAAGGAATTGAAACGCCACTGCCTCATGCCCTGTGCGGAACCATCTGCAGTCACCAACCTATTCTTCACATCCTTCAGAAAAACACCCTGAAAAAACCAAAGGCCAAAGTAGGACTTAAATGCTCCTAACCCAACAACATTTTTATTATCTAAGGTATACACCGGAAATCCCCATTTGATCGTTTCTTGCAATTCTGAAGTCGCAAGGAGTCCTCTCAGGTAGATCAATTCTTCTTGCCATTGTTTATTTCTGATGATGTACTCATCTACGGTTTTGCTCATGTCCATAGGCATAGATTTAGACGATCTTGACTATTTGCTGGAAGGCTTCCTTCCTGTTACTCACACCCATTTTGGAATAGCTGTTCCTCAAATGAAACTTTACCGTATTGACAGAGATAAAAAGCTTATCGGCAATCTCAGTATTGGACTTTCCCTCGACTCCCAACTTAAAAACCTCAAATTCCCGCTCAGTCAGGGGCGTATTCAGTTTATAATTAAGCTCAACCATATTCAACTCCATTGACAGCTCCGAAGGTCCTGCCTGTAGTTCCATGAACCGCTTTTTCAAGGCCTCATTTTGAAGCTCCTGTGCTTCTTTCTCAGCCTTCATTTTTTTGGCTCTAAGCGAGTAAAAAACCACAGTCAATACGACCAACAAAATCCCCACCGTGATGGCCCCATAGAGGCTCGTCTGAGCTTGGGCAAGATTAGCATCCTTCAACTCATTGGCAAGCGAAAGCCGTTCGATCTCGGCTTGCCTTTTTTCAGCCTGATACTTCTCCTGAAGTTCATTGATTTGCTTGGATTTTTCAGAATTGAAAACCTCCTCTTTGGCTGACTTTTCTTTCTTCAAGAAGGCCAGAGCAGCTTCGTAATCCCCTCTTTCCTCTGTGATACCCGTCAATAGTTCAAGTGCAAATATCTCATCCTGAACCAGGTGCTGTTCCCTTGCCAACTCTAACGCATCCATGGCAATAGTCTGAGCTGCTGCCAGCTGACCTGCAGCCAATTTATTCTCCGACATACTCAGCAGGGTATTCTGCACCCCTGACTTGGAATTCAGTCCTTTATACACTTTGAGCGCCTGGTCATAAAACTCATCAGCCCTGTCAAAATCTTCTAATTCGGTGTAAACCGTCCCGATATTCAAATAAGCATTACCCAGACCATAAGCATTACCAATCTTCTTAAAAACAGCCGCAGATTGCTCATAATAGGGCAACTCCTTTTCATGCTTACCTAGATAATTATAAATAATGCCAAGATTGTTAAGCGCATGACCCCAACGTATCGAATCTCCAAATATCCGAGACATAAATTCTACTTTCTTGAAATAATCGAAGGCCAAAACGTAGTTCTCCTGATACATGAAATCGATCCCTAAATTATTGAGACCATCGATCAGGGTCAGTGTGTCCTTGTATAGCTCTGCCTTTTTTATTGACTGAAAAGAATAATAATTGGAAGAATCATAAGAGGCTAAAAAACTGTATGAAGTGGCTATGGCTAAATAAGAACGGGCAGAAAGTGAATCCCACTCATTATCAGTGATTTCCTTGTGTGCTTTTTGAGATAAATACAATGCGGTATCTGGATCCAATTCGGCATATCGCTTAGCGAGATCTACAAGCAAATAGGCATGTTCCTGATCCCCTACTTCAAAATGTTCGAGCGCTCTACTCAAACTATCAATTTGATTTTGTGCCAGTACATGATGGCAAAAGAATAGTAGAAAGGCAGGTAATATAGTTCTCACAAGATGAAATTAACCATCTCATCGAGTAGTCCCAAATAAATAAAGAATTTTAGCAGCTTTGATCTAAGCTGCTTGAGGCTTATTCATTCGAACGGAGGCCATGATACCGGTTTGTAAGCTACGCCACCAATAACCTATGTCCAATTTAGATTTGTCTCTTACGAAAGCAATCGGGCCTTCTTTATAATTGATTTGGCCGGGTTGATTTTTCTTCTTTATCACGAATGCATTGGCGAGGAAACTGCTAAGGTTTTGATTCAGGTTCCGTGTCTCATTGCTATGATCCACAAACTGCAACGCCAAATCATCATAATGCATGTGAAGCAATCCCTTGGATTGATGTTCATCATATTGAAAATCGAAATCCAGATCGCTTAGCCATCCCGACTTGACTTTTACCCCAAACGAAGAAATGGTCATCTCATTCACCTTTTTCATATCCATAGCTGACAGGGTTCCATTAACTTTAGTCTGCCCTGGAGAGGGCTGAAACTCAAAATGTGCATTGAGCCTTCCCGCCTCTTGGAAACTGGCCTGGGCATCCATGATCACTGGCATATCAGGAGTCGTATTCAAATTATAAATACTCGCGTATAGACGGTCAAAATGCAAATTCCCCATTCTGTCTACCCCATGTTTCTCTCGATAAGAAACTGAAGCTTGAATGACTGTCACTGTATCCAAATGAATCAACAATGGTATTTCCTTTAACTGATCAATCAAAAGCTTCATATCTGATTTTTCACTTTCGGTCAAGGTCTTGTCCTTGTAGATTTTTATTTCTGCAGAGTCCAGAGAGACTCTCTCGCATTGAAAGCCATTGGCCTCCCACTCGGAAAGGTCCATACCATTCATTTTCAAACTAGGCAGCGCCAAATCCACCCAATCCCTCTGATGAGGAAACTGATCGACAAAAGCCGCCTGATCCAAAGAGCTTTTGTAATGAATCCCATTGGCCAGCAATTGTCCCAAATCCAGATCCACCCACAGAGAATCTAAAGTCACCAAAGTAGCGGCTTCCAACGATCTGTGCTGCAAATCGTGGAGCGTTAACAGGCCCTGGCTTACCCCTTCACCCATATCTCCTCTCAAAGCCTCCAACTTGAAAACAAACTGTGTACTATTGTCCTCACCTGTGTAATCAAATTGCCCATAGGCAATATCCAGACGATCTACACCAAAATGCTTACCTGACAATTGAAACATCTGCTTGGAGGTATCTGCTTCGATAGATTCCTGCTCTAATGCTATCAGCAAAGAATCCATACTGACGGATTCTGCTTTGAAACCAAAGGCAGGCAACATACTCAGTAGATTAATCTTCCTTACTTTTAAATCAACGAAAGAAATACTACCGTACTGATCAGAACTAAAGGTGATCTTGTCAAAGGCGACCGATCTGGAGAGCAAATCAAAATCGGCTCCTGTTGATTCCACTTGTATATCTTGCTTGCTAAGTCTGCGATCTATGAAATACCCTATGTTATCCTCAGCCAAAAAATAAAGGCCTGGGATCACCAGTAGGAAGTAAATAGAAAAGATAATTCTTGATCGCTTTTGATTCATAATTCGGTTTATGAGAGTGCTTTTGGTCTCAGTTGGTCAAGGATGACATGAGTATTACAAAAACTTTGCCGAAAATCTACCCGCCCTATGATGAGAGTAAATCAAATAGCTCCAAAACAAAAAAACACCATCCGTCCAGATGGTGTTTTGAGTAATCATGCTTAGTTATGATTTTGACATTTAGTCCATGGATTTGACCTCTTCATTTAGCTTTTCGATGGTAGCTTTCGCATCACCGAAGAGCATTTTGGTTTTATCATGGAAGAAAAGTGGGTTTTCAATTCCCGAATATCCTTTGTTCATACTTCTCTTGAGTACGATCACATTTTTACTTTTCAATATCTCTAATACTGGCATACCATAAATCGGGCTACCCGGATCATCCAATGCCGATGGATTCACTACGTCATTGGCACCTACTACCAGACACACATCCGTATCGCTGAGCATCGCATTTGCATCATCCAAGTCGATGAGTTTGTTGTATGGCACATCCGCCTCTGCCAATAACACATTCATGTGACCAGGCATACGTCCCGCTACAGGGTGTATCGCATAGTTCACATTCACACCACGCTCGGTCAAACTCTTATCCAGTTCCTTACATGCTTTCTGTGCCTGAGCTACCGCCATACCATATCCAGGAATCACCATTACATTAGTAGCATATCGCATCATGATACCTGTATCATTGGCAGTGGTTTCTTTCACCTCTCCTTCAGGACCGCCAGCAGCTGAGGCAGTAGAACCTCCGAACCCTCCTACGATCACGTTGATCAGAGAGCGGTTCATCGCCTGACACATGAGTACTGTCAGGATCGTACCTGAAGAGCCCACCAAAATCCCTCCTAAGAGCATCACCATATTGTCATAAACAATACCAGCCAAAGCAGCTGCAATACCCGTAAATGCATTGAGTAAGGAGATAACCACTGGCATATCCGCTCCACCAATAGGTAGTACGAAAGTAAATCCATAGATCAGAGAAACAGCCAGAATGATCAAAGGCAAGTATTCGATCTGCCCCATGGCCACTACTTCGTATCCAATCAATCCCAAACACAGCGCCAACCATATCAAGTTGAAGTAGGAAGAGATTCCGCTCCTCCAGTCATTGACCTTTCCACTGAGCTTGCCATAGGCAATCAACGAACCAGTGAAAGCTACGCCACCTATGAACAAGGCCATATAAGTGGTAGCTCTTGCGCCAATACTCGTAGCAGCATCAAAATTGTAAACCTCGATGATAGAAATGGCTACCGCACAGGCTCCACCAAAACCATTGAAAAGCGAAACCAATTCGGGAATGGCAGTCATAGCGACTTTCTTAGAAAAAACCAGACCCAAAACAGACCCAATTGCGAGAGTAATGATGATCAAGGCATAATTCCCCTGATCATTTTCGATGGGATCGAACATGGCTACCAAAATAGCCAATCCCATACCGCAAGCGGCAATAATATTTCCTTTTGCCGCTGTGGCTGGACTACTGAGGCGTCTCAGCCCGATGATCAAAAGGACAGTTGATAGTATATATAATAAGTTGATGTATTGCATTTTATTTCTTTTTGAACATTTCCAACATACGGTTGGTCACAGCGTGCCCCCCTACTACATTGATGGTGCCGAGGATGATTCCTAAACCACCGATAGCCAGAGACAAATAGTCGTCGCTAGCTGACTGTCTCACGAGGATAATCGCCCCGATGATCACAATGCCACTAATGGCATTAGATCCAGACATGAGTGGTGTATGCAATACAGTTGGGACCTTGGAAATCACTTCAAAGCCCAGGTATATCGTAATGATCCATAAGTTAATGGTCAATACATTATCTTTTAGATAATCTAAAATTTCTAACATTTCTTCAGGTGTTAAATATCAAATAAGACTAAGCTGAAACCGATTCTTCCTGCTCCACTTTGAGCAAAGTATTCTTGACGATTTCATTGTCATAAGGAATGTTGTCTTTCCCTTCCTTCAGTACAAAGGATAGAAAATTGTATATGTTGTTGCTGTATACAAAGCTAGACTGTGCTCCCATATGATTGTAGAGTTTAGTATCACCTATAATTTTGACACCTTCAATCTCTACTGTTTCATTGTCCTTTGACAAAGCGACATTACCTCCACTGGCAGTAGCCATATCGATGATCACTGAGCCTGCCTTCATGGCCTTGACTGTTTTTTCCTCGATCAATAGTGGTGCCTGTCTGCCCGGAATGTTTGCTGTCGTGATTACTATATCAGACTTCATGGCTGTCTGATGAATCAACTCCTTTTGCTTAGCGATGTATTCGTCTGACTGCTGGATGGCATATCCACCGGCATCTGCACTCTCCTGTGCTCCTTCTACTTCGATGAATTTGGCTCCCAAACTTTGAACCTCCTCTTTTACTGCAGAACGAACATCAAAAACCTCTATCATTGCACCCAGACGCTTGGCTGTAGCGATGGCTTGTAGACCGGCTACTCCTGCCCCCAGCACCATTACTTTAGCTGGCGGAATCGTACCTGCAGATGTAGTCATCATCGGTAGATATCCCCCGAAATTATCGGCACCCAACACGACTGCTTTGTATCCCGACAGAGAAGCCAAAGAGGACAGCACGTCCATTGATTGTGCTATGGTTGACCTTGGCAACAAGTCCAGACTGTATGCATTGGCCTCACATTGCTTGAGAGCTGTCAAAAGCTCAGATTCTACTCTACCGTTAAACTTACCTATGATCATGGCCTCTTTTTTGACCTGATCCAATTCGTCGATATTGATTCCAAACACTGTCAATAATATATCGGACTGGGCGAGCACCTCTTTTCTCGGTGCTACCTTTACTCCCAGCTCTTCATATTGATCATCTGGATAGTTCGAAGCAGCGCCGGCACCTGTTTCTATCATGATCTCAAAATCCCCTTTTTGGTATTTCGAAACCACCTTTGGCACCATGGCTACTAAGTTTTCTTCAGTACATTTTAATACCCCTATTATCATCACTGATTTTTTATGTTTTCAAAGACTTAGCTACTTGCTAAATATCAAGATGGGTGAGTGTTGTTGTTTAGTTTTTTGGTGTGGCGAAGATATGAGTTTGATGAAAAAACTACGTAGTAATTATGTTAATATATTAACACATGTTTTTAATTCTACACACAAAAGACCATGATTGATACATATTATTTCACTCTTCCAGTTGATTTCAGCAAATATCCCAAAATTCTGGTATTACATACTAAATATCAGCGCATTAACTTTTTCACTTTAAAAGTGAAAAGCGATGATTACAACCCTAACCATAATTGGACTTGGCCTGATAGGCTTCATTACACTGGACGTGATCCAAAGAAAAAAAAATAAAAAGAGCCTTGATACACTCCAGCAGGATATCAACAAATATCACATCTATGGCAAATTCCATCATCTGGAAGTTGAAACACTCAACGGTCTGATTAAATCCAACGATGAAGAGCGCAAAGTAGTGATCAACGAACTGCACGAAAACATTGGAAATAAGATCGCTGCTGCTAAAATGCAATTTGGTGCCATCCAAAATCAAGAATTGATAGAATCTAATTATTATCAAAGAGGACATGTCCTGCTAGATGAGGCTGTCAATGACACCAGACAGTTGGCTTACAACATGTCTGATCGGGAAATATCAGAGTTCAACATTATCAATTCGCTTAACAACATCAAGCAAACTATTGACAAAGAGGGACAAATTCATTTCGGGCTGTTTCACCATGGAGTCGATAAAAAATTGGGTAACGAACTTAGTCTGACACTTTTCAGAATGGTTCAGGAACTCATCACCAATGTTCTGGTTCATTCTAAAGCCAACCATGTCACATTGCAGTTAAGCAAGTATGCTGGAGAATTAATTCTCACTGTAGAAGACGATGGTATTGGATTTGATCCGCAAGCGCTTAACTTTATAGAAAGAAAAGGTTTAGGTCTGAAAGGAATCAAACAAAGTATCAATCGTCTCAGGGGACAGTTGTTCATAGATTCCACTCCGGGTCATGGAACCACAGTCACTATAGAGATACCAGTAGCAGCATGATAAAAGTATTGATAGCAGATGATCACGAAGTAATTGTAGAGGGTTTAAAAGCCCTGTTGAATACCAGTAAAGAATTAGAAATTTTAGGACATGCCAGCAATGGCCTGAAAGTGATGGAGTTTCTCAGATCCAAAAAAGTGGATGTGATCTTGCTCGACATCAACATGCCCGAAATGGATGGGATGGAAACAACCAAAGCCATCCGAAAAAACTACCCGGATGTAAAAATCCTAATCTTATCCATGTACAACAAAGCTGAGTTTATCAGAAACCTAGTCGAACTCGGCGCACATGGCTATGTACTAAAGAACACCCCACATGCAGAACTCGTGGCTGCCATTAAAAAAGTCCATTCAGGTCAGGAACATTTCAGCACAGAAGTACAAAACACCATTGAGGAAAGCCTAAAGGCTAATGGTAAAACTGGACCAGCCTACCTCACAGATAGAGAAAGAGACATCATCAAACTTTTGGCCGAAGGAAATACCACCAGCGAAATTGCCAAAAAACTCTACCTAAGCACTCATACCGTTGACACCCATCGCAAAAACCTGATGGCTAAATTGGGCCAAAAGAACATCGCTTCATTGGTTCGCTTTGCAGTGGAAAATGGATATGCGGGGGAGCAATTTTGAAACTACTTCCTCCTCTTCTTACTGAAGTTTTTCTTTTTGTTAAAAGGCCTTTTACCCTTAACCTTTGATTTAGCGCTATCGGTGAAAGGCTGCTTTTCCAACACATCCTGCACGATTTGTCGACTCAAGAGCTTTTCGGCTAAATCTCTGCGGCCTTTGTTCACCAGTTTGTCTTTGATGCGCTGCTGGTACTCCTTCTTGTGCCAAAAGAAGAACATGTGCTGAGCCCGTTTTTCCTTCTCTGATTTAGGCACGTACATTTTGTCCATCGTATAGGGATGGTAGCCTGAGTAGTAGATCACAGTAGCCACCGTCATCGGTGTAGGCGTAAAATCCTGCACTTGCTCCAGCATGAAGCCCATATCCTTCGTCTCTGCTGCGAGATTCGCCATATCCTCCTCCTTGCAGCCCGGGTGACTGGAGATAAAGTATGGAATCAAAGGCTGATTCAGATTGTGCTTTTTGTTGTAGTGATCGTATTTCTTTTTAAAATCATGAAAGTGCTTGAAAGAAGGCTTTCGCATCACTCGTAGCGTTTCGTCTGCCGTGTGCTCTGGGGCTACTTTCAATCGACCCGAAATGTGTCGAGTCACCACCTGCTCCATGTATTCGTTGATGCTGTCGTTGGCATTTTTGTTATAGCCCTCCACTAACAAATCGTATCGAATGCCACTGCCTACAAAGGCCTTTTTGACCTTAGGGTGTTTGTCTACTTCCCTGTATAGTTCGGTCATAGAGGAATGATCCGTATCCAGATTACTACAAATCACCGGGTGAATACAAGAAGGACTGACACATCGGTCGCAAATTTCCTGAACCTTTCCTTTCAGACCATACATATTGGCAGATGGACCGCCAAGATCCGAAATGTATCCTTTGAAGCCTTCCATCTCCGTCACCTGATCCACTTCTTTCATGATCGACTCTTTGGATCTACTCGCAATGAACTTGCCCTGATGAGCAGAAATGGTACAGAAACTACAGCCACCAAAACAACCACGGTGCATGTTGACCGAGAACTTAATCATTTCATAGGCCGGAATCGCTCCACGTTTCTTGTATTTCGGGTGTGGCAATCGTGTATAGGGCAAATCAAATGACTGATCAATTTCTGTCTCTGTCATCGTGTAGTAAGGTGGGTTGATCACCACCGTATGATCGCCTGCTGCCTGAATGATGCGATCAGCTTTCAACTTGTTGGACTCCTGCTCTACGTGTTTGAAGTTCGCCGCATAGGATTTTTTATCTCTAAGGCATTTTTCATGGCTACTCAGAGCGATAGTCTTCCACTGACTGTCTGGTACAGGTTCGTGTCGAGGTGCCAGATAACTCGTTTGAGCGATATTGGTCAACTGATCAAATGGCGCCCCTTTACCCAACAATCTCAATAGTTCACGTAAAGGCTGCTCACCCATGCCATAGACCAACATGTCTGCCCCACTGTCCACAAGGATGGAAGGCATCAGCTGATCCGACCAATAGTCATAGTGCGTTACACGTCGCAGGCTGGCTTCTACCCCACCGATCACCACGGGTACGTCAGGGTAGAGTTCTTTCAGTATTTTGGTATAGGTAATGGTTGCATAGTCAGGCCTAAAACCCGCTTCGCCTCCAGGCGTATAGGCATCATTGGATCTCCTTCTTTTGTTGGCCGTATAGTGATTGACCATCGAGTCCATACAACCAGAAGTCACCCCAAAAAACATTTTGGGCTTCCCGAATTTTTTAAAATCTCTCAAATCATCCTGCCAGTTGGGCTGTGGGATGATGCCTACTTTGTAGCCTTCGCTTTCTATGATTCGCCCGATCACAGCACCACCAAAGGCCGGGTGATCCACATATGCATCTCCGGAAATAATGATTACATCGAGTTCGTCCCATCCTCGTTCTAGCACTTCTTTTCTGGTTATGGGCAACCAATCCGTAATGGGCCTATTTGAGATCATAAAGCAAAGGTAGCTAAGTAATGCGGGATCAAATGATCACAGGCTTAAATATTCACTTTGCGTAAGCCAGCAAACAATTCACATTAAAATCATGACCCTATGACTTTCAACACATTAAGAAAAATACCTACAAATGGATTTAAGCGATTCCTGTATTTCCTTAGTCTCTCAAAATGAGGAAATTTGAGTAAGAATTAAAACTTGATAAAAGATGAAAATGTTAAAAAGGTCAATTTTGTTTTATACTATTTTATTGAAGACATTACCAGTAATGCTCTACTTGATCTTAGTATAATCAGCTTGTAGTTTCGACTCTATGAGCCAACCTTTACCCTCTTTTTCCCAAAGAGACGGCCGATTTATTCGGCTTTTTTTGTACCTAACCCATCATAAGAGTTGGCGTATTTTAGGTTTTCTTTTGTGACTACCTCCAGTGGCATGAACTGGTATTGCTTCACCTCTGTATTCACAATCAGTTTTTTGTAGATCGCTTGTATACCTTGTTGGCCTTGCAACTTGGGGTTCTGATCCAAAATAAAGTCAACACGTCCTGAATCCAGCGCTTCTGCATTTTCTCTAATCAAATCATAGCCTACAATCCTGAATTGTTTGTCACCGGCCTTCAAAGCAAGGCGCTTCGCAATCTGATGCGCACGTGAGTTCGGAACAAAAACCAGCGCCGAATCCTTATCAAAGATCTCATCCGGATCAAACTCCTTCTTTACATTGACTTCTTTGATCAGATCGGTTTTCCATTTCTTCTCCTTATAAAAGGACTTAAAACCTTCTAACCTTTCATCAATGGTTTTGTTAAGACTGTCAAAGTCAGCATATTTCAAAACGAAAACCTCCGGCCCTTCCCATAAACCATAAGTCAATAGCTTAGCTGCCAAATAGCCACTTTGTACCGAATCCTGCCCTATGAATGCCAGAGGAGAAAGTCTTTCCAGATTAGAATCAACAAAAACAAAAGGGATTTTCAATTTGCCCAACTGACTACAAATGTCCGTTGCCTCCTCCTCCATCAGGGGAGCCAATATCACCGCATCGGGTTGGTCCTCTATCGCCATAGCTGCTTTGGATAGAAAGGAGCCCTGATTGCTACGATCGAAAGGAAAGAACTTCAACTGCAAACCCAAAGACTCATATTCCTCAGCAGCTTCCTGGATTCCGCTTTGCTGAGTCTGCCAGTACTCATTGTCGAGCGGAAGGATAACGGCTATCTTGTGAACTTGATTCAGCTTTAAGCTCCGAGCGAAGACATTAGTCGTATAGTTTCCTTCCTTGGCTATCCGCAGTACTTCCTTCTTGGTAGCCTCTGCTACTTCTCCTCTGTTGTGGAGTACTCGATCTACCGTTCCTACAGATACACCCGCCCTTTTGGCGATTTCCTTGATGGTAATTCTTTTCATGAATTTATTTTTTGCAAGCAAGCCCTTGAGGCAGTTGCAAGTTTTGTCATTCTACCGAGTATTTCGGCAATAAATATCAGGCAGCGCCTGTTTCATTGGGCCAAAGATGAAAAAAAATGTCGAATATATTTGGAAGGCAGTACTTTAATATTACATTTGTACTCGTTCGTGTTCGTACACGCAACAATCACCCTTCACTGAAGGGCTTTTTTAGCAAAAACACCGTGAACGTACACGGGATTCGACAAAATAGAGAGATTATGAAAAAAGTAGTAACATTCGGAGAGATCATGCTCCGTTTAGCTCCCCAGGGTTTTTTAAGATTTTCACAGGCCAATTCATTCGACGTAGTTTACGGTGGTGGTGAATCCAACGTGGCAGTTTCATTGGCCAACTACGGTGTTCCTGTAGATTTCGTAACCCGTCTACCAAAAAACGATATCGGAGAGTGTGCGCTAATGGAAATGCGCAAAAGAGGTGTAAACACTGAAAACATTATCTTCGGTGGCGACAGACTAGGTATTTATTTTCTAGAAACCGGTGCTGTGAGCCGAGGTAGCAAAGTAGTATATGACCGTGCACACTCAGCCATGTCTGAGATCAAAGCTGGCATGGTAGATTGGAAGAAAGTGTTTGAAGGAGCGGGATGGTTCCACTGGACTGGGATCACTCCTGCTATTTCGCAAGGAGCTGCAGACGCTTGTCTGGAAGCAGTAAAAGTAGCAAGCGAAATGGGTATTACCATTTCTACTGACCTCAACTACAGAGCAAAACTTTGGAAATACTGTGACGATGCGAAGCGTGAAGAAATCATGACTGAGCTAACTGCCTACTGCGACGTAGTATTAGGAAATGAAGAAGATGCAGAAATGCACTTTGGAATTAAGCCAGAAGGCATCTCAGTACAAACTGAAGGACATAATGTGAAGGCTGAAGCTTTCTTATCAGTATGTCAGCAAATGATGGAGAAATTCCCTAAAGCGAAAAAAGTAATCACTACGTTGAGAGGGTCTATCTCTGCCTCGCACAACACATGGGCTGGAGTATTGTACGACGGTACTAAGATGTACGAAACTCGTCAGTACCAAATCACTGATATCGTAGACCGTGTAGGGGGTGGTGATTCATTCATGGGTGGATTGATCTACGGATTGTTGAAATACCCTGAGGATGACCAAAATGCATTGGATTTTGCTGTGGCCGCTTCTTGCTTGAAGCACACGATCAAAGGAGATGCGAACCTGGTAACAGTCTCTGAAGTAGAAAAACTAATGGGCGGCGATGCTTCTGGTAGAGTAGCCCGATAAACAATATCTCCTAGATGGGGGCTGGTGTTTGATTGCGAAGTACCCTGGTACAAAAATCCAGCCCCCCATTTTTTCCCTCACCCTCACTAAACCCTCATGACAAAAAAATCTGTAGCGATCATATGCGGTGGCGGTCCTGCTCCTGGCATCAATACAGTCGTCAGTACAGTAGCCAAATTATTTTTGAACGATGGCTATGAAGTATTAGGCGTCCACGAAGGATACAAAGGCCTTTTTTCACCCGATCCAAAAGTCATATCATTCGACTTTAGGTATGCGGATCGAATTTTCAGCAGAGGTGGTTCCTCCATCCTGATGAGTAGGCACAAACCAAAAGATCACGAGTTCAACAGTGATTTTTTCATAAAAAACAACGTAAAACTGCTGGTAACCATAGGCGGAGATGATACTGCCAGCACAGCCAATAGGATAGCCAAATTCCTAAAAAAGGAAAACCTGCCTATCTCTAATATTCACGTTCCGAAGACCATAGACAATGATCTACCGCTTCCGGATCGCAATCCTACCTTTGGTTTCCACTCCGCCAAGGACGAAGGTGTCAAAATCGGAAATACGATCTACGAAGATGCGATCACCAGCAACAACTGGTTCATTATGTCTGCTATGGGAAGATCTGCAGGGCATTTGGCATTTGGAATTGCCTCTGCCTGTCATTTCCCTATGTTGATCATCCCAGAGATGTTCAACAAAACCAAAGTCACCTTGAGTAAGGTGGTAGATCTCATTATTTCTTCTATGCTCAAAAGGAAGATTCTCGGGATCGACTATGGAGTAGCACTGGTCAGCGAAGGTGTCTTTCATATCATCGAAGAAGAGGAACTGAAAAACTCGGGCATCCTTTTCACCTACGACGACCATGGACACCCGGAATTGGGCAATGTCAGTAAGTCCAATATTTTCAATGTTTTAGTTCAGGAGCAGCTCAAAGAACTGAATATCAACATCAAAAGTCGTCCAATTGAATTGGGATACGAACTGAGATGCTGCCGACCAATTGGCTATGACCTCACCCTGTGCACGTTGCTGGCAAGTGGTGTAAAGAAACTGTTCGACGAAGGAGTTACAGGATGTATCGTCACCACTAACTCACGTGGGGACATCACACCGATGTACCTTTCAGAATTTGAAAACAGCGATGGAGTGATTCCTCCCCGACTTGTGGATATAGATGCTGAAATTTCTAAATTGAGCTTTAAGAATCTACATTTCATCGTTGAAAGTGATTATAAAAAATTGGGTCAGCTAATCCCTGATCCAGATAGATTTGATTTTAACAAAATATTAAATTGGTAATAAGATGGCAAGATTTACACGAATAGAGGTAGCATTAAAAATGAAGGAAACCGGAGTAGTTCCTGTTTTCTACCACAAAGATCTAGAGGTATGCAAGGAAATTTTAAAAGCCTGCTATGCCGGAGGTGCAAGAGTATTCGAATTCACTAATAGAGGAGACTATGCACATGAAGTTTTTGGTGAGCTGAACAAATTTGCAGCTAAAGAAACTCCTGAAATGATTCTAGGTATTGGATCGGTCATCGATGCAGGTACCACTTCCCTTTACATCCAATTAGGGGCCAATTTTGTAGTTTCTCCAATTTTGAATGCGGACATGGCGAAAGTTTGCAACCGTAGAAAAATCGCCTGGTCTCCAGGATGTGGTTCGTTAACAGAAATCTCCTATGCGGAAGAGCTAGGTGCTGAGGTAGTTAAAATATTCCCTGGATCTCAAGTCGGTGGCCCTTCATTCGTAGCAGCTGTCAAAGGTCCTTTCTCCTGGTCTAGCATCATGCCGACAGGCGGTGTAGAGCCAACAGAAGAAAACATGAAAGGCTGGTTCGATGCTGGCGTTCACTGTGTTGGCATGGGATCTAAACTTTTCTTAAAAGATTCCAATGGCAATTTCGATTATGCTGGTATCGAAACTAAAGTCAAAGAGACTTTAGCAATCGCTAAAAAACTAAGAAAGTAATAGGTTAGTTGAGTATATTTCATAGAAGACCTGCTGCCCTTACAGGTCGCGTCTAAAGCCTCTCCTTTGTGAGAGGCTTTTTTGTTACGATGTTTTTTTCCTCTCTTTATACTTAATCATCTCCAATCCCGTTCTACAAACAACTTAACTATCAGTAAGATACAGATTGACTTTCTAATGAAAGACCTGTAAATTCATAATTAAAATCCAAAACCTGTAGAACCAAAACCACTATGAAATCCACCCAAAAATTGCCAGCTTTAGTTCTGGTTATCGCCTTATCTATTGCCTTATTCAGATGCATCGAAAGTGGCTCTGACCCTATACCAGGAGCAGACGGACTCAGTGCATTAATAGAAATGACCAGTGAGCCTTCAGGTGCTAATTGCACTTCGGGAGGAACGAAAATCACCATAGGACAGGACCTCGATGAAGATGGGGTCTTAGATGCCGGTGAAATTAAAGCGACCAGTTTCATTTGTAATGGCAGTGCCGACAATTTAATGGCCGTCACTTCGGAGCTTGTGCCTGACGAAAATTGCGAAACTGGAGGAGTACTTGTTGAAATCGGAGCTGATCTGGATGGAAGCGAAAGCCTGGAACCCGAAGAAATCCAAACCTCTTATTTCATTTGCAATGGTAGCACTGGCGCGAATAGCTTAATGACTGTCAGTCCGGAGGCAGCAGGAAGCAACTGCAGTGCAGGAGGCACTAAAGTAGAAGTCGGACTAGATGCTAATGCCAATGGAACTCTCGATGTAGAAGAAGTTTCATCGACCTCCTATATCTGTAATGGTGAAAATGGCTTATCAGGCACCAATTCCCTGGTAAGAGTAGACACAGAACCTGCTGGCACCAATTGTAGCACTGGAGGGTTAGCTGTATTTGTAGGATTAGACAGCGACAATGATGGTGTGCTTAGTGACACTGAAATAATAGGAGCTGCCAACTACATCTGCAACGGTAGCGATGGCAACAACGGGGCAAATGGCAATGATGGGAGAAGCCCAATCGTGGTGAGTGCACCATCCAGTAGCTGTTCTAATGGAGGCACCGAATTGATTTTTGGCTATGACGACAATGGCGATGGCAGTCTGAACGCCACTGACGATACCATCTTAGAAACCCTGTCTGTATGCGATGGAATTGACGGTATCAATACGCTAATTAGCACCAGCACCTCAGGAATCAATTGCGAAAACGGAGGCGTGAGGATTGAATTCGGTCCAGATACCAATGGAAACAATGTACTAGATACTGAAGAAATCACAGCCAATCAGGAAATATGTAACGGTATCGACGGATCCAACAGTCTTGTAAAACTCACAACACTAAGTGTAGGCAATTCAAATTGCTCAGGTGGTGGAGTGCGAGTCGAAGTGGGTATAGATGCTGACGGAGATGGTGTGTTAGACCTATCCGAAATCGACAACACTCAAACCTCGTATGTCTGCAATGGCAGCAGTGATGGTATTTATGAATTTTATTTCACCCAAGGAGTAGATGGGTACACTGGTGTGGTTGAATGCACGATGGACAATTATGCCGCAGAGTTGACTACTGATAGTTTGATTGCCGGTTATTTTCCTAGTGCAGTCATAGGAGTAGCCAGTGGGCGTACAAACGCTTTCGCACTGCCAACTAACGCCAGTAGTTTTTTACCCTTGCTCAGGTTTGAAGGATTGGAAAGTATCGCTTCAGAAATTAGCGGAAGCTACCACGTTGTAGAAGCTACTTTGTATGTGTATGGCTCCCTAGCCAGTACTTATTCAGGTAATCGACTTGCTGTCAGTCACTTGAACTACCCTGCCGACAATATTTTATTCGGAACTGACGCTACGGTGGCACAAAAAACTGCTACACCAACAATAACCACATGGATCAATGGAAATTTTTCTATCGATGATCAAGGCCCTACCTATGACATGTTCGATATGCTGCAACGTGGAACCTCTGACACTACATTTGTAGGCTATATACCCTTGGCGCTAGACCGGTCCAGTGTAGACCAATGGATCGCAGGGCAAAACCATGGTGTAGCACTTGCCTTAATTGATGACATAATTGAAGGAAGTGAAATTCTGTTTATAGAGAATTCGAATGTTGCAAATTTATACCATAGGCCTACTCTTTATATTAAAGTAAAAGAACTAGCCACTGCGGGAAGGAGCAATCCAAAACCTGAAGATGAATACAAAAACTGGTGGTCTACATTGAGCTACGAAGAAAAATTAGGGCCACTCAAAAGAAGATGATTTCAACAACGAAAAGACCAACAGAAATCAGTTGGTCTTTTCTTTTTTTCAATTCATTGATCGAAAAATCCCAGCATTGAACGACTAGAGTTCTTTGCTGATCGATTCAGATTGCTGATCTTGGGTCCTTTCAGTAGTTTTACAGCTTAACCGAAAAAACAATACTTAGTTAACGAACCTGTTATGAAAGTTTCACCCATAAGATCAACCGTAGCAATCTTACTTTCAATTGTTCTCTTTCTTTCCAATTGTATAGAAGAAGGATCAGATCCCATACCTGGAGACAATGGAATCAACTCCATAGTAGATGTAGTGAATGAAGCTGCTGGCGACAACTGTAGCAGCGGTGGGATAAAAGTTACCGTAGGCCATGACTTGAATGCCAATGGACAATTAGAAGCAGAAGAAATCCTATCTACCAGTTTTGTTTGTAATGGCAATAGTGGTTCCGGAGGCACTGCCAGCCCATTGTTGGTCAACACCACCGCAGAACTACCTGGCACCAATTGTAGCAATGGAGGAACATTGGTAGAAATTGGTACTGATATCAACAACAACGAAACCTTAGAAAGCACTGAAGTTCAAAGTTCCTATTTTGTATGTAACGGAACTGATGGTGCGGACGGAACCAATGGAACTGATGGCACAGACGGAACCAGCGGGACCGATGGAGTAGATGGTGCTGATGGAGTGACCAGCTTGGTAAGAGCTACTGCCGAAACTGCTGGGAGCAATTGTACCACCGGTGGAATGAAACTTGAAATCGGTCTAGACACAAACGGAGACGGCACACTCAATACTGAAGAAGTTCAATCTACCTTCTATATCTGTAATGGTGCAGATGGCACTAACGGAACCAATGGTACGGATGGCGTAGATGGATCAGATGGCCTTAAATCACTAGTAAGAGTAGAAACAGAGCCAGCAGGTACGAATTGTGCCAATGGCGGAATCGTAGTGAGAGTAGGTCTGGATTCAGATGGCAATGGAATATTGGAAGAAGGAGAATACATGGGTACTCCACAGTATATCTGTAATGGTGCAGATGGAAGTGGATCTGGCACCAACGGTACGGATGGAGCTGATGGCAAAAGCCCAATAGTGGTGAGTAATACAGATGTCACCACCTGTGCCAATGGCGGAACAGAATTGATTTTTGGATATGATGAAGATGGAGATGGCAGTCTGGTAGACGGTGTAGATACCATCTTAGAAACCGTAACCATATGTAATGGTGCTGATGGAACAAATGGTACCGATGGCACGAATGGAACAGATGGAACCAACGGAACTGATGGCACTAATGGCCTCAATACCATTATTCAAACTACAGCGGATCCAGCAGGCTGCTCTAATGGTGGAGTGCTATTCAACATAGGTCTGGATGATGATGGCAATAATGTGCTGGATGCTGGAGAAATCGATGCTACCCACACCATCTGTAATGGAATAGACGGAACAAATGGTACAGATGGAACAAATGGTACGAATGGACTCAATACATTAATCAAAGTAACTGCTCTGGGAAGAGGTGAATCATGCGCTAACGGAGGTATTCAAATCGAATCAGGTCTAGACACTAGTGGTGATGGAATCCTTGATGCTGGAGAAATCACAGCGACTCAAACGGTATGTCATGGAACCGATGGAGTAAATGGAACCAATGGATTAAACACCATCATAGAATCCACTAATATAGGAGTTGATTGTCCAAACGGTGGAGTGAGTCTATCCATGGGAGTGGACGATAATTCTAATGGAGTACTTGACGCTGGAGAAGAAGATGCCTCTGAAACCATCTGTAATGGAACCAATGGTAGCCTTGTAGATATAGCTACATTTTCTGGCTCTGCGAACGGCTGTCCCAATGGTGGATTAATCATTAGATCAGGTGTCGACGATAGCGGCGATGGAGTTTTGGACGCTGGCGAAGTAGACGACACACAATATGTCTGTAACGGCACCAATGGAACTAACGGAACGGATGGCACATCAGATGGGGTATATGAATTCTTCTATGCACAGGGATTGAATAGTTATGCAGCTGCTCTTGATTGCACAATAGATGAAGTAAATGTGGATGTAGCAAACGGAACTAGTGCTACACTTAGCGTATCTGCTAACAACCCAGAAGCTAGTATTGATAATGTAAATGCACTATTGAAGTTTGATCAAATCTCAAAATTGGCAGAGAAATTAACAGGCACCTACTATGTAATGGAAGCCACTTTATTTGTTACTTACTATCAGGATGATAAATCTGGGCATACCACAGATGGTTACCTTGGAGTAAAAGCACTTAAACCTGTGACTCCAGACATTACAGAAGGAGCAACCTGGAATACCATGAATGGTACAGATTCTTGGTTTGACATTGAATTAGGCTTCACAGCTAGTGATGCGGATGAATTTTCGGACGTTTACTCAACTGTCGAAATGGTTGGATCTGGAACCATCCCACTTCAACTCGATAGATCTAGAGTTGAAGAATGGATTAAAGGAAAAAATGAAGGCCTATGTCTTGAGATTTATAATAATAAAACATTAACCTCAAATCAAAAGACGGCAGTTTCACTTTACAGTTCTGACTACAAAGATGCAGACGCTACTACTGAATATGAGCTATACAAGCGCCCTACACTTTACATTAAAGTAATGGATCAAAATGCTGCAGGTCGTATGATGAAAGAATCTGAATCTGATTACAAAGCAAGATGGGCTAGTATGAGCTATGAAGAAAAAATGGCTCCATTGAAGAGAAGATAATCTCAAGACCAAGGAGGTTTAAAATCTCTTTGACTTAGACAAAACAAAAAAGCCCTTGAATCGAAAGGTTCAAGGGCTTTTTCTATTTCAGAATCTCACTGTTTCAAATAATGAACATCTGATAGTTCTCTTAATCGCTGTGCAGCCGACTCTGCCGTTATATCTCTTTGTGGATTGGCGAACATCTCATAGCCCACCATAAACTTCTTGACCGTAGCAGATCGAAGTAAGGGCGGATAAAAAGACATGTGCCAATGCCATTCAGGATGCTCACGGTTGTCATAAGGCGCCTGATGAATACCTGCCGAATAAGGGAATGAAGTCTCGAACAAATTGTCATACTTGATCGTCAGGTGCTGATAGGCCTCCGCAAAAGCTTGTTTCTCTGCGTCGTTCATCCCGGTGATATAAGCCATTCTCTTTTTAGGCAAAATCATAGCTTCGAATGGCCAAACTGCCCAATAAGGAATCAAAACCACCATATGCTCATTCTCGAAAAGAACACGCTCTTTCGATTCTAGTTCCTGTTTGATATAATCCTCTAGTAGATCACCGCCATGATCCAACCTATACTTTTCCTGCTGAAACTGCTTTTTCATCGGCTCTACAGGAATGGACTCTTGCGCCCATATTTGGCCATGTGGATGGGGATTAGAACACCCCATCACACTGCCTTTGTTTTCAAATATCTGAATGTGATTGACATAATCCATTTTGCCAATCTCCTCACATTGCTCAACCCAAAGGTCAATCACTTTAGCAATCGCATCTACGTCCATCTCTGGAATGGTCAAATCGTGTCTTGGTGAAAAGCAAATTACTTTGCAGATCCCACGCTCACTTTTCGACTTCAATAGACCATTGTTTTCTCCCCCCGAAGGAATATCTCCCTGTAAGGCAGCAAAGTCATTAGTGAAAACGAAAGTATCCTTATAATCAGGATTTATCTCGCCTCCCACTCTTTCATTGCCTGCACACAAATAGCAGTTAGGATCATGAGCAGGTCTCCTTTCCTGTTCCAATTTCTCTACCTGGCCCTGCCATGGTCTTTTGGACCTGTGTGGAGAAACTTGTACCCATTCTCCTGTCAGAGCATTCCATCGTCTGTGAGAGTGTTCCTTTGAATCAAACATGATAATTTATATTCTTATTATTTTACCAGAACAAGGCATATAATATGGCTGTCAGTAGACAGATCACAAATGCCGAAATATTAAAAGTAGGACTCGTCTTAAATAGATCCTTGGTAATCTCGATGCCCTTTGGATCTTCTTGCCCTTTACCCGTGACCTGGCTAATGATCGCAATCACAATCATGGTACCGATGGCTGTCAAACCCATTTGGTTCATGAAAGGCATACCAGGTACAAATTTCAATGCCACTGCAATTGGAATAGACAAGATTGCACCCCAGATCGCAGCTGAGTTGGTCGTTTTCTTCCAGAATAGTCCTAGTAGGAATACCGCTAAAATACCCGGACTCACGATTCCTGTATACTCCTGAATGAATTGGAAAGCCTGGTCAATTCCACCCAACAATGGGGCCATAATACAAGCCACTACCAAAGCTATACCTGCTGTCAGACGTCCTGTGCTTACCATTTGTTTTTCAGAAGCATTCTTGTTGATGTACTCCTTATAAATATCCATGGTAAAAATCGTCGAAGTAGAGTTAAGCATAGAGGCCAAAGATGATACTACTGCAGCAGTCAAGGCAGCAAATGCAATTCCTTTCAGTCCTGAAGGCAGCAATTGAAGCAGCCATGGATAAGCTTTATCAGCCTGTCCCACTCCTGGTAAGTTCATCTGACCCGCATCTCCGATTCTAGCCATCATTTCAGGGTCGTTGATGATAACATAGGCAGCAATACCAGGTACTACTACAATAAATGGAATGATCAACTTCAAAAAGGCCGCCAACGCAATACCTTTTTGTGATTCTTCCAGTGACTTAGCAGCCAGGGTTCTTTGAATGATGTACTGGTTGAATCCCCAATAATAAATATTGGCAACCCACATACCACCTATCAATACCCAAATACCCGGAAGGTTCATGTATTGGTCATTTGATTCTTCTAAGATCATATGGAAACGATCTGGCGCTGCATCAATTAAGTGTTTGAATCCAGCCATCATACCTGCTCCATCAGAGACTACATCTAGTGCCAGATACGTGGTAATCAACCCTCCCAAAACCAGGAAGATAACCTGAATCACATCAGTCCAGGCTACAGCTGACAATCCACCATAAAGGGAATAAGCAGCAGCAAAAAGTGCCAGTCCTATCACTCCATACATCATCGGGATACCCATGATGGTTTCAAGAGCCAAAGACCCGAGATACAATACAGAACTTAAATTCACGAATACATAGAGTGCAATCCAGAAGATCGCCAAAATCGTCTTCAGATTCGTACTGAATCGTTTCTCTACGAATTCAGGAATGGTATAAAGTCCTTTTTCGATGAAAATAGGGAGAAAGTACTTTCCTACAATCAAAAGGGTAATGGCAGCCATCCATTCGTATGAAGCAATCGCCAATCCCAGAGCAAAACCAGAACCAGACATACCGATAAATTGCTCGGCTGAAATATTGGCTGCAATCAACGATGCACCAATCGCCCACCAGGGCAGTGACTTACCCGCTAAAAAATAATCCTCTGCACTCTTTTCGTGCCCTTTTTTGTCTCGAGAGACAAACAATCCTACTCCTAAAATCACGGCACAATAAGCACCGAAAATAATAAAATCTAACGTTGAAAAATTCATGTTGTAAATAGTAATTAGTTTTAAAGTTTAGTGGCTCCATCGCCAGGGGCGACAAGATAATATTTTAGATCCACATCGGTCAACGCTTTATACTTTTCGACTACTACTTCAATCGTTTTTTCTACTTCACTTGACTTTATCAGGTTGATGGTACAGCCTCCAAAGCCTCCGCCCATCATTCTGGCTCCAATTATATTTTCATTCTCTTGAGCTATGTCATAAAGGATATCCAGCTCTTTACAACTCACCTCATACTTCTTGCTGAGTCCCTCATGAGTGGCAAACATCAACTCTCCCAACTCATGAATGTCTCCATGTCTTAAAGCCTCAGCAGCCTTCAAGGTTCTTATGTATTCTTCGATCACATAGGCACATCGATCGTAGACCTTTGCATCTAGTTCGTCTTTCACCTGATTCAATTGCTCGAGATTGGCATCTCTCAAAGAATGAATTCCTGAAAAATGCGTTTGCAATGCTGCCACTCCCCTCTCGCACTGTTCCCGACGTACATTGTACTCCGAACTAGCCAAATTGTGTTTCACAGCTGTATCGAACAATACCAACTGATACTCTCCCAATTCGCAAGGGATGTATTGGTGTTCGAGTGAGCGACAATCCAAAAGCACGGCGTGATTGGCTCTACCAAGGCAACTGGCATACTGATCCATGATCCCACATTTGACCCCAGCAAAATTATGCTCAGCCTGCTGGCCCATGAGTGCCACATCGATCAATGACACCTCATGACCAAACAACTGACTCAATGCGTACCCAAAAGAACATTCCAAAGCCGCTGAAGAGGAAAGTCCTGCCCCCAATGGCACATCACTGGTAAAAACCATATGAAAGCCTTCCAGTTTCAATCCCTTTTTGTTGTATTGATCAATTACTCCCAGAAAATAATTGACCCAGCCTTGTTCCACAGGTGCTAGAGTGTCATGGATAGAAAATTCATAGCTCTCATCGATATCAAGCGCGATCAATTTGCACTGATCACTGCCACTCTTAGCGATAGACACATATGCTCCCTTGTCGATAGCAGCAGGCATCACAAAACCTTCGTTGTAATCTGTATGCTCTCCGATCAAATTGATCCGGCCTGGTGATTTCACCACAATTGGCTCTTCGCTAAAAAACTCTTTGTAACTAGCCAACAAGGCCTCTTTTTTTTCAATAGTCGCTTCCATTACCCCTACTTAATTTTGTTCTAACTTTTGCTGCCACTGCCATGCCGATGACATCATATCATCAAGACTCAGTTGAGCTTCCCAGCCCAATTCGCTTTTAGCGTAGCTATTATCAGCATATATCTTTTCAATATCACCAGCTCTACGATCGGCGATTTTATAATTCACTTTCACTCCATTCACCTTCTCGAAAGATTGAATGATTTCTAAAACGGAATAACCTGAGCCTGAACCCAGATTGAAAAATTCATAAGATTCTTTTTGCGTGCCATTCAATTGTCTCTCCACAGCTATCACATGAGCCTTAGCCAGATCTACTACATGGATATAGTCTCTTACTGCAGTACCATCGGGTGTATCATAGTCATCACCAAACACACTTAACACCTCTCTTTCACCAGTTGCGACTTGCATCAGATAAGGCATTAGATTGTTAGGCACTCCTTTGGGTCTCTCTCCTATCAATGAAGAACTGTGCGCTCCGATAGGATTGAAGTAACGCAAAGCGATGGCTTGAATTCCCTCATAAGCCCTGGCACTATCCCTGAGTATGTCCTCCCCTACTTTTTTGGTATTCCCATAGGGGGATTCTGCAGGTTTAATAGGTGTCTGCTCAGTAACTGGCAGCACATCTGGCTGACCATATACAGTACAAGAGGATGAAAACACGATGTTAGACACACCGTGTTTTTTCATTCCTGCAATCAAACTTACCATACCTAGAAGATTGTTGTGATAGTACAAGAGTGGGTTCTCAGCAGACTCCCCCACCGACTTAGAAGCAGCAAAATGAACAACCGCATCGAAACTTCCTTCAGCAATCAATGCTTCAACTGCCTGTTCATTTTTCAAATCTAACTCGGTGAACATCGGTCGGCTCCCCACGATCTGCTCTATCCGATCTAATACGTTCTCCTCGGCATTCGACAAATCATCAACGATATGAACTTCATACCCAGCCTCCATCAACTCCACCACTGTGTGAGAACCGATATAGCCTAAACCTCCTGTTACTAAAATCTTCTTTTTTGACATGGGTTACTAAACTTTAACTATTAAACGTAAATTTAACGTTTTTAATTTAAACGTACAATAAACGTTTAAATTATTATCTTTGACTTATGAGTGAAAATTCAGAAAATAAAGTTGCCCAGCACAATGAAACTTACAAAGACGGAAAGCCCATCCTTGTGGCAGTGGACAATGTAATCTTTGGATTTGATCCTGAAGAAGAAAAGCTAAAGGTACTGTTGTTTCAAAGACAAGTTGAACCCCAAGCTGGTAACTGGTCACTCATCGGTAGTTTTGTAGGACCAGACGAATCTGCTGAATTCGCCGCTCAGCGTATCTTGACCAAGTTCACCGGACTTAAAGATGTCTACCTGGAACATTTTCAATCTTATTCGGAAGTAGAACGAGATCCTGGAGCTAGAGTAATTTCCCTGGGCTATTACAGTCTGATTCGAATTGATGAGCAGAAAGATGAGCTGGTCAAATCTTTTAATGCCAAATGGTTTAATGTCGATGAAATACCCGATTTGGTCATCGATCACAATCAAATGGTAGAAGATGCACTTCACATCCTACAAGACGACTCCAGAAGAAAACCCATTGGCTTCAATCTATTGCCTGAAAAATTCACCATTCCGAAGTTGTTGAAACTGTATCAAGAAATACTACAAGTAGAACTTGATGACCGCAACTTCAGAAAGAAAATTCTATCTGCGGGCTATCTGGACCGACTGGATATTAAGGACAAATCCAGTTCAAAAAAAGGAGCTTACTTTTATCAATTCAATGTAGAAAAATATTTCGAACTCATCCAAAACGGCTACAACTTACTATTGCCATAATTCTTCCAGACTAAGAATTCAACAATATACACTCGTATTTACCAGCCCCATCCAAAAATACTCTCATCTAAAGAAAGAAAACCAAATATTATTCTGAATTAACGCCCTGATAGTGATAGAAATAGTTTTCAATTCGTTAACTTATAGAAAATTATTTTTTACCTAACCAATTAAGATTATGAATTACTTTAAATTATCCCTACTTGGGCTAGTAGGGCTCGTACTATTCTTTCCTGCCCAATCACAATTGATCACCATCTCCACTGCACACTGGTCTGCTGATACTACAGGATCTATTGAAGGGTGGTATGAGGTAGAAACTGAGATTCACGAAAAGACGGTCGTGCCCAATGAAAAAATCACAGGTGCATGGACACTTTATCACTATTACACAGATGACAATTCAGAAATCCTATTTGTGAACATGTACGAAGACTGGAATGCCATAGATGAAGCAGGAAAAATAGGTGGTGAGCTAGCAGAAAAAGCCTGGAAGAAAGAAGAGGATCGTCAAGCATTGGGCAAAAAGCGAAGCAAGTACTATTCGACCATGCACTCAGATGAAATCTATTCTGCATTACCCAACGCTAAACCATTGGCTCAGAAGCCAGATAGCGGCTTGATCGTGTACATGCAAAAATTCAGGATAGCACGAACTCCTGAAGGCGGCTCGACGGATGAAATCATGAAGCTTTCGGAAGAGTTTGACAAAAACGTAATTCACAAGAATGATATGATTTTGGGCTACTATCCCATGCGTCACTTCTATGGTGCAGACAGCCGAGACTTAATCAAAGTCTACATTTTGAAATCCTTGGCAGATGTTGAAAAAATGGCAGACAAGAATAGAGAGCTAGTCATGGCGTATTGGCCTGATGAAGAAAAAAGAAAGGCCTTCTTTAAAAAGTATAATGCATATACTGAATCCTGGCATGGGGATGCCATCTATTCGATGGAGGCAAAATTGTATAAGTAGATTGTCACAATTTTAATGAAAAACCTGAGCTGGTGACTCAGGTTTTTTTATGCCTTAAAGCTTATCCTCCATATCACTCAACTCGATATTGAGTGCCTTAGTAGAGATTTGAATTTCGATAAGGGAAAACACCAAAGAAAGTAGAAGTGCTACGAGCGCCGCACCAAAGAGGTAGTTGGCCACCTCATAACTTTTTTGAAAAAGGGCAATCATGCAAGTCACAGTCAGCAGAAAACTCAACACACCTAGTGCCTGCATTCTTCTAATCATCCCCAAGCGAGTTCTTAGGTTTTTGATCTGCTCAACTACGGGTTGATAATTTTGATCCTGATGATGGCGATTGTGCAAATCTCGGATAAGGGAAGCTAAACCTAAAAAACGATTGGTATAAGCCAGCAACAAAAGTGTAATGGCTGGAAATAATAAGGCCGGTGTAGATATATCTAGCTGCAAAAGGAATTATCCTTCTATGATAGAAATGAGTTCTTCAGCATCCCAGGGCTTGCCCATGCTACCGTCTAACCCGAATTGCTTGATTGCTTCACGAATGATTTCATCATTGACATACTCGGAAATCACGATTGTCTTCATTTCAGGATATTCATCTCTTACGATCTGAAGCATTTCTACTCCAGTCATACCAGGCATTCTGTGGTCACAGACGATGATGTCAAACTTTTCATTTTTCAGAAGTTCTAGCCCTTCTTCTGCACTACCTGCAGTCGTCACTTGGTATCTTCTCTTGAATGCTATTCTAAACACATTGAGGTTGGCCACCTCATCGTCGACATACAGTAATTTTTTTTTCTCCGCCATAAATTAACGTCTTTTTCCTGCTGGTTGACCGCAAAAATAAATAAATCAAATTTCAAAAGGCCTCTCGCACAGACAAATAAAAGGCAGATTGCCCATTGTCTGTAAAACCGACATCCAATCTAATGTTAAGTTTTCGATCTCGGATCGCCTGAAATCGTCCACCCAAACCATATACGAATCTAGTGTTTTTAGCATCAAAATCAGAAAAGCTGTTGAATACCTGCCCCATACCTGCGAACAAAACACCCCCAAGTCGCCAAAATAGCTCCTGTCTACCCTCTACCTGAAAATACATACTTTGTCTATCGGTGTACAATCTATTGTGCTCAATGCCGCGCAAGCGCTTTTCCCCTCCCATCATATTCAACTTGTAAAAGGGTACTTCATCACCCGAGATCATGTCTGTCCTGAATTGATAGGCAACTACATTTTTTGGACCTAGAAACTCGAAGTAATGGCGAAAATCCAGGGAGTATTTCATATGATTATATTCCCCGCCTAAAACCTGACCAAAATACGCGACAGAAGCATTGATCAACTGGCCCATTGTCGGGTAGATCGTACTATTTCTAGAGTCATAGGTGAATGCTGGACCTATCCCCATGTTCCAACCCCCGTTCGTCCCCGAAGGATTTTGTAGCTCAAGCAACCCTCCTGCTTCTGGTTCTATAGAGTTGTATTGCAGATCGTAGGTCAAGCCATAGAAAATGTTCGAGCTGTAAGGCTTCATTAATTTGCCCTCAAACTGGACAAAGCGATTACCATATCGCTCGAATACGTCAGGATCATTCTCATTGCCTATACCATAATAAGAATCAGGAAACTTGAACACACGCGCCTCTAGCCCCAGGTTCAATCCATTCTTGAAATAGAAATCAAATTCGGACTTGATCTGAATTTGCTTGTTGGTGGTGAATATAATGTAGGGAGTGATAGACGTGGGTCTGTGATATTCAGATTTTTCCGTCCCTTCCTTATCCAAAACAAAAAATGCGATCGCACCCAGATTGAGTTTACTCTCAGGAGAGTAACCCAGCACCGGATACACCGCATAGTTTTTTTTCTTTTTGGAAAGAAGGCTATCTGCTTCCTGTCCCTTGATCTCGAAAGACAGAAGGGCAATTATTACTAAAAGCAGATAGCACCTCACGCTTATTCGTTTGGCAATACATCTAATCCCAATTCTTCCAATTGATCTTTCGAGATCGGAGAAGGAGATTCAATCATTACGTCTCTTGCAGATGTGTTTTTAGGGAATGCGATAAAGTCGCGAATAGAATCTGATCCACCAAACATAGAACACAATCTATCGAAACCAAATGCAATACCGCCATGAGGAGGGGCACCATATTCGAATGCTTCCATCAAGAAGCCAAACTGCGCTTTGGCTTCCTCATCGCTGAACCCAAGATGCTTGAACATCAATGCCTGTGTTTCCTGATCGTGAATCCTGATCGATCCACCGCCAATCTCTACACCATTGATTACCAGGTCATATGCATTGGCTTTTACTGATCCTGGATCCGTGTCCAAAAGTGGGATTTGCTCCTCCTTAGGAGAAGTAAATGGGTGGTGCATCGCATGATAGCGCTGAGTCTCCTCGTCCCACTCCAGCAATGGAAAATCCAATACCCATAGCGGCTTGAAGTTCATTGGGTCTTTCAACTCCAACAAATCACCCATATGCAGCCTCAGTTCATTCATTTGCTTACGAGTAGCATTCTTATCACCAGACAGCACCAGGATCAAATCTCCTGGTTTAGCACCCGCCTTATCTGCCCATTCTTTCAGGTCTTCCTGAGAGTAAAATTTATCTACAGAGGATTTGAAGGTTCCGTCCTCATTACATTTTACATGTACCAATCCTTTGGCTCCTATCTGTGGTCGCTTCACGAAATCAGTCAAAGCATCTAATTGCTTTCTAGTCCAATCCGCACATCCTTCTGCACAGATTCCTACCACCAATTCAGCCTGATCGAAAACATTGAACCCTTTATTTTGAGCCACATCATTCAATTCGACGAACTGCATCCCGAAACGTACATCCGGCTTATCCGAACCGTACAATCTCATCGCATCGTCATACTGCATGTGCACAAACTCGCCAACCTCAACATTCAGGGCCTCTTTGAACAAGAATCTTGTCAAGCCTTCGAAGGTCTCAAGAATATCCTTCTGCGTCACAAAAGACATCTCACAGTCTATCTGAGTAAACTCCGGCTGTCTATCCGCTCTCAAATCTTCGTCTCTGAAACACTTCACGATCTGGAAATAACGATCAAATCCAGACACCATCAAAAGCTGTTTGAAAGTCTGTGGCGACTGAGGAAGGGCATAAAATTCGCCCTTATTCACTCGAGAAGGCACGACAAAGTCACGCGCTCCTTCTGGAGTGGACTTGATCAACACCGGTGTTTCCACTTCCATGAAGCTGGAATCAGAAAGGTACTTTCTAGTCGCCTGCAACATCTTGTGACGAAGCATCAACTTATCTCTCACCTCTCCTCTTCTCAGATCAAGGTATCGATACTTCATACGAAGATCTTCTCCTCCATCCGTATCATTATCAATAATGAATGGAGGTACCTTAGAGCGATTCAGTATTTCCAGATCAGAAACCTTAATTTCTATATCTCCAGTCGGGATCTTATCATTTTTCGCGTAGCGCTCCACTACTTCACCCGTAGCTTTCAGCACAAATTCGCGGCCTATTCCTTTCAGATTCTCCAATACTTTGGCATCCGTCTCCCCTTCATCAAAGATGAGTTGAGTCACGCCATATCTATCTCTGAGGTCTATCCAGACCATCCCTCCTTTGTCTCTTACTTTTTGTACCCAGCCGCACAATGTCACCTGGTTGCCGGCATTTTCGGCTCTTAATTCTCCACACGTGTGAGTTCTAAGCATGCTTCTTTTTCTTTGTCAGTAAAAATCGAGGCGCAAATTTAATCATTCACAGGTATTGGGCTTCATGGCCTACTACTTTAATTTTGGATTTTTACAGCTCAAGTCCTTTAGATTTAAGAGCTTTGGGATTAGAAAATCATGACATTTTTAAATCAGCACTCATGCAAGTACTATTCATTGCGACTCAGCTAATATTCGCTTCCTTTTTTCAAAATTTGACAGATACGCAGGTCACTGAAAACATCACCATGCCTATCCCTTCAGGTTTTCGTCCGATGACTGATGATGAAATCGTAAGCAAATATTTCACCACCAAGAAGCCTTTGGTGTTGTACACCGACGAATCACTACAGGTGGACCTGGGAGTCAATCAATCCGTGACGCAATGGGCTGAAAAGGATGTAGAGATCATGGCCAGCTTTCAGAAAAGCAATATTTATAATCTCTACGACGATGTGCAAGTCATCTCAGAGGGGATTAAGGAAGTCAATGGCAAGCAAGCCGCTTACATGGAATTCGTATCTACTATAAAGCCTGACGAAAACTCCTTCAGAGACGATGGTAGCATTGTCAAATACACCTACATTCAATACATCATAGTAGGACGACATGCATTGGTGTTTAATTTTACCTGTCCAGCAGCATACAAAAATGAGTGGCAAGAAACTGCCAAAAAAATCATGGACGGTGTATCCATTAAAGGCAAAATCAAATGATCCCTGGACTACATAGCGATGAGGCGTATATGAAAGAGGCCCTTAAGCAGGCTCAATATGCCTTTGAGGAAGGAGAGGTTCCTGTCGGAGCAGTGATCGTTTGCGAAAACAAAATCATCGCCCGAGCATACAATCAATCCGAAAGGCTGAATGACGTGACCGCTCATGCGGAAATGCTCGCCATCACTTCTGCTGCCAATTATCTTGGTGCCAAGTACCTGGCCAAATGTAGGTTGTATGTGACCCTGGAACCCTGCGTGATGTGCGCTGGGGCTACCTATTGGTCGCAACTCGATGAAGTGATTTTCGGCGCATATGACGAAAAAAGGGGTTTCTCTCAAGTGAGTGAAAAAATACTCCATCCCAAAGCCGAATGGAAAGGCGGAATTCTAGAGGCCGAATGTGGCCAACTAGTCAAAGACTTTTTCGCAAAACTAAGAAAGTAATTTCCTAACGAGAATTGAATCTTGTAGTGGCTCACTTCGTTGTATTGATTGAGACTATGAGGCGATCGAATAGAATGATGTTTTTTTCTTTCATTCTGTTGAATAACCTCTACTTTTACGATAAATAATTTTTGAACATAAAAACGAAACAATCATGGCTTTTGAATTACCATCATTACCATACGCACATGATGCATTGGAACCACATATCGATAAGGCAACTATGGAAATCCACCATGGTAAGCACCACAATGCATACGTAACGAAAGTAAACGATGCAATTGCAGGTACTGACATGGACTCTTTGTCTATCGAAGATTTGATCAAAAACCACAGCGACAATGCTGCTGTAAGAAACAATGGAGGTGGACACTTTAACCACACACTTTTTTGGTCGATCATGAGCCCAAATGGTGGCGGTAACCCTACAGGTGATGTAGCAGCAGCTATCGACGAGGCTTTCGGCTCTTACGATGCTTTCAAAGAAAAATTCGCTGCAGCTGCGGCCACTAGATTTGGTTCTGGTTGGGCTTGGTTGTGTGTAGTGGATGGCAAATTAGAAGTTTGCTCTTCTGCGAATCAGGACAACCCAATCATGCCAGGCGTAGGATGTGGTGGAACACCTATCTTGGGTCTAGATGTATGGGAGCACGCGTACTACTTGAACTACCAAAACAGAAGACCTGACTACATCTCTGCATTCTTCAATGTGATCAACTGGGATGAAGTCAACAAAAGATTTGCAGCTGCGAAATAATTTCGAAGTTGAACATAATAATTTCAAAACCTCTTTAGTTCTTACTGAAGAGGTTTTTTTATGCTTTGACGAAAAATACCAAATGCTATCGGAACCGATCCTTCCATTTTGGCGTTAGAATTGGGTAAATTGTAGAAACCCCAAATTTCACTGACTATCCAAGCTTTAAAACCTCAAAAAACAGAAGATAATTGTCTCGCAGTTTTGCGAGACAAATACATCAAAGTTCGCGCTCAGTCTGAAAAGCTGTGCCATCCGCTAAAGGCAGAAGACTACGTGGTACAGCCTATCGTAGATGTCAGCCCCCCCAAATGGCACTTGGGCCACACCACCTGGTTCTTCGAAAAAATGCTTTTAGAACCGTATCAAAAGGACTATCAGATTTACCATCCTGAATACAATTATGTATTCAATAGCTACTATGAAACAGTCGGAAAGAGAGTCCTGAGAACCAACAGAGGTAACCTGAGCCGCCCTACGGTCGACGAAGTATATGAGTATCGATCCTATATCGACGAGCAAATGGCAGTCTTCTTTACCACCAGAGCATCGCTCAGTCCAGAGGAGAAAAAAATCATCGAAATCGGCCTGCAGCACGAACAACAACATCAAGAGCTCCTTCTATACGATATCAAATACATCCTCGGCACCAATCCCCTTTTCCCATCCTATCTGGCTTCAACACCTTCTCTATCGACACCAACTCAAGCCTTAGATTTCCTTCCCATCAAAGAAGGGATTTACACGATTGGACATCAGGGAAATGACTTTTGCTTTGACAATGAATTGGGTCTACATCAGGTTTTTCTACATGACTATCAGATAGCCAACCGCCTCGTCACCAATGCAGAATATTTAGAATTCATAGAAGATGGAGGCTACCAAAATTTCCGTTTTTGGTATTCCGAAGCATGGGATTGGGTACAAAAGGAAAACAAAACTGCCCCCTTTCATTGGCATCAAATCGACGGTCAGTGGCACCAATACACCCTCCACGGATTGAAACCCATCGACCCAAATGAACCCGTAAGTCATGTCAGTCAATTTGAAGCAGCGGCTTTTGCCCAATGGAAAGACATGAGACTCCCTACTGAATTTGAATGGGAAGTGGCCTGCCGAAATTATCAACCCACGATACCTGATGCAGCCAATTTCGTCGAATCAGAAAACTACAAGCCGATGACAAAAAGCTCCGACAACTATCAGTTTTATGGAGACTTGTGGGAATGGACACAATCAGCCTACCACCCCTATCCCTATTACAAAACTGCTGAGGGAGCCCTTGGCGAATACAATGGAAAATTCATGATCAACCAAATGGTCTTGAGAGGCGGATCCTATGCCACTCCTAAAGATCACATCAGAGCTACTTACCGCAATTTTTTTCACCCTCACCTGAACTGGCTTTTTTCAGGTATCAGACTTGCAAAGCATGATTGACAGCATAGAAACAAAAATTGATTCTACATTTCTCGTAGATGTATTGGAAGGCTTGCGTTCCAACCCAAAAAGACTTTCCTCCAAATATTTTTATAATGAGGTGGGTGATCAACTTTTTCAAAAGATCATGAAGTTGGAGGAGTATTACCTTACTAATGCTGAGCATGAAATATTCCAATCCCGGAAAGAAGAAATTCTCAAGGCTTTTAGCCCCAATGGAGAAGCTTTCAATTTGGTAGAATTCGGAGCAGGCGATGGTTACAAAACCAAAGTACTATTAAAGCATTTCATAACTGAGAAGGCAGATTTTGAATACATGCCGATTGACATATCTGCTCATGCACTGGAGGGACTGGAGGAAAATTTAAAGTTGGAAATACCCGAACTAAAAATCTCACCGCTGCAAGGAGATTATTTTCAGGTTCTGGACGAATTGAGTCATTCGAGTAGCAAAAGAAATATCATTCTATTTCTTGGATCCAATATTGGTAATTTCACAACCAATCAAGCCATTAATTTTTTATCCCAAATTAGAAAAGACATCAATCCAAATGACCTTTTGTTCATAGGGATAGATCTCAAAAAAGATCCTGACACCATTTTAGCAGCATACAATGACAAAGAGGGTGTAACGGCAGAATTCAATTTAAACCTTCTCCGGAGGATCAATTGTGAACTAGATGCAGATTTTGATGTTTCCAAATTTCGCCACTACCCTCATTACAATGCGGATACAGGAGAGTGCAAAAGTTCTCTGATTAGCCTTGTAGATCAGGAAGTAACCATTGCCGGAGAACGCATTCATTTGAAACAATGGGAATCCATCCAAACCGAAATATCCAAAAAATATGACCTCCAGGAAATTGAATTTCTAGCCAAAAAATGTGGTTTTGTGGTGGATCAGCACCTCGAAGATGACAGAGGCTATTTCGTAGATTCGATATGGCGAGCAGTTTAATTTCAGAATGTGATGGAAAATTCATCATTAATTCTATTTTTGCAATCCCAATTCAAGCGCACGTGGTGAAACTGGTAGACACGCCATCTTGAGGGGGTGGTGGGCTTATGCCCGTGGAAGTTCGAATCTTCTCGTGCGCACAATTTTTTCAATAAAAATATGCACAAGGTTTAGGTTGCATTACGCCCGTGTAAAACAACCGTTGCTCCGATCGAGCTCTTTTTGTGCGCTCAATTTTTCTCTTATTAATGCATTCCTATTTCCCTTTTAGCATTTCCCAGGAAATAATGTGGGTTGATAGCCGACCATATAGAATGCTTCCATTTTATTTGTATCACTATGACATTTAATACGACACTACTCAAGCAAGTTTGTGAAATCGCAGGTGCGCCTGGTTTCGAATCCAGAATCAGAAATCTGATCATTGAAGAGATCAAAGACCATGTAGATTCCTACTCAATAGACAACATGGGCAACATCATTGCCATCAAGAAAGGGGAAACCGATAAAAAAGTGATGGTAGCTGCGCACATGGACGAAATTGGATTCATCGTGAGTCACATCGATGACAATGGTTTTGTTCGTTTTCAACCATTGGGTGGGTTTGACCCAAAGACTCTGACCGCACAACGTGTGATCATTCATGGCAAAGAAGACATTGTAGGTGTAATGGGAAGCAAGCCCATCCATGTCATGAGCCCGGAGGAGCGTCAAAAAGTGGCTAAACTGGAAGATTATTTTATCGATCTGGGCATGAGCAAAGAGGAAGTAGAGAAAGTCGTAGCAGTAGGTGACTCTATCACACGCGAAAGAGAATTGATCGAAATGGGAGACTGTGTCAATTGCAAGTCTATTGACAACCGCGTATCGGTCTTTATTCTGATCGAAACATTGAAAAAAATCAAGTCTCCTTCAGCGGATCTTTATGCTGTCTTTTCCGTGCAGGAAGAAGTCGGGTTGAGAGGGGCCAATGTAGCTGCACACAGCATCAACCCTGATTTTGGGATTGCGCTGGACACTACGATAGCCTACGACCTACCAGGCGCTCAACCACACGAGCATGTCACCAAGCTGGGTGGCGGGACAGCCATCAAAATATTAGATGCTATGACCATCTGTGACCAGCGCATGGTTCGTTTCTTGAGAGAAACTGCCGACGAAAAGAATATCAAATGGCAAAATGAAATCCTGGTTGCTGGCGGTACCGACACAGCAGGGATTCAGCAAAGAGGAAAAAATGGAGCCATTGCTGGTGCCATTTCCATCCCTACTAGACACTTGCATCAGGTAATAGAAATGGCGCACAAAGATGACATCACTGGCTCTACAGATCTATTAGTTGCAGCGCTAGAAAAAGTAGCCGATCACGATTGGAGCTGGTCTTAAGTTGAAAGTATAAAGTTCAAAGTTTGAAAGTTAGTTATCGAGTCTAGCTTTCTTTACGAAGGTTTTATATTGCGGCATAATCTAAGAGATCAAAAAATATCAAGTCATGGGATTTAGATCGATACTGAGTAAGCCTTTTGCCAAATACATCGTAGGCCAACAAAAAAAGTGGTCAATGGATGCTGTCAATACTCAGAATAAAATCCTTAAGTCTATAGTAGAAAAGGCCAGGCACACCCAATTCGGAGAGGATCATGGGTTTGATCAAATAAGTAACTATGAGGACTTCAAAAAAGCAGTACCGATCGTTGATTACGAAGGGCTGAAATACTACATAGAAAAAATCAAGCAAGGTGAAAAGGACGTGCTTTGGCCTGGGCTGCCGGCCTATTTTGCTAAAACTTCAGGCACTACGTCAGGCACCAAGTATATTCCAATCACCAAAGACTCGATCCCCAACCATATCAACAGTGCCAGAAACGCCCTGCTCACCTATGTGCACAATTCTGGCAAGAGCATATTCTTGGACAAGAAGTTAATCTTTCTTTCGGGCAGCCCCATATTGACACAGACCTCTGGCATCCACACTGGTCGACTTTCCGGTATCGTCAACCATCACGTGCCGGGCTATCTCCGCTCCAACCAAATGCCCAGCTACGAGACCAACTGCATGGAAGACTGGGAGGCAAAAGTGGACCAGATCGTAGAAGAAACTTTAAACGAAGACATGAGTTTGATCTCAGGCATTCCGCCATGGGTTCAGATGTACTTCGATCGGATCACAGAAAAGACAGGCAAAGCCATCAAAGACGTTTTCCCAAACTTCTCACTGTTTGTATATGGCGGGGTAAATTTCGAACCCTATAAAGCCAAGCTCTTTGATAGCATAGGCAAAAAGATTGATTCGGTAGAAACCTACCCAGCATCAGAGGGCTTCATCGCCTATCAGGATACATTGGATGAAAAAGGATTGCTCCTACTTATTGACTCTGGCATTTTCTTCGAGTTTGTTCCTGCTGATGAATATTTCAATGAGAACCCTACCAGATTGAGCATTGGTGAAGTTGAGTTGGGAGTGAACTATGCACTCATTATCAACAGCAATGCTGGCCTATGGGGCTACTCGATTGGTGATACGATTCAATTCGTATCCAAAGACCCCTACCGTATTTTAGTCACAGGGCGTATCAAGCATTTCATCTCTGCATTTGGAGAACATGTAATTGGTCAGGAAGTGGAAAAAGCCATGAACCATGCCGTTTCTCTTCACCCAGAGACAGAGTTGATAGAATTTACCGTAGCACCGCAAGTCACACCAGAAAGCGGTCTTCCAAGACACCAATGGCTGATAGAATTCAATCAACTACCTCAAGACATGGAGGCTTTTAGAAGCGTACTAGATCAAAAGCTAACAGAACTAAACAGCTACTACGACGACCTGATCACCGGCAACATACTCGAAAAACTAGAAATCGTCCCATTGAAGAAAAATGCCTTCATCGATTACATGAAATCTCAAGGCAAATTGGGAGGACAAAACAAAGTACCGAGGCTTTCGAATGATCGAAAAATTGCGGATGATTTGATAAAATTAAGATTGACTCAATAATACAACAGACCTTGAAAAAAACGATCTCAATACTTGGCTCCACTGGCTCCATTGGCACGCAGGCACTGGAGGTGATAGAAGCCAATCCTGACAATTTTGAACTGGAAGCCATTTCGGCCTACAACAATGCGGACCTACTGATATCACAAGCACTCAAATTCAAGCCCAACGTAGTAGTCATTGGCAATGAAGACAAATACGATCAGGTTTTTGATGCACTGGACAGCCATGACATCAAAGTATTTGCCGGGGAAGGCGGGCTTTGCCATATTGCTGAACTGGAAGCAGTAGATATTGTGCTTACAGCCTTGGTGGGGTATGCTGGTCTAAAACCAACTATCCATGCGGTAAAAGCTGGTAAAACCATTGCCCTAGCCAACAAAGAAACGCTGGTGGTAGCGGGCGAATTAATCACCCAATTAGCCCTAGAACATAAATCCGCCATCCTTCCAGTAGACTCAGAGCATTCAGCCATTTTTCAATGTCTGACTGGAGAAATTGGCAATCCGATTGAAAAAATCATCCTTACTGCCTCTGGAGGACCTTTCCGAGGTAAGGATAGAGCGTTTCTATCCACTGTAAAAAAGGAAGCCGCACTCAAGCACCCCAATTGGGACATGGGAGCCAAAATCACGATTGATTCTGCCTCGCTTATGAACAAGGGCCTGGAAGTAATTGAAGCGAAATGGTTGTTTGGGTTGACTCCCGAACAAATAGACGTAGTGGTTCACCCTCAGTCTATTATCCATAGCATGGTGCAATTCGAAGATGGATCGATCAAGGCGCAGATGGGACTGCCCGATATGAAACTCCCAATTCAATACGCCATGACTTTTCCTGACCGAATTAAAAGTACTTTTCCTAGGTTCAATTTTACAGAATACCCATCTTTGACATTCGAAAAACCGGACATGGATACTTTTAGGAATCTGGCGCTGTCTTTCGAAGCATTGAAAAAGGGCGGAAACCAACCCTGCGTCCTTAATGCAGCGAATGAAATCGCTGTATCGGAATTTTTGAAAGATCGTATAGGATTTATAGAAATGTCTGATTTGGTTGCCTCATGCATGCAAGAGGTAAGTTTTGTAGCCAAACCTAGTTTGGAAGACTACATAGAAACCGATCAGGAAACAAGAAGATTAGCTTTAGAAAAAATAACTGAATGGAAGGATTAATCATGGCAGCCCAACTGATGTTGGGACTTTCGATATTAGTGGGATTGCACGAACTGGGGCATTTGCTTGCAGCAAAGGCTTTCGGTATGAGAGTGGAAAAATATTCGATCGGCTTCCCTCCAAAAATCTTTGGATTCCAATTTGGAGAAACAGAATACTCATTTGGAGCTATTCCTTTGGGTGGATTTGTAAAGATCTCTGGAATGATCGACGAATCTCTGGACACAGAAACCATGTCTGCCGAACCTCAACCATGGGAATTTAGATCCAAGCCAGCTTGGCAAAGATTGATCGTAATGATGGGCGGTATCATTGTGAATGTGATCACTGGTATCGTGATTTTCATCTTTATGAATTATAGCCAGGGAGAATCTTACCTGACCAAGGAAGCGCTAAACCAGCACGGTATTGTTGCTTATCCTTTAGGCGAAGAAGTTGGATTCAAAACAGGTGATAAAGTCCTGGAGGTAAATGGAAGCGATTACAATCGTTTCTCTGACCTGATCAACAACGATGTGATTCTTAAGGAGAATTCAACTTTCAAAATTCAAAGAGAAGATTCCATTTTTACTTTGACCCTTCCAACTGGTTTTCTGGACAAGTATGCTGATAAAAAGAAGTATGACGGCAAGTTCATCGGTTTCCGCAAACCATTCGAGGTAAGACAAGTGATGGCAGGAAGTGCTGCCGCAGATGGAGGGCTGGAAGAAGGAGACCAATTCCTAACAGTCAATGACAAACCAGCAAAGTACTTTGAAGAGTTTCAAGCACTGTTAAAAGAAAACAAAGAAAAGAAAATAGCAGCCGTGGTTAAAGGCGCCAATGGTAGCGAAAGAACCTTGGCCTTGAATGTGACGGAAGACGGGACATTGGGCTTCTATCCTGAGTATAGACTTGACTTTGCTCATGATGAATATACTTTCGGAGAGTCAGTTGAAAAAGGAACGACTGAAGCTTTCAACGTGGTTTGGGTCAACATCAAAGCCTTCGGTAAAATATTCCGAGGCGAAGTATCAGCTTCTAAATCCCTGAGCGGCCCTATTGGTATCGCGCAGATGTTCGGCGGTACCTGGAACTGGAGCAAATTCTGGGGATTAACCGGTCTACTATCCATGGTACTCGCATTCATGAACTTCTTGCCAATTCCTGCATTGGACGGAGGGCATGTAGTGTTCTTGACTTATGAAATGATTTCAGGGCAAAAGCCATCAGACAAGTTCCTTGAAGGCGCTCAGAAGGTAGGAATGGTTTTGCTACTAGGCCTAATGGGCTTTGCTATCTTCAATGATGTCTTCAAGGCATTTTTCTAAAAAAAGGAAAGCACAAAAGAATTTGATAAGGGAAGCTGATAGCTTCCCTTTTTTGTTTATTCATACACCAATATAGCTTCCCCTTCTTCACAAACCACTCCTGTTGGTTGGGCTGGAACCGAACAGTCACTTCCAATTCCATTGGCTTCATTGTAAGCTGACTGTGCCGCAGTATATTTAGCTACCAAATCCAGAAAGACTTCCGTATCTATAGTCGTAGGATAAGCTATATAACCTACAGGTCCTCCACAGGCTTTGGACCCATAGCCTGTGTAAGCCCAGTCTGCAGGGTCAGTACAATCTACACTAGAAGCTATCGTCTGAATCTCATCCATCATTTCATTCAAATCCTTCAATTGCTCTTCCTGGATTGTCTCTTCTTCACAGGCTGACATAAACAGAAATATCAATGATAATACTAATACAACCTTTTGCATGCTCTTCTATTTTGGTATACCCTTAAGACACGAAGAAACAACCTTTAGTTGGACAAATCTTGAATCTTGAATTAATTTCTAACTCCCACTTCCTCCATCGCCTCAATAAACTCTCGAGTAATTTCAGCTTGCTGCAAATGTCTTCCTGCTTGTACTTTCCATTCTCCATCAACCATCGTACCCATCACGTTAGAAACATCTGTGCTATAAACCATCGTATTGCAGAGATGCTTAGCAGCTGATGCAGCAATCAAAGGGGCTTGCGCATCCATCACCACACAGTCCAAGGATTCCCCAACCCCAAAGAAATGATTCTGACTTGCTCCCATCGCTGCTCGCCCAGCCTTCCAGGCCATCTGGATCGCATTGAAACCACTGTCTCCACTGGTCTCGCTCACATAGGTTTCTCTACTGTGCGAACGAGTACGCTGACCATAATCTAATATCCTCAATTCCTCTAAAGGATTTAACCCTACATGGCTATCTGTGCCGATGCTCCATCGACCACCTTGCTTTTTGAAATCATCAAAGGAGAACAAACCATCTCCCAAATTGCCTTCTGTAGATGGACAAATCACTACATGTGCTCCGCTCTGAGCTATGCCCTCCACCTCGGCATCAGACAGATGTGTCGCATGCACCAGGTGATAATTTTTATTTACTGGGCAGTTATTCAATAGCCATTCCACCGGTCGCTGGCCATGATAATCCAGGCAGGCTTCTACTTCTTTTAATTGCTCAGAGATATGAATATGAAAAGGGAGCGTTGGATCCATCGATTGACCATATTGGATCACATCATGTTCAGCCACTGCACGCAGCGAATGAATCCCACTGCCCAAGCTCGCATGATCATATTGAGCCACCATAGCTCTTGTGCTTTCAAGCAAGGCTTGATAATCATCTATTGTTTTTGATAAAAAGCGCCTCTGCCCTTCGCCCGCTTCCTGACCAAAACCTCCTTTCTGATAAAACATCGGGACCAGAGTGATTCTAATTCCCGCCTTCTGCGCAGCGACTACTAATCGCTCTCCCATTTCACAGGGATTGTCATAAGACTTGCCGTTCTGATCGTGATGCAGATAGTGAAACTCTGCAACCGAAGTGTAGCCATGTCGCAGCATCTCAGCATAAAGCATGGTGGCAATCGCCTCCAGCTGATCTGGCGAAATACTAAGAGCCACTTTATACATGGAATTTCTCCAGGACCAGAAGTCATCGTTTCGTTGAGCTGGATCGTGCATCTCTGCCAGACCCGCCATCGCATACTGAAAAGCATGCGAATGTGCATTCTGAAAGCCAGGCAAGGCAAAACCATCAACATACTCTCCTTCTGATGAGTTGGATTCTATGGATCGTATTTTCCCTTTTTCATCCAGGGAAACTAATGCATCTTCCAGCCATCCTTCCTCTGTCAATAAGCCTTTGAATCGATACTGCCTTCCCATCAGCTATTCTCTTGGATTAATTTTCGCATCATGTCCATGCACTTGTCCAACTGCTCCACTGCCACAAATTCATTAGCGCGGTGGCCCTGATCCATCGAGCCTGGCCCACAAATGATAGATTGAAAACCGCCATCCGCATATTGCCCTGCCTCCGCAGCATAAGCCACGGTATGCAACTCATGATTACCCGTCAGGCGTTTCACTAAATCTACTACATCGGAATCAGCTGCTGTATCCAATGGTAACACCAATGGGTGATCTACAATTACGTCAATCTTGAAATCTGGAAACACCTTTCTTCTCTCCTCTTCTCTGGCCATACAATGCGCTCTGAATTCGCCTATAATTTCTTCAACATCATCTCCAGGAATCACACGCACATCCCAAAAGAATCGTACATCATCTGCTATGATATTGGGAGCGATACCGCCATGAATCTTCCCCACGTGGAGTGAGGAGTGGGGTGGATTGAATCGATCGTCCAAATGTCCCTTGGCGATTAAATCATTCATTTTATCTTCTAACCAAACCACCAAGCGTGCCGCCTCATGAATGGCACTTACTTCTTGCTTGATTCTGCTGCTATGACCAGCTGATCCATTGACGCGGGTTTCCATTACACAGATTCCTTTCTGACCCACGATCGGTTCCATAGAAGAAGGCTCCCCAATGATCGCATACTTTGGCTTTTCAGAATAGTACGCATTGATAGCCGCCACCAAATCCGGCCCGGCCAGACATCCAATTTCCTCATCATAGGAAAAGGCAAAGTAGATCGGAGTTTTCAAATCCGCCTTTACCATCTCCGGTAGCATAGCCAGACAGCAGGCCACAAAGCCTTTCATGTCACATGAACCACGCGCATATAAGCGATCGTCTCCCTTGCCGACCAATTCGAATGGATTGGTGTGCCAATCTTGTCCTTCTGTAGGCACCACATCCGTGTGTCCAGAAAGAATTGTGCCTCCATCTACAGCTGGGCCGATTCGGCAGTGAAGAGAAGATTTTGTACCTTCTTCGTTAGGAACCATGTGCGTTTCTACGCCATGGGACTCGATGTATTCCTTGATCCAGTGGATGATTTCGAGATTACTCATTCCTCCCAGTACAGGGAAAGAAACCAGTTTGGCTAAAATTTCTTTTACGTTCATATTCATGGGTTACTATTCAAAATTAGTTGTCATTTCGACGTAAGGAGAAATCCATTTGCGAAATGTATTTTATTACATGTTTAGTTCTCTCCTGCCGTCGAGATGACATAACATTCGAGTATATTCAATTATTTACCATGCTCTTCTAGCAGATATTTTGTGATCAAATCATGCAATACTGGGTTTCTATTTTCAAGACTCCAAATGGCATATAATGTCGTCTTGAAAGGCAGTTGGTTCAGTCGGATGAATTTCACTTTTGGGTTCTCCTGCATGAGCGATTCAGGCAAAATTGATACGCCTAGATGATGCTCCACCAATTTGTAGATGGTGCCTGCATGCACCGTGTTATGAGAAACAATTGGCTCGAATCCACTATAATAAAACAGCTCCATCATTTTATCATAATATGAAGGACTATAGGACTGCTCGAAAAGGATAAAATGTTCCATTTTGAATTGGGAAAGGCTCCGAAAAGAATCCTGATCCAAAGGATGGTCAACCGGCAAGACCAGCACAAATGACTCCTCCAGTACGGGGTGCATCTTCAGTCCAGCAGGTGCTCGCTCCAGACGAACAAATCCCAAATCAATTTTCTGAGAAAGAAGTGCATCCGCTTGTTTGAGGTTATCCATTTCTTGCAGATTGAATTGCACCTCGGCATTCTTATCGGAAAAGCGGGTAAGCAGATCAGGAATAATCTGTTGCATAGCCGAACCGACATAGCCTAAATTGATACTTCCCATCACTCCTTTCTCAATTAAACGTGCATGATCAATCGCGCCATCCACATTTCGAAGGATCAATTCGAACTCCTCTTGCAGGTAAGCACCTGCTGCCGTCAACTTCACCTTTTTACTGTCTCGAACGAAAAGCTGCACACCGATCTTCTCCTCCATCTGGTGAATCTGTCGACTCAAGCCAGGCTGAGACACATAGAGTTTCTCTGCGGCCTTTCTGAAGTGCAGATTCCTGGCTACCTCTAGAAAGTATCTGATATGTCTTAATTCGATCTGATAACTCATAAGCATCAACTGATAAACTAATTGATCTTGTTGGTTATCAAAGCTAAATCTAATTTTGGAAAAAAGAAAAGCATATGTTCCAGTACGGCATAGACCACCTGACAGTATCGAAAGCACTAGCCATCGCCAAAGGCGAATTGGAGGCCGCTTTGACGCCTACCTGCAAAGAAAAGGTAGAGCTGTCCTACCAATATGTGTTGGCTATCGCGCAAGACGAACCCGCGGTTTATGGCATAAATACGGGTTTCGGACCACTCTGTGACACCAAAATCAACAAGGAAGAAACCACCAAGCTGCAGAGAAATATACTATTGAGCCATAGTGTGGGAGTAGGTGATGCAATCGATCCTGAACTATCCAAGCTGATGCTGATTTTTAAGGTTCACGCCCTGGCACAGGGACACTCCGGGATATCTTTAGAGATATTGGAGCGACTGATCTGGCACATTGATCAGGATGTAATTCCTGTAGTACCAGAGCAGGGTTCTGTTGGAGCATCCGGTGATTTGGCTCCTCTTTCGCATTTGGTATTGCCGCTGATTGGGGAGGGTGAAGTTTTCCATCAGGGCAAGAGAATCAAAACCGTTGAGCTATTCAGTTCTACAGGGATGCAAAGCGTGGAACTGCACGCCAAGGCAGGTTTGGCCTTGATCAATGGCACGCAATTCATCCTCGCACATGCTACTCGACTGGTGGACGAGTTGTATGCAGGGTTGGCACATGCAGACATCATGGGCGCGTTGATGATCGAAGGTTTATTAGGATCGAAAGCTCCTTTCGATGACAGACTGCATGACCTCCGCCCTTATCCGGGTAACATTCACGTGGCAAATAGAATTTGGAAGTTCCTTGAGGGTTCAGAAATTTTGGATTCGCATAAAAACTGCGACAATGTGCAGGACCCTTACTCTTTGCGCTGCATGCCGCAGGTACACGGTAGCTCGCGTACGGCTTGGCTACACTTGAAAGAAGCCGTAGAAGTCGAACTGAATGCCGTGACTGACAACCCCGTCATTTTCTCCAAAGAAGACAGCATCAGCGGGGGCAACTTCCACGGACAGCCGCTGGCACTGCCGATTGATTACGCTTGTCTGGCTGCTTCGGAATTAGGAAACATATCGGATCGTCGCTCTTATCTCTCTTTGGAAGGAAAAAGAGATCGCACGCCCAAACTGCTGATGACAGAGACGGGAACCAATTCTGGTTTTATGATCGTGCAGTACACTACCGCTGCACTGGCCAGCGAAAACAAAGGACTTTGCTTCCCATCTAGTGCGGACAGCATTCCTACCTCTCTCGGACAGGAGGACCATGTGAGCATGGGCTCAATTGGAGCTCGAAAGGCCCTGAGAGTTTGCGAGAATCTGACGAAAATACTAGCTGGTGAATTGCTCTGCGCAGCGCAGGCTTTTGATTTCAAAAAACCTTTACGATCCAGTGCAGTATTGAATCATGTGCATGACCACATTCGTACGGTCATCTCACATGCTAAGGAAGATCGCATTTTCTCCGACGATCTCAACAAGGCCATTGAGTTGTTGAAAAGTCGTGAGCTGATCCAGATCACCAAGGATCATTTGGAAAGCTTCAGCAGCTACGACGAATTATTTGAGCAGTATTAGTTAATGGTTAATTGAAAAAAAGTAAATAGAGTCCTCCTAGATTTTTGCCGCTACGGCGGACCGCTACTTTTTATCAATGAAAAAGTAGGAACCTGTCCGCCTGCCTGCCGGCAAAGGCTGGGCTTGAGGACAAAAGGTTGAGTATACTGGAAAATCCATTTTTGAATTGGTTTCCACTATAACCACATAGAACTAAAGATGAAAGTTATGAATGAGTTTCACCAAGCTATATTACAAGGAATTCCAGAGCAATTACCTCCTCCGCATGTGCACCCGGAAGGGCTGAACCATGCGCCAAAGCGAAAGGACATTTTATCTCCCGAGGAGAAAAAGCTGGCGATACGAAATGCACTGCGATACTTCCCAGTCCAATGGCATCAGGAGTTGGCCACTGAATTCGCAGAGGAACTGAAAACCTACGGACGCATCTACATGTTCCGTTTCAAGCCGGATTATGAAATATATGCCCGACCCATCGAAAAGTACCCTGCTCAATCTCGACAGGCAGCAGCCATCATGCTCATGATTCAAAACAATCTGGATCCTAAGGTCGCACAGCACCCAGAGGAGTTGATCACCTACGGAGGTAATGGAGCGGTCTTTCAAAACTGGGCGCAGTATCTGCTGACCATGAAATACCTGGCCACCATGACCGACGAGCAGACCCTGCACATGTACTCAGGTCATCCCATGGGCCTATTTCCATCCGGCACTCACGCACCGCGTGTCGTGGTGACCAATGGCATGATGATTCCCAATCACTCTACGCAAGACGACTGGGAACGCTACAATGCCCTGGGTGTAACTCAGTATGGACAGATGACCGCCGGTTCCTTCATGTATATTGGACCACAGGGAATAGTTCACGGTACTACGATCACCGCCATTAATGCCTTCAGAAAAGTACTGGACAAGGGAGATACTCCGAAAGGAAAAATCTTTCTTACCTCAGGTCTGGGGGGTATGAGTGGTGCGCAACCCAAAGCGGGCAACATTACCGGATGCATCACAGTCTGCGCGGAGGTAAATCCGAAAGCGGCACACAAGCGACATGAGCAAGATTGGGTAGATGAAATCATTGAAGATTTAGCTGTTCTAGTAGAAAGAGTTAAAAAGGCTCAAACAAAAGAAGAAACTGTATCCATTGCCTTCGTAGGCAACGTGGTGGAAGTATGGGAATGTTTCGATCAAGAGGACATCTACGTGCACATCGGTTCGGATCAGACTTCCCTGCACAATCCATGGTCGGGTGGCTACTACCCTGCTGGATTGGGCTATGAGGAAGCCAACCGAATGATTGCCGAAGAACCAGAAGCTTTCAAAGTGAAGGTCAAAGAATCACTTGTACGTCATGTGGCAGCCATCAACCAACACACCGCCAAAGGCACTTACTTCTTCGACTATGGCAATGCCTTCCTTTTGGAAGCGTCCAAGGCAGGAGCAGATGTGATGGACGAGGCAGGACAGGATTTCCGTTATCCATCGTACGTTCAGGATATTTTAGGACCGATCTGTTTTGATTATGGATTTGGACCTTATCGCTGGGTTTGCACTTCGGGTAAGGCAAAGGATTTGGATAAGACAGATGCCATCGCACTTCGCGTGATGAAAGAAATCAAAGAGACAGCCCCTGAGAGCATCCAGATGCAGCTGCAGGACAACATCACCTGGATCGAAAATGCCAGAGCAAACCAACTAGTCGTTGGGTCGCAAGCGCGTATCTTGTATGCGGATTGTGAAGGCAGGACGAAGATTGCACTGGCGATGAACGAAGCAGTAAAAACCGGAGAGATCAGCGGACCGATTGTGATCGGAAGAGACCACCACGATGTAAGTGGCACGGATTCGCCTTATCGTGAAACCAGCAATATCCGGGACGGCAGTCGCTACACGGCAGACATGGCCGTGCACAACGTAATCGGCGACAGTTTTCGTGGTGCGACCTGGGTCTCCATCCACAACGGTGGTGGAGTCGGCTGGGGCGAAGTGATCAATGGTGGTTTCGGTATGGTGCTAGACGGCAGTGAAGCTGCTGCACAACGCATCGAGAGCATGCTCTTTTATGACGTCAACAACGGAATCGCTCGTCGTAGCTGGGCCAGAAACCCGGAAGCTATAGAAGCCATTCAGCGCGAACTGGATCGCTCTAAGAATCTAAAAGTCACCATTCCGCAGCTGGTAGACGACCAGTTGTTGGAAGGATTGTTTTAGCCAGGAACCAATTGCACGTCATTCCCCTTACTTGATAGGGGAATCTGCCTGCAAACAGATCGGGAGATGCCCCGGTCAAGCCGGAGCATGACGAATAAATCGAACGATAACAATTAGAATCCAAATGAAACTCATAGGCCCATTTACCCAAGTACTGACCATGAACCAGCTGCCGATCAAAGGCAGTCTGAAAGACGAACAATTGGAGATCATCTCCGATGGAGGCATCCTGGTTCAGGATGGGAAAATCCTATCCTTGGGATCATGGAAGGAGCTGAGAGCTTCGCATCCCAATGCAGAATTAGAGCAAGTCGAAGACCCAGCTGTGGCATTGCCAGGCTTCATCGATGCGCATACACACATCTGCTTTGGGGGGAGCCGAGCGATGGACTATGCCGCCCGCAACAACGGCAAGAGCTACCTCGAAATCCAAAAAGCCGGTGGCGGAATCTGGAGTACGGTGCAGCATACCCGTGCAGCCAGTCAGGAAGAACTGACCGCTTTGATGCAGCAAAGAATCCAGCGTCTTAATCAAAATGGCATCACTACTGTAGAGGTAAAAAGTGGCTATGGACTCAGCGTAGAAGAAGAACTCAAAATGCTCCGTAGCATCCAGTCCGCAAAGGACACAAATAGGGCTAACATGGACATCATCTCTACGTGTTTGGCTGCTCACATCAAGCCGAGAGATTTCGATGGAGATCACGCGGCTTACTTGCAGTACATTCTGGATCAACTGGCTCCCGTCGTAAAAGAAAAAAGACTGGCTCAGCGTTTTGACATTTTTGTGGAAGATGGAGCCTTCGATCCTGCTATCTCTAAACCTTACCTAGAACAACTAAAAGACATGGGATTCGAATTGACCATCCATGGAGATCAATTCACAACTGGCGGCAGTCAATTGGCAGTTGAAGTTGGTGCTCGAAGCGTGGATCATCTGGAAGCCAGTGGAGAAAAAGAAATCGAGCTTCTGTCTAAAAGCGAAGTGGTCCCGGTAGCATTACCTGGCGCATCTTTGGGACTAGGTTGCGGTTTCACTCCTGCCAGAAAATTACTAGATGCAGGCTGTAGTCTCGCAATCGCCTCAGACTGGAATCCGGGTTCTGCTCCACATGGAGAGCTACTGACTCAGGCCGCCCTCCTCGGTGCGCAACAAAAACTCAGCGCCGCAGAAGTTCTCTCCGGCATGACCTTCCGCGTAGCAAATGCACTAGGGCTAAATGATCGAGGTAGATTAACTGAAGGCAGCCTGGCAGATTTCATCACCTTCCCATGCGAAGACTATCGCGAGATTCTTTATCATCAGGGGAGTTTGAAGGTGGGTGAGGTTTGGAAGAGGGGGAAGATGTTGTAACAATACATATCCTACCTCCGTCCCCTTGTCATGGTGAGTTTATCGAACCATCAGACAAGCCGCTGCGAGATTTCGGCCTTCTACCAAACCAAAACGTGCTGAGAATAGCTGCTAGCAGGGCTATTTCGGAGCGGCCTGCCTATCCTTCGATGAACTCAGGATGACAGGGAATCAACAACTCATTTTCTTAATGATCTTCTAATAAATAATCAAGAAGAACTCAAGTGTCTTATGTTCATTATCTATTACTACACCCTTGCTGGCACCTTTGGAAACAACAATTTTTCGTTTATCTGGATATATCAATTCTTTCACTTCGCTAGAAAGAACATTAGTATTATACGTTTTAAGCAAATAGACCTCTAGATGTTTATTCCAATCATGCATTAATATTCCATTAGGCTCAAACACATTAGGAAATACCAATTTCGATGAATCACAAATAAATAGTCTTCCATTCCGAAAACAAGTATTCTCGACCTCCTTCAAATCAACCAAATTGTCATTCAGTCTAATTAACCTTTTAATGTCTTCAAATTCATTTGAAGACAAAACGCTAGTCCGCGCTGAATAACCTGCATATCCAGCTTTATTTAAAGCGACAGGAAACACGCGGATTGCTTGGTCAAATTTGTAATCTAAAATGCTTATTTCTTTACCCCATTTGAAATCAATGGAGACCAATTGATTATGATAATTAATAATATCAGCATGGCCATTATTACAAGAGGATAGAAAACTCAAACAATAGGCTATTACCACTAAACGATGAATACTCTTCATAATGCAGATTTACAAATTTCCTTACTGTCTCCCCTCGAAAAACTTCCTTATCCTACCAAAAGGAGGTAGAGAATAATAGTAAACTACTAAACACACGATTCCAATTAGAATCAAAAACCATCCGCTGTATCCGCTACCTTGCTGAGTTAAATAATCAATACCTATAACTACCTTTCCAGCAATTAACATAATTACACCCAGAATTAGGAAAACAACTCCCCAAAACAAGGCATATAATTCACCATATTTTTTGTGTTTCTTTTTGGTCACTGAAACCTATCAATTATAATCCAACCCAAATTAGCTTAGAATTAGTTGATTAAAAAAAACTCCTATATTCTCGCAGCATCTCCCCTTGTCATGCTGAGGCTCTCGAAGCATCAGACAAGCCGCTGCGAGGATTCGGCCTTCTACCAAACCAAAACGTGCTGACTTATGCTGCTAGCAGAACAACGTCGGAACTGCCTGCCTACCCTTCGAGAACCTCAGGGTGACAGGGAAACGTGGTGCAAGATGACAGAGAATAGAGCCAGGAAGAAGCCTGCAAGAGAGAACCGTCATTTCAGCATTTCCTAAAGAACACTTACCTTTCTCCTCTAACCAAACTGAATCAACCATGTACACCGTGTATATTTTACTCTGCAGTGATGGCAAATATTATACTGGGGTGACCAATGACATAGAACGCCGATTTTATGAGCATCAGTCTGGGTTTGATAAAAAGGCGTACACCTATTCTCGCAGACCAGTCAAGTTGGTATTTCAAGAACACTTTCAAGACATCCATCAAGCCATCGCATTCGAAAAACAAGTCAAAGGTTGGCGAATAGAAAAGAAGAAAGCACTCATCAACCTTGAATGGGAAAAGTTGCCGGAATTGGCAAAGAAGAAAAAAGAATAGAATCGCTCAATGCACCATCTTTCGAACTCCATGGACCTGTAGCGCCCCATCCTTGTCATGGTGAGTTTATCGCCCGCCTGCCGGATCGGGCAGGAACCATCAGACAAGCCGCTGCGAGGATTCGGCTTTCTACTAAACCAAAACGTGCTGAGAATAGCTGCTAGCAGATCATCCTCGGTGCTGCCTGCCTACCCTTCTAGAACCTCAGGGTGACAGGAAGTCGATGAACTCAGGATGACTGGGAATCAGAGTGCCTAATTATTTTCACTAATCCCTCATTTAAACGTCCAACAATCTCCCTCCTATCCTCACCCCCAAACTTCTGACTCACCTCGATCTCTATCCCGAGATAGGCCTCAACAGAGAAACGAGTTCGGAGATAAGTAGTCAAGCCATCATCCGCACCATGGTAGGGTTCATTGGGTATGGCTGTGTGATTACAGCTTGACTGCAGCTGCTCTAACCATCGCTCGCAGAAATGTTTTTCGGATGATCGCTGATCATCAAAGAGCAGACCTATCTCCACCTCTCTTTCTTTTCCTTTCCAAACTGGTGTAAAACTATGCATGCTCAGGTGGATGACCTGATATCCGTCTTGTATATGTTTCTCTATTTCTTCCTCGATGCGGTTTCGATAAGGCTGGTAGTAGTTAGCTACCAGCCATTGCTTTTCTTCCTCTGATAAATCAATCGAATATTCCGAAAACAGCTGAGGACTACCCAGCGAGCGATTGGGCTCTATGAGTAGTCGGGTATATGGATACAAATGAGGCTGCACTTCTAATCGTTCTGCAAGATCAAGCGTCATCTCTAGAGCACCGGGATCCCAGCCGCGATGTGACTGCAAAACCTCCTCTGCCCCTTCGAATAGCTTCTTATATTTCTCAGGCACATCATTAGTCGCATGTTCGCAGCTTACGACAAAACGAACTCCTTTCATGGCACGAAACAGCTGTTGCTCTCCAGACAATCCGCCAACTGATTATAAACCTTTTTCAGGTTGTCTTTCTCATAGTTGTCATTGACTGCCTTCATGATTCGCTCTGCCAGTGTACCCTGCTGAGCGATGACCTCCAAAGTAGCCCTCCAGGGCTCCATTTCTTTAGGATATTCTGCAAAGACCTTGTCCATGATTCCCCTCCAGAGCTCAGCGCAAGTTTTCTCTTCCTTATAGCCCAATGCTCTCAGGTAATTCATATGACTCACCTCCGTAGCTGAAGCATGCTTGATAGTCTGTTCGAAGATATCGTGTAGTTCCATTGTATTCAGAGACTGTTGGGTCTCGAAATTGATCCACTTAGCCTTCACCAACAACTTGAGTAAGTGTATCACCAGATTGACAATCGCAAGATCAGATTGCGGGCACTCCTGAATATCCATGATGCGGATTTCTATCGCACCTCGATCAAAGCGCGCAATTGCACCTCTGGAATTCAACCAAACCGGATCAAAAATTCCCTCCTGATCAAAAGGCTTGATGGCCTGAGTAATTCTATCATAGATATGCTTCTGATAGCCATATTTCGAATACACCAAATCAGGAATCACCTTTCCGGTCAGCACAGGGATTTTGGATTGGTTACTTTGATAGTAATACAGTCGCTTATCCATATACTTACTAAATTTCCCTCCCAGGATCGGCGAAGAGGCTGTCAAACCAGGAAGAATCGGCAATATGAACCTAATCGCCGTATGCAAACGAGAAAACTCCTCATCGTCATAAAATGGCAAGTTCAAGTGGGTACTTTGCAGGTTAGACCAGCCGTGCCCCTTGCAGTTGAAGATGCGATCGTAGGCATGATAGATGTCCTGATTCTCATGCTCCCAAATCTTCGTTTCCTCCGCAGGCACCATCCAGGGGTGAGCTGCAGAGGGCAACAACTTCGCTCCAGAAGCTGCCAACCGTTGATTGATTTGCTTCACATTATTATGCAGAGATTGACTCAGCTTCTGCAGATCTGCCGTAGGACCATTAGACTTGATTTCGATCACATGGCTGACCAATTCGTTGCTCCAGGCCACGTCATCAAATTCCATCTCTCCCTGAATATTCCCCTGCTCATCTCTGAGTACCGCATCAGCAATCGGACGCACATCCAGACTGTCCTGATCGACGATCATGTATTCCAGCTCCACTCCATATACCTGAAATAGATGCCAGCGTGATTTATGTTCCATTGTTAACCTGAATGAAATTCAGGAGTTATTTGTTATTCGTTAATTGCTATTTGTCCAGTTTATCGAAAGGTTAATACTAGCTAAAGTCCCGTTTCAGCCCATTCAAAACTTTTTTAGACTGACATCCCCCTCCCCCCGAATCGTCGAAACGCTTCAAAGTGGGATTATAGGAGCTTTGAATGGACTGAAACTTCCGGTCTAAGGAAAATTCTCCTATTAACTATTTATCTATTAACCTACTAGTCTATTCATCAGTTCCTGCATGATTGTTACATACAGTTGCTGCTTCAGTACCTGATCTTCCACCCCATGATCCAGGCTAGGGTTGTCATTCACTTCGATCACGTAGTACTTCTTGCCAACCTGCTTGATATCCACACCATAAAAACCGTTTCCAATGAGTGAAGTAGCCTTGATAGCCAGATCGACCAATGCTTTAGGTGCATCCTCTACCGCCAGAGTTTCCGAATCTCCCTCCTCCATCACACCCGTCTTCCAGTTCATGATCTGCCAGTGATTGGCTGCCATGTAATACTTGCAGACGAACAAGGCCTTGCCATTGAGTACACCTATACGCCAGTCAAACTCCGTCGGGATAAACTCCTGCGCAATGACCAGTTCGGAAGTCTGAAAAAAGTCCTTGAGGACACTTAAAAACTCCTCTTCGCTCTTGGCCTTTTTCACGCCTTTCGAGAAAGAACCATCAGGTTGCTTTAGGATAATCGGGTAGTCCAAATTGTATGACTTCAACTGGCTCAACTTGTCCTTTTTGATGATCCAATACTTAGGCGTGGGTACCTGATGCGCTCGTAGGAGTTCACTCAAATACACCTTGTTGGTACACTTCAGGATGGAATCCGGATCATCGATCACCACCAGTCCCTCAGAAGCCGCCTTCTTGGCAAACTTGAAGGTGTAATGGTTCACATTGGTGGTCTCTCTGATGAATAACGCATCGTACTGAATCAGCTTCGCAAAATCGTTTTTGGTAATCAGGTCAACATTAAAGCCCACCTTCTCTCCCGCCTTTTGAAAATTGCGAATGGCCTTTTGATTCGAAGGAGGGGTTTCCTCCTCGGGATTGACCAAAATCGCCAGATCGTACTTCTTTCGACTGTAGCTCTTTTGCAAGCGCTTCTTTCCTTGTAGATACTCCTCCAGAGAGGCTTTCAAATGATCAGAATGAATAGTCGGAAATTCATTCAAGTTCAATGGCTTCAATTGAGCCAGCACCCATTTATCCTTTTTGATGAAAACCGCTTTTAAGATCGGCACCTGAAAGAGATTGAACATAAGCGTACCGATCTTGTTGAACTCCGGCAGATGAGTCTTACCAAAACAGATCAATAGCTCCAGCTTATCCGTCTTTTCCTTTTTCAGTCCCTGCTGAATCAGTTCTTCAAAATCCTCCGCATCTTCTCGCACCAAAGAAGGAAAACGAAAATCCAGCAAAGTAGAAATCTCAGGCATCACCTTGTGCCTTCTGGCCTCTGCCAAAAGGGACACATAGTAGCCCAGACTATGATATTGAAAGGACTTACACAGGTTGATCACCCGATACTTTTTGGCCTTTTGAAAGGCCTCATCGGCGAAATATTCGCCAGGTGTAACCACATCGATGTCCAGCTGTAGGTTTTGCCAGTCAGCCGGAGTGTCGGTTACGATTATCTTAAGAGACATTTTTAATAATTAAAAGGTTAGCGTCGTAGGTGACGATTCCCAACAAAATAGCATTGATCAGTCGCTGCAGATTCACTGCATAGTACTGTTTATCACTCAAGGGGTTTTCACTTAGAGGATCAGCGATCTGAGCGGTTTTCTTCAGTTGATCATAACCATGGATCACCACAAAGTGACCTGCTGGAGTCCCCTTCACATCATCATACTCGTTGATCTCACCGATCTCACGCGCACAGTTGTAGAGATAGGTCGCACTCAGACCGGTCAGGATCGGAATGCCCTTATTCAGAATGTCGCGTATCAATTTCACATTCAACTCCTCAAACTTGATTTGTCCTCCTGCCTCTATGAATTTGAGGTAAGCATCAGTGGCCTGCAAAAACTTCTTCTTTTGCTTATGCTTTCGCTGCTCCAAAAGCTTCTCTTTGAGATCGACTCCATTTGTAAACCAGGTCGGGTCAAACATCATCAAGTTGTAAGTAAATAGCGTTACTTCATAGCCTCTGCTCAAGGCATGATTGCCCAGCATGACAGCCAAAGTCCCCCCGGTATTCAGGGTTTTGACTTGTTTGATCACATCGTTGAGGGAGAGCTCATCGTCATAGTATTGATAGACAGCCTGTAGGCAAGTGGGCCCGCAGGTTTCGTCATTGGGCTGTCGCTGAATTTTCAGCTCAAAGGACTTAAAGTCTAGTCCGGGTGTCGTTCGATTGACCATGATTTCCGCATAATTGGCTCTTCGTTAATTGATGAGTCAAGCGCATGATATACGCTTTCTATGTTCGAATAGTTGTTGTGAAATTCAATCTTTTTTAAAGAAATATTTCTACAAGAAAACCCGCTCGTAACTAACTGATTTAGAGAAACATTATCACAATACCTTTTATTCAAATAACAGGATAAATGAACTTCAAATATTTACAAACTTTCATTAAAAATACTACCCATCTTGAAGATGTAAGAAAACACCCTCCTGGAAAATTTGAATCTGACATTGGATATCCAAAGGAAAAGTAATTGTGATTAACAACCGAGGTACCGAACACCTCTCCGCCTTGGACGATTAGGATAGTTCTGTTAGCTTTAGCCTCCTTAAGCATGTAAGACTAAAATCTAAGACACTATTGACATTAAATCACCTGGGCACTTCCTAATAGTACTCGCAATCTTCTTGGCATCCTGTTCAACCAACAAAGAAGAAAGCAATTATTCTATCACCAAAACCAACGTATTAAACAGTATCAAGCAAGTCAACAACAAGTGGCAACAGGATCACAGGATAGAACCTTGGGCTTTTTGGCATCCAGCCACCTACCACATCGGTAACTTAGCAGCCTATGAAGTGACGGGTAACGATGATCATCTGAAATACACCCAGCAGTGGGCCGAAGCGAACGAATGGATGGGAGCTAAATCAGACAATCCAGAAGAATGGAAGTTTAGCCATGGCGAAAGTGACGAATATGTATTATTTGGTGACTGGCAGGCTTGTTTCCAAGTATATATCGACCTCAACACCATAGACCCAGCCCCTCACAAAGTGGCTCGTGCCAGAGAGGTAATGCAATACCAAATTAATACTGACGAAAGCAAATACTGGTGGTGGATCGATGGTTTGTTTATGGTTATGCCTGTGATGCCACGCATGTACGAACTGACTGGTGATAGTACCTATCTGAATAAACTGCACGAGTACTACAGCTACACGAAAAGCCTGACCTATGACGAGGAAGATGGGCTGTGGTATCGTGACAAGAAGTACATATACCCTGGTCATAAAACCAACAACGGCAAGAAGGACTTTTGGTCCCGAGGAAACGGCTGGGTGATCGCAGCTCATGCCCGTACATTAGATAAATTACCGAAGAGCGATCCACACTATGATGAGTATACCGAGGTGTTCACTCAAATGGCCAAAGCATTGAAAGCTTCACAGCAGGAAGAGGGATACTGGACACGTAGTTTGTTAGACGAACAACAAGCCATAGGCCCAGAAACCAGCGGCACAGCATTTTTCACCTACGGCATGCTATGGGGAATTAATCAAGGTATACTAGACAAGGGCAGTTATGGCCCAGTGGTAGAAAAAGCCTGGGAATACCTCGCCACCACTGCAATCCAAAGCGACGGTACGCTGGGATATGTACAACCTATAGGCGAGCGTGCTGTACCGGGTCAAATCGTAGACCAACGATCCACCAGCGATTTTGGTGTTGGAGCATTTTTACTCGCCGCTTCTGAAATGATTACTTACCTCGAAAACAAATAATTATGACGAGCAAAAAGAACATTCTGGGACTTCTCACCCTACTTTTTATTGGATTTCAGCCACTATCTCAGGATAGTGGATACTTGACAAAGGATGGCACCTGGTGCTGGTTTTCAGATCCTCGTGCCATCAAGGTAGATGACAATATCATCACCGGATGGGTAAAGGCTGATGGCAGTATAGAGGCCCGTAGGTTGAACATAGAGAATCAAGCAGTAGACAGCAGCGAACTCTATTTTATGCTCGAAAGAGACGATCATGACAACCCTGCCTTTACAACCACTGGTAATGGCGAAGTGATTACCCTATACACACGTCACATTCGTAAAGACCTTTTCATCAATCGTCTGACCGATCCCGCAGGAGAGTTTGAGTTTTCTAAACCTGAGTTTATCCACCCAATGGATCCCAAGGAAATCGAGAAATTCCCCAGACCTACGATGACATATGCAAACCCTTTCCGTCTGGAAAATGAAAATAATCGCATTTATTGCTTTGGTCGCTGGGTAGGTTTCAAACCCAACATGATATGGTCCGATGATGACGGAAAAACCTGGACCAAAAGCAAAGTTTTCATCACCAACTACCCATATAATGCCAATAACAGACCCTACGTCAAATACTATTCGGACGGAAAGTCAAGAATCCATATCACCTTTACAGATGGGCACCCGAGGGTAGAGCCTACCAATTCTGTATACTACGCCTACTATGAAAATGGCAGTTTCTACAATGCAAAAGGCGAGTCGATTAGCACGATGGATCAAATCCCCTTCGAACCAAAGGATGCATCGATAGTCTACACCTCCAATCCAGAGCAAGGTCGTGCCTGGGTAGCAGATATTGGGCAAGACAAAAAGGGTAAACCCGTAATTTTGTACACTAGAAGCCCAACGGAACAGAACCATGAGTACTGGTACGCCCGCTATACTAAGGATGGCTGGATCGACCAAAAAATCTGTGACTCAGGACCGTGGTTTCCGCAGACACCGGATGGCCGCAAAGAATGGGAGCCCCACTATTTCGGAGGCATGACCATTCACCCAGACAATGCCAATGTAGTATACCTCTCCCGTCAGATCGATGGCGTATTTGAGATCGAAAGGTGGGAAACCAAAGACATGGGAAAAACATGGTCTACAGAGACCATCACAGAGAATTCGGAGTTTGACAATGTCAGGCCTTATCTACCCAGAGGTCTAAAGGCCAAAGAAGACGAAGTAGTACTGTGGATGGAAAATCAGAAATATATCCACTACACAAACTACCATACTTCCATCAAATATTTGATCAGGAAATAGTCACCTGACATGGTAAAACAAATTAAAAAAACATCCATTCAGAATACTATCTGAATGGATGTTTCCATCATAGTGCATTTGCTTTTCTCTGGCATTTCTTTCATATTTAGACAATTACTAACCAAAGACTAAAGCGCTATGTCCACCGACCAAAAGCAAACCGAAGAGGAGTTGCAGGAGCAATTCATTGTAGAACTTCAGAACAACGAGAAAATCATCAAGCATTTTGCTGAATACGACGAGAAGGATGTAAATCAACTCCTCTCAGAATACAGCAGACAAAAAGCCCAGCTCAAAGTTCGGGGCAATTTTACTCGCATCCATCACGAAAGAGTGATGACAGAGTGGACCAACCGCTGCTGGTTTGCACTATGTGAGATTCAGGCCAAAAAATTATTAGATCTACAATGCCAATGGCGGGCCGAGCAAATTGAATTACCTGGCATGAAATGGACCTGGCAATTTCTATTTCCCAGCATGCCGTTGCTAGATTACGAAGGAGTGCCCGATGTGACACCAGAGGAAATCGAGGGGTATATTCGTTTTTTGGATACACCAGCGGGAATGGCTACTTACATGTATGGTTTTGATAACCGCCATCACTATGAAACGATCAAAGAGGCCCACCATGATGGATCTGGCGAAATGCCCGAATACTACAACTTCCACTATCAGACTACTGGAAATACCATGCTACTCAGCCTACCGGACATTCGTGGCAAAGAAGAAGACCGCCTACTTAAAATAATCCGAGAACACGACAAAGCCACCGAAAAAGCAAGCCCGGCAGCTAAAGTGACCGAAAGCAAACCACCTAAAAAACATCTTTTTCCCTACAACCACGAAGTGCAGCTATCTGTCGCTCAGCTTTTAGGAGAGAAAGACATGGCAGGATTCATCAAGGATCTAAAGAAATGGCAAAAGGAAAGGACAGAATCAGAAACAGAGTGGTGCTGGTACTATCTAAATTCCTGTTTTCCTGAAAATGTCCCCATACCGGCCGCCGATCGATATCAAGATGCAATAGAACAAGCTGCCCTCCAGCACATCACCAAAAAAACGCAAGAGTTTTTGCCCGTGATCTATGAGGAATATCTAATGAAAAAACAGTTGGGCTCTGCCATAGGCTACACATCCAGAGAAAACGAGAGAGAAAGTGACTTCCCAATAATCCATATGCTCGAAAAAGCAGCGAAATTAGATCGAGGCGAAGACCCTGATTCACTTCCTGACTAAGAGACCTATTCTATTTCTACCTTCAGCTTGCTATTTACTTATTAAACCTGCTTTATGCAGTAGTTAATAGTTATTAGGCTATTGGGATAATAGGAGTTGGTTTTGATGAAAAATGTTGTCAAGATTGCTGGTTCATAATCAGGATTAAATTTTAACGCTGATGTATATGCAGGCATCAGTAACGACCTGGATTGAATCGATGATAGAAACAACGTGGGTGGAAGGATAAAACGAATACCCCAATAGCACCCTTCCCCTACCTAAAAGACGACTCTACCCACCTCCGAAGCGAATCAATTCGTGTCGGAAGTGGGCTAGTTCACCAAAAACATGAACTCACTGAGCAAAAACATGAACCAATTCGCCTAAAACATGAACTAGTTCGGCTCAAAGGTGAACTGGTTCGGTTCTAAAGCGAACTAGTTTAGTAAAAAGATGAACCAGTTCATCTTTGAAGTGGCAGGGTGTACTTATATAAGTGGGTAGGGGGCATAGGTATGTGGGGGTACCCACTTCGGAGGTGGGGTATCTAGACCATAATGTCGTCAAGGTTTGGAACCTCGACGACCTTGATAGAGTCTACGCTCTTTGCTCTCCCGCAGGTTCTCAGAACCTGTGGGACCAATGAAACTTAGGACTCTGTCCGTATCACTTGTACTTCGCACTAGCCAACTTGCCACCATTCACGGGCACAGCTCCACCTACGGCGGACAGGCCTACGTCCCATAGTGATTACAGGTTCGGAGAACCTGCAATTGATTAGTTGAACCATATAAACAAGAACACTTCCCAAACCAAGCTCACCCTAATTAGGATTTTCATATAGACTCGGCATCAACTCTCCACCCCACTTGGCGCGTAGTATGGCATTGTTGCCATTATTAGTTGGATCATCATCCCAAAAACTAAAACCAAACTTTTCGCGGTGAAACCAGGGTCCTGTGTGACCACCCCAAAATCCTTCAGCCCCTACAGTCTGGGATATGACCCTGCAGATTTTTATTGACCATGGTATATTAGATTTAGCAGCCGAAAAGACTCCCTCAGAACCAGCAGGCGTTCCACAGATGGCATATCCATCTGGCAAGTAGGGAACTTGGTCCGCTTCATTAGGAACAAAGCTCGCTCCGCAGTGTGCATTATCCGAACCTTGACAGGGTCCATAAGCCGACCCGTTATCACCCGGATACTCGCTATCCCACATGGTAGTAAACTTTCTTTCGTCTCCCCACAAGGCACGTGCAAAGAGACAGTAGTCCTTCTTGATTTGACGGTCTTCGCTGGTATACCCCACAAGTGCTCTTAGGTGGTTGATCACAATTCTATGCCACTCGTCAACTTCAGCTTTAGTGGGGTTCTTGACATCTGCAAAAGGTTTATTTTCATAATAGAGGTCATAGATACCCAGGAGTATATCGCCAGATTCTGGAAACAAACAATTCTGAAATTCCGATCGAGTCAATTGAGTAGGATCACAGATGCTTTGACCGTCCCATTTAGAGTTTTCCCATTTATCCGCACTGATCCAAAATATGCCATCGGGATCATGAGAGGTATTACCTGCCTCTATTGGCTTGGAGGCGAATGTAGACCAATCCGCCTGATCCGGAGTATACTGCTCCAGATCACTATTGACTAAGTCCTCCTCGCTAAGCCCACTATCATCTGAGCAGGAGAATAAAATTACAGTTAAAACAATCAATGGAAAATATCTAAACTTTAGATTCATAGCTTCTTGGATGTATTCTAATTAAACGCCTTTAGAAAATAATATTACTGCAATTTAGAAAACATTATTTCCCTCTCGCAGGTTCTCTGAATCTGAAATAGTGAGTACCATACGAAAGAAAATAGAGTCATTTGCATTGGCAATTACATTACGATACTTTTATAGAAATTTGACACGCCCAGCCTACAAATAATAGTTGGTCGCCATATGCAATAAAGCCATGAGACAGATTATCTTAATATTCGCAGTTGCTACTTTTTATTCTTGCACAACTTCATCCAGCACTAACTCAGATAAAGTAGAAGCTACTGATATAAAAAATACTGCATCTGAACTAAAAGCACCCATATCTCTGTCGTATTCCACAATCGCCTTGAAATTCATTAATGCGTATGTTGATAATGCTAACAAAATGAGTCAGTCGGTTGAGATGCAAGATTGGGTGAATTCATCTGATCTCGTATCCAATGACTTCCGGGCAGAATTAGATAAAATCATTAAAGAAGCATTTGAAGAGGATCCTGAATATGGTTTGGGATTTGATCCTATTTTCGATGCTCAAGATTATCCAGAGGAAGGTTTAGTGCTTCTGAATTACGACTCAACTTCGAACATTGCAACTGTAAGAGGAAAACAATGGGAAGCGTTTTTATTGAACATTAGAATGACAAACCAAAACGGACAAGTGCTTGTAGACGGTTGTGGAGTTGTGAACATTCCCCTAGAACTAAGAGCTAAACGATGAAATAAAAAAACAGGGGGTGTAACTCGAGAGATTAATAGGTTGATCTTAACCAAATTGAACGATTAACGCCAGAGAAACAATTCACATTTTAGAACCGAATATGAAGTCGAATTGAAATAAAAATTGAGTATCAACTCGAATGAAAAACTTCCCTCCCGCAGGTTATCTGAATCTGCACTATGGAATTTGTAATCCCGAAACTATATCGAAGGTTTAGCCATACGAATGCTCATATCGGATTTTAAATCCCCTTTTCCAATCTATAATTCGATCTAGGGAGACACATAAATCACCACCGCACCGATTAGAATAATCACTCCTCCTAGCCAATCTGATTTTTCGAGCTCATACCCTTCGAACATCATGGCCCATCCCATGGAGGTCAACATAAATACCACACCATACACGACAAAGACTTTCGAAAAACCGACTGTATGTTGACTGGCTAGCCATCCGTATCCCACCAATAGGAAGGCTCCCAAAAGACCATACAAAAGACCTTTGTCCGATCGGACGAACTGCCAAATCAGGTAGCATCCACTTACTTCAAAAATGGACGCTACCACAAATAACAAAACGGTTTTAAGCATTCGTACCTGTCTTACAAGTACAATCTATATCACAAGAAGGACCGCAAGTCCCCGCCTGATGTTTCTTGCGATAATGATGAATGGCAAACAAAACTCCTGAGACCCCTAGTGCCACTATTCCTATTTTTTCTGCCATCATTCCAAAGGCAGTTAATGAACCAATTCCTGTGATAATACCAATCAGCGGCAATGCACAACATAAACCACAAAGGCCAATACCTGCCCAGGCAAACTTCTTAAACATAATTTCTTCTATTTAACGGTTATACATATTTCCAGGTCGCACCACCTTCGGGTTGGTTAGCAATTACAGGCTACTCTCAACCGACGATGGGCAACACAACAATTAACCCTCTCTGTTTTATTGATTTACAAGGGTTATATTGCAAGTATAAACCGTGGAGTATAGTCAACGGTCAAGGAAAAATTCGAAAAATTTATGCTAATAGGTGAAGTAGTCAAAAGAACAGGTCTATCAAAGGATACCATCAGATTCTATGAAAAGAAGAAACTGATCGAACTCTACAGAACCGATAGACGAAGCAACAACTACAAGGAATATTCGGAGGAGATGGTTCAGAGACTACTGTCTATAAAAAAGCTGAAGGCGCTCGGGTTTACCCTTAATGAAATCTCAGAGATTCTCACCATGATCGAAGAAAACGATGCTACCTGCGATAACATCAAGCACAGAATAACATCCAAAGTGGACCTGATAGATCAAAAAATAAGGCAATTAAAAGATCTCAAAAGTCAGCTTCTGACTGGAGCGGAAAATTGTGATAGCACCTGTATTACCCCCGAAGAGCTAAACTGCTCCATAGTAGCTTAGTTCTACATCGTCATTCTTGAGCCAATCACTTCCTCGTCAACCTCGGACGTTTCTTAACTGGTCGATCCGTATCGCTTTCTGGTGCAGGTTTAGGTTTTGGACTCGGTCTGGACTCGGGGTCTCTTCGAGAGCCATCATATAGCTCGTACTCCAGTAGTCTACAATCAATCTTCGCATTCTGAAACTCGGTGCGGCTTTTGGTTCTTAGACCGATCACTTTGGCCAGTTTGGAGTTTCCGGTGAAGATATACCCCATTTTGCCCTGACAGGACTGCTTGAAGAAATCACCAATGTCCTTATATACGGATTTAAGTAACACCTCCTCGCCCAATCGTTCGCCGTACTCGGGATTGAGTATGATCATACCCGGCCCCTCTGGTATCGGACTCTGCTCAAAAGGCATCTTCTCAAAATGAATCATATGATCCACGCCAGCCAGCTTGGCATTGATTCGGGCTGCTTCGATCGCGTCACCATTCCAGTCAGTAGCGATGATTTTAGATTTGATTTTATTCTTGATTTTGACCTTCGCTACTGCTTCTTCCCACATCTGAGGATCATAGGTATTGATGTGCATAAAGCCGAAGTTCTTCCTACGGTAACCAGGCGGTATTTCTGCCGCCATCATGGCTGCTTCGATCGCCAAAGTACCACTACCACACATGGGGTTGACAAAAGAACCTTTGTCGTCATTCCAGCCGGCAGATAATAGACAAGCACTCGCGAGCGCCTCGATCATAGGCGCTTTAAAAGGTATCTTTCTATAACCATGCTTGGCAATCGTCTCTCCTGATGTATCGATGTAGACCCATACCTTGTTGAGGTGCCAATAGAGATAAACCACGGTGCGGTCACGCTCCTTGCCAGAGTCAGGTCTTATGCCATTTTCTTCATGCATGCGATCGACGATCGCATCTTTCAACTTGAGATTGGCAAATCGGATGTCACGGATAAAGTCATTCTTCACATAAGACTGAATCGAAACATAGCCATCCTTAGGAATGATCTTGTGCCAGGGAATCTTCTTGGCCTCCTCATACAGCCGATCTGGATTAGTCGCCTCAAAGGATTTAATTAACCAAAGTACCCGGGAGGCGGTCCTCAGATTCATATTGAGATCGATCACTTCCTGCCAACCTCCTTCGATGGTCACTCCATTCTTTTCAGCTCGCAGAATTTTATAACCAAGATCTTCTACTTCCTTCTTCAAGAAAGGTGAAATACTTGGCTGACAGTTGATGACTAATTTGGATCGACGCATGAAAGAATAAGATTTAAAATTCCAGATTCAAAATTCAAAGTCACCTTGAACCTTGAATCTGAAACTTTGAACAAAGTTTATTTTTGTGCAAAATATTGGTGGAACCAGGTAATCGTCTCAATTCCCTTGTAGTAATTGAAAATACCATAGCTCTCGTTTGGTGAGTGGATCGCATCTTCGTCCAAGCCCATACCTAGCAGCACAGAGTCTACTTGCAGTTGGTCAGAAAACAAAGCCACAATCGGAATACTACCTCCATCTCTGGTTGGGATCGGCGCTTTGCCCCAGGCTTTTTCGATTGCCTTGGCAGCAGCTTGATACCCCGCTCCTTCAGTAGATGTCACCGCTGGATTACCCCCATGATGTGGAGTCACTTTCACTTTGACATAGTCTGGAGCGATCGATTCCAAATGATTTTTGATTAGCTCGGTGATCTCTTTATTATCCTGATCGGGTACCAGACGAGTAGAGATTTTAGCATAGGCTTTCGAGGGTAAAACTGTCTTAGCTCCTTCGCCAATGTATCCACCCCAGATGCCGTTGACATCCAACGTTGGGCGAATACCCACTCTCTCGAGTGTCGTGTATCCATCTTCGCCTTTCACCTCTTTGATACCAAGATCTTTTTTGTAATCATCCAGATTAAAAGGTGCCTTGTTCAGTTCGTCTCTTTGCTCCTGCGTCAGCTCTACCACCTTGTCATAGAATCCAGGAATCGTAATTCTACCCTTGTCATCCATCAACGAGGCAATCATATCACAAAGTGTATTGATCGGATTCGCAACGCCCCCGCCGTATACACCAGAGTGCAAATCGCGATTCGGACCTGTTACTTCTACTTGCAGGTAACTCAGTCCTTTCAGTCCTACTGTGATAGAAGGGTGCTCATTGCTGATGATACTTGTATCGGAGATCACGATCACATCAGACTTCAATTTCTCTCTATTTTCCGCAACGAAAACGCCAAGATTGTCAGACCCTACTTCTTCTTCCCCTTCGATCATAAACTTGACATTGCAAGGCAATTCGTCGCAGGCTACCATCGCCTCAAAAGCCTTGACATGCATATACATCTGACCTTTATCATCACAAGCACCACGGGCATAGATGCGCTCATCCTTCAGCACTGGCTCGAATGGAGGCGAATCCCACAGTTCGTAAGGATCAGCAGGCTGCACATCGTAGTGCCCATACACCAAAATGGTAGGCTTAGATGGATCGATGATTTTCTCGGCATATACAATAGGATGTCCCGCCGTCTCACAGATTTCAACATTGTCTGCTCCTATTTTTTCAAAATTGGCTTTCAGGAATTCCGCTGCTTTTCTCACATCACCTTTGAACTTAGAGTCCGCACTCACCGACGGTATGCGCAGCAACTCAAACAGCTCATCCAAAAACCTTTGCTTGTTTTCTTCTATGTATTTTATACTTTCCATATTCGGGAATATTTGTTGTTTCTAAATTGTCTAAATACTAGGTACTAAATACTCTGTACTAGAGTAGCCATTTCCCCCTGAAGCTTCTTCGCTTCTTCTCTCGCCTTCTCAGCAAAATCCTCACCATTGGAAGCATAAATGATCCCTCGGGTAGAATTGATCAAAAGCCCACATTCTGCGTTCATACCGTATTTGCATACCTCCTGCAAATCCCCCCCCTGAGCACCCACACCTGGCACTAGCAAAAAGTGATCTGGGATGGTCTTGCGTATATCGCTGAGGTATTCGGGTCGGGTAGCACCTACTACATACATCATATTGTCAGCGGTGCCCCATTCCTTAGATTTTGCCATCACATGTTGATACAGTGGCTTGCCATCCGCCTGCAAAAACTGAAAATCTTTACCTCCTTCGTTAGAGGTAACACCGAGCAGAATCACCCACTTTTCTTTGAAATCCAAAAAAGGTTTGACAGAGTCAGAACCCATGTATGGCGCTACGGTCACCGAATCAAAATCCATTTTCTCAAAGAAGGCTCTGGCGTAGAGCTTTGAGGTATTACCTATATCTCCACGTTTGGCATCTGCGATAGTAAAAATTTCTTTGGGAATATAATTGATGGTTTTCTCCAAAGAAACCCAGCCCTCTGCACCCATTGCTTCATAAAAAGCGATGTTAGGCTTGTAGGCCACTGCCAAATCCTTTGTAGCATCGATGATCTGCTTGTTGAACTCAAATACCGGATCCTCTGTATCCAATAGATGAGCGGGAATTTTATTCAAGTCTGTATCCAGTCCCACACATAAAAAGGACTGCTTTTTTTGTATCTGTTCGAATAGTTGTGCTCGGGTCATGCGGCAAAAATAAGGATACCAAATTCAAAAAACTTGAGATTAGACGTATCTAATTAAAATAAGTAATTTTGCCAGCAATGGACTCTATACTAATCAGGCCAAAAGACGAACAAGAACTCCGCTACATCCTGGAGTTGATGGATAATATCGGTGCGATTCACAAAACGATCAGTGAAGAAGCCACCGAGGAATTCGAAATGGCCATGATGATGAAAGAGGCGATCAGCACTACGGGAATTATCCGTACCGAAAGAGAGGCTAGCAAGTTGACTCCTAAGCAGTATCAGATGCTGTCTCGTAGCGAAGAGGACATCAGAGAAAAGCTGATCGTAACCGAAAAGAAGATCCAAAGCGAAGAAGAGGAATGGTTAAAGCGGTAATCTGGACACTCACTGCTCGCGTGGCTCGCCAGCAAATTTTAGAGAGTATTTATAAAAGAACAGGAGATAAGGTTGAGTGTAGAAAGTTCACCCTGCTATTGCGTCTGCATTTAAAATATATCGCCAAGTACAACTTTGCCGGAATAGAATCGAAGTATACAGGCATGCGCGAAACGACCTGTGGGGACTACAAAATTTTCTACAAAATTCGCTCAGGCTCCATCAACATCACCGGCCTTTTCGAATCAGATCCTAACTGATTTTGCGACTGGTTCACCATCCCATATTGTGCAACTACTACGTGACCTATCGCTGCAATGCGAAATGTGGATTTTGTGACATTTGGGAAAGGCCCTCTCCCTATGTAACCTATGAGCAAGTAGAACAAAACCTAAAGTCACTCAAAAAGCTCGGCGTTAAGGTCATTGACTTCACCGGTGGAGAACCATTGCTACATAGAGACATCGATCGCTTTGTGCATTTGGCCAAGGAGCTCGGCTTCATCACGACCCTCACCACCAACACCCTACTCTACCCCAAATACGCCGAAAAGCTGAAAGGAAACGTAGACATGCTGCATTTCAGCCTGGACACTGCCGATCAGGCTAAACATGATGAAATGCGCGGGGTTGCCTGCTACGATCACGTGATGCAATCCATCCAGATCGCCCAATCTCTGGACGAAAGACCCGACATATTGATGACGGTCTTTGAAGAAAACATCGGAGACATAGAAACGCTATATCAGCAAGTGTGCCTGCCCAACAATCTGGTCTTGATCCTAAATCCAGCTTTCGATTACAACGAAGTGGAAACCGGGCAGCAGCTGTCTCCCAAAAGCCTTGACATCTTAAAAAAGTGGGGAAAGAAAAAGAACATCTACATCAATGGAGGCTTTCTAAAACTGAGGAAAGAAGGTGGTAATCAAACCACCAACCCCATATGCAAAGCAGCCAGCACCACGATTGTCATCAGTCCAGAAAATGAATTGATCCTCCCCTGCTATCATTTGGGGCAGCAAAGCTTCCCAATCGAAGGCAAGCTCGAAGAAATCTATCAATCACAAGAAGCCCAAAAACTCATCGCACTTGAGGGCCGGTTGCCCGAGTGCCAGGGCTGCACCATCAACTGCTACATGCAACCCAGCTTCGCCGTGAATGTGAATAAGTATTTTTGGTCAGCACTACCCAGCACGCTCAAATACAACCGGATGAAAGGGACCTGGAAGGCACTTCTTTAATGGAAGAATCACCTCTTATAAGAGATCTGAAATATGTTCATATACATCCCAATAGAATACACGGTCTTTCTATGTCAAAATCATTTACCAAATGATTCTTGTTTCCTAACGACTTTTAGGTTTTAACCTTTAAGTATTACCTATTTATTCTCTTATATTTGTGCCCAGAAAAATTGAGACGGAAAATTTAATTTACAAACAATGTCCTTTATCATAATCACTTCAATAGTCGCCTTCACACTCGTGATTCTTCTATTGGTTTTTATACTTCTTTTTGCCCAGTCTAAGCTGGTGCAATCGGGTGATGTAAACATCGTAATCAATGGCGATGAAAGCAGCCCAGTCGTAGCTTCAGCGGGTTCTACGCTATTGAGCACGCTTTCAGCACAAAAAATATTCTTGCCTTCTGCCTGTGGTGGAGGGGGTACTTGCGCCATGTGTAAGTGTAAAGTACTAGACGGTGGCGGAGATGTACTACCTACTGAGGTAGGTCACCTGAACCGTACAGAACAAAAGGAAAACGTAAGATTGGCATGTCAGGTGAAAGTAAAGCAGGACATGAACATCGAAATACCTGAAGAAATCTTCGGTATCAAGAAGTGGGAATGCGAGGTAGTTTCTAACTACAACGTGGCAACCTTCATCAAGGCTTTCATCGTGAAGCTGCCAGAAGGCGAAACGCTTGATTTCGAAGCGGGTGGATACATCCAGGTAGATGTACCTCCTGTAGAAGTAGATTTCAGCAAGGACATTGACATCAAACCAGACCCAAGCGATCCAGCTGGTCCGGACAAGTTCAAAGAGGATTGGGATAAATTCGGTCTGTGGGACTTGAAAATGAAAAATGATGAGGAAGTATTCCGTGCTTACTCCATGGCCAACCACCCTGCAGAAGGGAACATCGTGATGTTGACCATTCGTATCGCAACTCCTCCTTGGGATAGAGAAAAGAATCAATGGATGGATGTGAATCCAGGTATCTGTTCTTCTTATGTATTCTCTAGAAAACCAGGAGACAAAGTAACTATCTCTGGTCCTTATGGTGAATTCTTCATCAAAGAGACTAACGCAGAAATGATCTACGTAGGTGGTGGTGCTGGTATGGCTCCAATGAGATCTCACCTTTTCCACCTATTCCACACCTTGAAGACTGGTAGAAAAGTAACTTACTGGTACGGTGGTAGATCTAAAAGAGAGTTGTTCTACATCGATGACTTCAGACAAATCGAAAAGGAATTCCCTAACTTCCAGTTCGAAGTAGTATTGTCTGATCCACTTCCAGAAGATAACTGGACAGAGAAAAAAGACATGGACGATACTGAAGGAGACGGTTTCTTAGGATTTGTTCACAATGCAGTAATTGAGCAGCAGTTGAAGAAGCATGATTCTCCAGAAGATATCGAATTCTACTTCTGTGGACCTCCAATGATGAACCAGGCGGTATTGAAAATGTGTGACGACTGGGGCGTGCCTCCAGAAAACGTATCATTTGACGATTTCGGTGGATAAATCATCGCGTGAAAGATTTTTAAAGCCCTGGCAATTCTGTCAGGGCTTTTTTTGTAGCTTTGGTTCAGCATCCATTTGCAGGAGCAAATGAATGAGTTAATAAAAAATAGTTGATTAGTTACTAGGGATTATCTTATCTCAAGACTCTTTTAGTTGACAGAAACTAGTCATCCATTTTTCATATATCAATTAACTATTTTCTCCTGAATTGGTAAATTCAGGTTGATTCAAAATTCATCTTATCTGAATGGACTTAAAACTCTTTTTCAATCCCATAGACGCCAGCCTCAATCCTGAAAATTTTGATAGCGACTCGTTGATTCAATCCATTTATATCAATGAAAACAAAATGCCGAGCCTGGAGGCCATCGACATTGCGATCATTGGACTTAGCGAGACAAGCGGCAGTGCCAACATCAACGATGCTGGCCTCAAATACATTCGCCAAAAACTCTACAGCCTGAAAAAAGGCGAAGGCATGTGCAACATCATCGACCTGGGAAACCTAAGGAATGGGCCTGAAAGAGAAGAAACATACAAGCGCATTCAGGCCGTCTGCCATCGATTGATGCAAAAACAGATTCTACCTATCCTAATCGGTGGTTCGCACGATCTGGATATGGGACAGTTCATGGCTTACGAAGAAGAGGAAAAGATGGTCAGCATCCTCAATGTTGATTCTCGATTTGACATTGTAAACAAGGCGCACTATGCCGCCAACCAAAGTCATCTACATAAGATCTTCACCCACGAACCCAATTACCTATTCAATTATACACAGCTCGGACATCAGTCTTATTTAGTCAATCCTGGAGCGCCCAAAGTATTGGACCAATTGGGCTTTAGCAGTTTGAGACTGGGAGCCATGAGAGAAAACTTCCGCCGCGTAGAGCCCTTAATCAGAGAAGCAGATATGCTCAGCTTCGACCTGTCCGCCGTACAAAAAATGTATTGCCCAGGGGCTGATCATGCCGAGGTATTTGGACTGACTGGAGAGGAAGCCTGCCAGATCATGTGGTACGCTGGCATGAATGACAAGCTTAGCTCTGTGGGTATATATGAATACAATCCAGAAAAAGATACGGAGGATCGCCAATCTGCGATGGTCATCGCTACGATGGTGTGGTATTTCATAGAAGGCTTCAAAAATCGTAAAAACGAAAAAGGCTTTCAAACCAATGACTATGTCAAATATGTTGTAGCACTGGATGTCAATCCTGAGTCTATCGTGTTTTACAAAAGTCGACTGTCAGACAAGTGGTGGATGGAAGTCCCTAACGTGAATCACACGGGTATTTATGACAGAAACTATATGGTCCCCTGTGATCACTCGGACTATATAGAAGCGACTAAAGGAGAAGTCCCCGAAAGATGGATTCAAACTTTTTCGAAGCTTTAAGAGTCCTGATTCAGGACTCCTTTTCTTCGAACTCTTCCTCCTCTATGTATTCCTCAGTGGAAGCTTGGTCATCATCTATTTTTTCAACGAGATTGACCAGTTTCATATCTCCTCGGAGGGTAAACTTAGCTACTCCATCCTTGAGCTGTTTCGAGACATCATTGAGCCAATTGGATTTCTCAATATAGTTATTCATCCCGGCCGATAGCTCTGTAGCTGAGCTAGACACCTCCTCAGTGCCCGCTGCAGTCTGTTCAGCAATCACTACTACTTCTTCTGTGATATTCACGACCTTACCGATATTATCAGACTGCATATTAGTCGCTTGAAGAATCGCTTCTGAGTAACCTAGAGTTTCAGTAGAAGCATTTTCAATTTCCTGGAAGACTATCTCAGCACGAGATGAGGCATCTACTGTAGACTTTACGATACCATTCATGGTATCAATCACGCCTGCAGCCTCCGCAGTATCTTTCTGTACATCTGCAATCAGTGTTTCAATTTCACTGGCAGATTTTCTTGATCCTTCAGCCAACTTACGAATCTCCTCTGCCACTACAGCAAATCCTCGACCTGCATCACCCGCTTGAGCCGCCTCTATCGCTGCATTCAGTGCTAACAAATTGGTCTGAGACGCAATATCCGTGATAACCCCCAACACTCTGGAAATTTCCTTAGAACGCTCAGTCAACACCTTCATAGATTCAGTGGTTTTATTGGAGTACTCAGAGATCTCTCCTACACTGTTCACCACATACTTGGCAATCTTTGCACCTTCTTCACTGCTGCTCACTCCTTTTTTGGCTGCACTGTTGATGGAATCTGTTTTTTCTCCCATTTCACGGGCATTGTTCATCATGACTTCTACAAGGGTCGAAGACTGATCTACACGCGACACTTGCGTCTGGGCACCATGACTCATCTGCTCAATAGCACTGGCAATCTCACGTGTATTCGTGTTCATTTCTTCACCAGAAGTCAACATTTCATAAGCAGACTCTCCAATCTCCTGTGCCCGGTTAGAAATAATTAACAAAATATCATTCAAATTGTCCAAAGCCCTATTCAAGCCATTCGTCATCTCATTGATCTGACCATTGGCCTCCAGCTCGTATCTCTGAGTCAAATCTCCCTGCGCCATCGCATTGACTACCCTATTCACTTCTAATACCGGTGTGGCAATTGAGGATAGCAATTGATTGACAGACAAAGTCAATTCTGCCCAAACCCCAGCTTTATTCGCCACGTCAATTTTGGCCTTCAGGTTGCCATTAGCACCTGCCTCCTTAACTACTTCATTGGTTTCTCTTACGACCTCACTCAACTTAGATTGAAGAGTGATCAAGGATTGACCTAAAACATCTCTGTCACTCAAAGCTTCAAATTTGACACCCAAATCTCCATTCCCCATGGATTGAGCAAAGGAAGAAGCCTCTCTAAGCTTTTCAGTAAACCCGTTTAAGGATTTGAAAAAACGACCTATTTCATCATTTCTCTTCAAATCTTTGTCAGACACATCCATGGACAAATCTCCCTGCCCCAGGGTATCAAAAGATTCATTGATCTTTTTCATCGGGAGCTCGACACTCCTACTCAATGCATAGAATGCTTTGAATATGGTGACCAAAGCTATTGGAACTAAGTACCATAAATGAACCAACCCAAAAAAACCAACCACACTCGAGTTGATGGAAATGGTAAACATGGATAGTATGATCCAATTAATTGGACCATAGATAAAAGACTTTCTAAAAAGGTACCAATTGGTTATATAAGAAAAAGGGACACAAACACACGCAATGATTGTTACGAAAATTAAAAAATCACTCATTTTAGCTTTTTTGGTTGATCACAAGAAATGCTCTCAACTGGTTGAATAATAATATTTCGGTCGGCCTTCATTCCAGAGTACAAAATAACAAATTCTGTCTAAGTTGATGTCCCCATTTTTAGGTATTCTTAAACAAAAATGATTTTTTTCATATTATTAACTTGACAATACAGTTATATGTAATTACCTTTTGCTAAGAATTTAATTTTTCAACCAGTAAACTTAGAAACCAGCTATAATCAAACCATGAAATCCAACCCTATTCCTAGCCATGCACGACAAGTGCATGCTCAATCACAATACCGTTATCTAAAAGAAGAATTTTTTCGGACACTTCCAAGTCCCGGAAGAGTAAATTTTTTCTATATCGGATAAGAAATGCCTGATGCGCTATCCGCATCTACCTATTTATATTTTTTCACCTTTATCCCCGAACTTCAATGCATAAAGAAGAAATTGCAATTGTAGGCATAGGATGCCAAACACCTGGACAGATCCATGGACCAGAATCATTCTACTCACAACTCATGAATGGAGTTGATGGAATCACGGATATCCCCAAGGACCGCTGGAATCACGAAGAATACTATGACCCCAACCCCAACAAAGCAGGAAAAATCAAAACGAAAAAAGGCGGTTTTTTGGATCGAGTGGACCTTTTCGACAATGAATTCTTTAAAATTTTCCCAAAAGAAGCAGAAAGAATAGATCCACAACAACGACTCTTACTGCAAACAACATTTGAATCCATCGAAGATTCAGGAGATACCCTCTCAAAAGTACGCGGCTCTAACATGGCAGTCTTCATGAGTGTATTCACCAATGACTACTGGGACATGCAAATCGAGCAGGACAGCAAATATGCCATCAGTCCTCATGTCGCCATGGGAGCCTCCCGAACCGCTATAAGCAATAGAATATCCTACTTCTATGATTTGAAAGGACCGAGCGTATCAGTCGATACTGCTTGTTCAGGTGCTTTGGTCGCTGTACACCTCGCCTGCCAGAGCATCTGGGATCAATCGGCTACTAGTGCCATGGCCGGAGGAGTCAATGTAATCATCAATCCAGAATCTACCATGATGATGTCCAAAGGAAACTTTTTGAGTCCTGATGGATATTGCAAATCCTTTGACGAACGAGCCAATGGATACGTGAGAGGAGAAGGTGTAGGAGTCGTATACCTGAAACCCCTTTCACAAGCCCTCAAGGACAAAAACAAAATCTACGGCTTGATCAAAGCGACGGCCTGCAACTCGGATGGAAATACGGTAGAGGGATTTACCGTACCAAGTGAAACTTCTCAAACAGCCATGCTGACCAAAGCCTATCAGATGGCGGGCGTTGATGTGGACAAACTGCAGTACATCGAGGCACATGGTACTGGTACTCCGGTAGGTGACCCTATCGAGACCAAATCATTCTCCAATGTCTTTGGAGGTAGATCAGCAGATAGCCCTTTGATGATCGGATCAGTCAAAACTAATATTGGACACCTCGAAGGTGCAGCAGGTGTGGCTGGTTTAATCAAGCTGGCCCTTTCGATGAAAAACAAGAAAATCCCGGGCAACCTCCACTTCCAGAAAGTCAATCCTAAGATTGATTTGGAGGGTTGGAAACTCAAAGTAGTGAGCGAAAACACGGAATGGCCTGAGCAAAAAGATGGTAGCCCCAGAATCGGTGGAGTCAACTCCTTCGGTGCTGGCGGAACCAATGCTCACCTCGTGCTACAAGAATATGTAGCAAAAGAGGAAGCGCCTTCTAAAACACCAGAAGAGAATATGTATCTCTTCAAAACCAGCGCCATGTCCCTCCCAGCCCTCAAGAATCTGCTATTGGAATACAAGCAGTTCATTGCCGAGGACAAATACTCCTTGAGAGACATTTGCTACAACGCAGGGGTCAGAAGATCTGATTTGAAACACCGAATCGCGATCGCCTTCCATGACAAAGCCGACATTCTGGACAAAATAGATGCCTATCTAGCGGGTAATGTATTGTCAGGCGTGACAGTTGCAGAGGTAGACGTAGCGGCCAAAAAACTGGGTTTTGTATTTACAGGTCAGGGCCCTCAATGGTACGCCATGGGACAAGAGCTAATCGCGAACGAACCCCTGTTCAAATCTACGATTCAGACCATCGAAGGCTACTTCAAAGAAATAGCCGGTTGGTCACTACTCGAGGAGATGAACAAGGATGAGGAGAACTCCAATATCAATGACACCCGAATCGCACAGCCAGCCATTATGGCCATTCAAATCGCTCTGGTTGAGCTCTGGAAAAAGCATGGCGTCACGCCAGAAGGTGTCGTCGGGCATTCGATAGGTGAGGTCGCAGCAGCATATACTTCGGGTGCACTCACCCTTGAGCAAGCTGTATCTGTTATCTTTCACAGAAGTCGCGGACAGCACGCTGCTACTGGAAAAGGCAAAATGCTGGCAGTAGGCTTGAAGCTAGCGGAGGCAGAAAAACTAATCGAAAAGGTAAATAACGTTGTTTCCATAGGTGCGGTCAACGGACCTGAAATGTGTGTACTCTCTGGAGATGAAGCGCCTTTGGTCAATATCTCAGAACAGCTGACCGAAAAGGATATTTTCAATAAGTTTCTACGAGTTACCGTTCCTTTTCACTCCCATCACATGGAGCCACTGAAGGATGAGTTGATTGATTCTCTGAAAAGTTTAGTTCCATCCAAAGCTAAAATCGACCTATACTCAACCGTAACGGGCAAGCAAGAAGATGGCAGCCATCTGGTAAGTGAATACTGGTACGACAATGTGCGTGAACCGGTCTATTTCGCATCAGCATTGGAACAAATGGTAGAGGATGGCTATGATTTCTTTATCGAAATTGGCCCTCACCCAGCCTTATCATCGGGCGCGGAACAAGTCTTTGAAATGAAGAACTCAAGTGCCGTCATCTTCCCTTCTATTAAAAGAAAGGAAAACGAAAAGCTTCGATTCTTGCAAACACTTGGAAGTCTATACACCCACGGAATCGAGTTGGATTGGGACGCCATCTATCCAACGTCTAACCTCATCTACGATCTACCCAATTATACCTGGGATCTAAAATCCTTCTGGCACGAACCTGCTAAACACAGAGCCAGAAGGCTGAACAAAAAACTTCACCCATTGATCAAAGAGTATAAAGAATCGGGGTTAGGAGAAAATGACTTCAGCTTTGAGGTGATGCTGGACAGAAGAACAGATCCCTACATCGACGATCACCGTGTCAATGATGCCATCATCTTTCCTGGAACCGGTCATTTAGAGATTGCCACTTCAGCAGCCATGATTGCCTTTGAGCAGGAGTTCGGATTTTTGGAGGACATCAATTTTGACAATGCACTGTTTCTACCGGAAGAAGGAGAACCAGCAGAAGTAAAAATAGAAGTATTCTCTGAGGAAGGCAGGTACTGCATCCTGACCAAGGATACTCAAAAAGAAGATGCGCAGTGGATTAAAAACTCGAACGGAAAAATGAACATGCTGGGAGATCAATTCATCTCCAAGCATGTGAAACTGAATGAAATCAAGCATCGAGTGAATGATCGATTGCCTGTCCAGCCCATGTATCTGGAACTCAAAAAATGTGGGCTTCAGTACGGACCCGCATTCAAACTCATCAAAAACCTGTGGGTAGTAGGACCAGAAATTCTGGCTAAAGTAGACCTGCATGAGTCATTGGAATATGGAGTAGAGGACTACAACCTCCACCCTGCAGTCCTGGATGCTTGTCTCCAAAGTATGTTCGCGGCTAAAATGAGTGATGATGACGAAGAGCGGGGCATTTACCTCCCCACTCACATCGATCGATACAAGTTTCATGCGAAACCCAAATCCAAATCTGTCTACAGCTACATTCAGGTGGAAGAAGCCAGCTCAGAGTTTCTAAGAGGAGACTTTTGGATCATGGATGAGGATGGCAGTTTGGTTGCCGAGATCCAAGGCATCGATTTCAAATACATCGAAGGGTCAAGAAAGCAGGAAGAAGATGTTTCTTATTCTGGCTGCTTCGAATTCGAGTGGGACGAAATCAAGCCTTCTGAATTCAAGCCTTCACACAATACGATTCTTGTCATACGTGAAGAAGATTTTGTGATCAAAAGCCTGAATAAAAAGTTGGTTGACAATAACACAACTTTGATTCACTCGATGATTACAGACTACTCTGACAGAGAAATGGTCCGCGCTGAGTTGAAGAAGGTCAAGGAAATGAACCCGACCTTGAACCGAGCAATAATCACTCTACCACTGACTGAAAAACAAGGGGATCTGAAGAATAATGCGGTAAACCTCAGCTGGAAAATCCTGAATATCTTCAATGCCATCATTCAGGAAGAACTACAGTTCTCCATCTGGATTGTCAATCAGAATGCTGAAAATGTACTGGAATCAGATCCTCAAATCAACCTGGCTCAGGCACCAACTTATGGACTATCCAGAGTTATGTTCAACGAATACCCGATGGTCACTTGTAAAGTCGCCGATCTATCGGATATCGAAAACGAAAAGGAAACTGCCAATCTGGCCAATATCATCTCTTCTCCATCCAATGGAGGAACAGAATCTGATTTGGCCTTTAGAGGCAAGCGAATATTCTCCAAGCGTCTGCAAGCAGTCAGCAAGGAAAAGGTTCAGGAAGAGTCTTCCTTGGAATTGGCCGCTTCTGGTTCTTACTACCAGACTGTCCTGAGAGAACAGGGCATGATCGATTCTATCGCTTTCCGTCAAACAGTTGCTCAACCTTTGTCAGATTCAGAAATTGAGATAGACATCAAAGCAGCAGGAATCAATCGCCGAGATTTATGGAACATCCAGGGATCTCTGAGCGAAGAAAGCCTGGCAGGCGGACTAGCCGGCAGTCAGATTGGACTCGAGTGTAGCGGAGTTGTTTCCAGAATTGGCAGCAAAGTATCCCATGTCAAACCTGGCGATGATGTTCTCGCCTATGCAGCAAATTCTTTTGCGGGCAAAACGATTAGTCAGTCTCACTGTGTAGTCAAAAAGCCGAATACGCTCTCCCATGAGGCTGCTGCTACTATCCCAGTCGCTTATCTCACTGCCTATTATTGCATGGTACAGCTTGGGCAGATCGAAAGCGGGGAACGCATTTTGATCCATCAGGCAACGGAAGATGCAGGCTTGGCAGCCATCTCCCTGGCCAAATGGAAAAAGGTAGAGATATATGCCACAGCTGACACAGATGACCAACGAAAGCTGTTGACAGAAATGGGCATCTCCTACGTCTACGACAGTCAATCTGCGACCTTCTACGATGAAGTCATGAAAGACTCCAATGGAGAAGGTGTAGACCTGGTACTCAATACCCTGAGTGGAAAGGCGATTGTTCAAAGCATCAAATGTCTTCGTGCCTTTGGTCGTTTCATTGAGTTGGGCAAGAAGGATATTTACCAGGATATTAGCCTGCACCTGAAACGATTCGGAAATAATCTGAGTTACTCCGCAGTGGATCTGGACAGACTCATGGCTCAGAAGCCTCAAAAAGCTGCGATCATGTTCAGAGAAGTCATGGAGCTGATAGAGAACAAATCTATCCAGCCGCTGACCCAACAGGTATTCAGCATCAATGATCTATCAGAAGCGCTTCAGTCTTTATCGAAAGAAGAATCAATTGGCAAAACGGTGGTAAGCATGGAAGGAGAAACAGTCCATGCCCTTCCTCTAGAGCAGATTCAATTCGCTCCTGACAAATCCTACATCATCACAGGTGGTGCCAGCGGATTTGGAATAGAGATAGCCAAATGGATGGCCGAAAAAGGTGCCAAGCACCTGGCTCTGGTCAGTAGAAGCGGTCCGAAAAACGACTATGATTACAGCTGGATCAACAAGATGAAACAGAGTGGCGTAGATATCATGATCGAAAACCTCGATTTGTCTCAAATCGAACAGGTCAAAAAGATGACGCAAAGAGTTCACGAACATGCACCGATTGGTGGAGTGATTCATGGTGCGGCTGTATTGCAAGATGCTACCATCTCCAGAATGGACAAAGCCCTCTTTGAGAAAGTCTTCGTACCAAAAGCCATGGGTGCCTGGAACCTACACCAGACTACCGAAGACTTAGATCTAGACTACTTCCTTTGCTTCTCATCTGTGTCGTCAGTGGTAGGCGTACCGGGTCAGTCCAACTATTCCTCGGCCAACAACTTCCTGGACAAGTTGGTGGACTACAGAAAGCAAAAAGGCCTCCATGCCCAAAGCATCAACCTGGGTGTACTGGGACAATATGCCGGTATGACCAAAGATGGAAACGGGGCTGTCTTGAATGTATTGGATAGTCAGGGCTGGATCCCATTGACACTGAAACAAATCCTGAGCAAACTGGAAAAGCTAATGCTAGAAGGCGATCGCATCCGTATGGCTACCAATGTAGACTGGTTGCGCTTCAGAGATTTTTTCCAGCACTTGAGAAAAGATGGAAAATTTGCTCACCTGTTGACGGACGAGGTGCTAAAAGTAGGTGCTTCAAAGAGCAATGGCGAAGGATTGCGTGAAACCATCATCGCAGCAGAAGATCAGGCCCCAGCGCTTCTTATCGAGCACTTGAAAGGTTCACTGGCCAGAATACTGGGTACTACGGCTGATAAGCTGAACGAAGGTAAATCCATCTCTGCCATTGGGTTGGACTCTCTGATGATGAACCAATTGAGAAACTGGATACTTCAAAAACTGGAAATCAACTATCCATTGATGAGACTGTCGAAAGGTCCGAGTATAGTGGAAATCGCTGACCATTTGCTGGAGAATCTAAAAAGCTCTGCCAACGAAAGCGTAGAGCAAGTCCTGGAGGATGAATCAGGTATCACTTCAGAAGAGGATATCGAGGTGATCAACGAATGGTTCGTTCACAAAAAGCGAGAGGCCAGTGAAACAGAAGGCAAAATCAAGCTCTTTATGTTTCACTCCATGGGAGCGGGTGCTTCGATGTTCGATCACTTTCTCTACAATGTACCTGATGGCACAGACGTCTATGCCGTGCAGATGCCAGGACGGGAAAACAGAAAGCACGAAGATCTCTACACGGATTTCACACTCCTATTGGATGATCTGGAAAACGAAATCCTGCCACTATTGGATGAACGCTTCGCTTTCTTTGGACACAGTTTTGGTGGTATGGTGGCCTTCGAGCTTTCCAGACGATTGCGTCGAAAGTATGGTAAAACACCGCTGCATTTCTTCTGCTCGGGGACGATGGCTCCTCAGATGACCATAACCTGGAAGAACCGCGATGTACTGAAACAGTCTGCCATCTCGAGCAATTCGGAACAGAAACTTTTGGGACTGATGAGCTATATCGATGATGTCAACTATGTCAAGAAAATCCTTCCGATTTTGAGACTAGATATGGCACTATTGACGAGCTACGAGTTTCAGGAAGAGGATCGATTCGATTTCCCCATCACGGTTTTCTCTGCGATAGAAGATGAGGTGACATTGCCTGAAGAGATGCGTCCATGGGAGGACCTCACGAACGCCAAATTCAAGCAGGAACTGGTGCATGGCGATCACTGGTTCGTTAGTCGCAACAAGGACTTCATCAGAGAGAAAATCAGCGATGATCTGAGAACGGCCTTGACCATCGACGAAGAAGTATTGATGCAAAAATAAATATCCACATCGGCTGTCTGAGCTTCAGGCAGTCGATGTTTTTACCCCCTAAAACCAGATTAATCTCAACTGATAATCATACAACCAGCTAATTATTAATGATTGACATTTTCTTGCCTGAAGAGGCTCGAGCTTGCTTTACCAACCAAAACTTAGGTGCTGAAGTATTACATGCTGAAGAGCTTTCCATTTATCAAAATTTCGAACCCACCAGACAATTGGATTTTTGCAGAGGGCGATACAGTGCCCACCAGTGCCTGGAGCATTTCGGAGCAGATGCCCCGATACTTAAAGACCAGGAAGGTGCACCCATCTGGCCTGAAGGATATTCAGGATCAATCAGCCATACGAATGGAATGGCAGGTGCTATGGTCACCAAAAATGTTTGGATTCGCTCTGTAGGTCTAGACCTGGAAAGAATAGGTAGAATCACCCGAGAGCTATGGCAACTGCTTTTTACTCCCAGGGAAATCAATCAACTGAATCAATGCTATCCAGAGAAAGCCGACTTCCTAAGTACTTTGTTCTTTTCTATAAAGGAAGCTTTTTACAAAATGCAATTTGCCATCAGCAGGCAATTCATGGGTTTCCATGACTGTGAGATCGTTTATACAAAAGAAAAATGTCATCTAAGCCCTTTGGTCAAGAGTACCGATGCACTCTATCAACCAAGCTTCTATGACATTCACTATCATCGTCACGATGATTTGATTATTTCCTATGTTTTACTCCGGCATGATAAACCAAAGCACGAGATAGATAATCACCCCTGGGAAACCAATCGACATGATGGTCATTAGCACATATGCCAAACGTACCAATGTATAGTCCCATCCCAGGTAATCAGCAATACCGCCCAATACCCCTCCAAAAACTTTGTCCTGTGATTTTTTCAATATTCGTGTCATCTTCTTATTGGTTTAGTTTGAAATATGTTTGAACGCCTCGGCTGATGTCCGTAAGCGAGATCAGCCTTGGTAACTCAACCTGTCCGATTGAGGCATGGTTGGCTTTCACCCAGCCGCGTTCCACAGACAGATCCGAAGCATTAGAAGAATACCCAATGATCACTGCGGCTATTACACCCAGCAAAATTATTAAGACTCTTTTATCGTTCCATTTCCATCCGCTTGACATGGCTCTTTTGGTTTTATTTATTTTGAGTTTTGACCTTTGACTCTATTATGCCAAAGCTTGTGCCAAAAAACTAAAACCGCCT
>NZ_JAOYOD010000001.1:4842500-5052500 GCF_025833875.1 Reichenbachiella ulvae | reverse complement strand
TTTGAACCTCTTAAATGCTCCGAAAAACATCCAACCTCAAGGCTCAAAACCTTCATCATTTTGCCAACATTTCAATTCAAAAACAACCCTCTTAGCTGTCTCTCTCCCAAACGGGACGCAAAGATAAAAACACTCTGCGCTAACTTCCAAATAAGAATTGAGATTTATTTTTTTAATTTTTCTAACCCTTCAGAGATCTCCCTAACGCTTTATACCTGCTAGCTTCTCCCCTATCAATTCTATCCTTCTTCAGTAAACTTTCCAGCACTCTGCTAGTGCCTTTTCCCTCAAACGGGACGCAAAGATAAACACACTTTTCCCTCTTTTCCTAACACCGAAAACAAATAAATCTAAACTTTTAATACACATCACCTCAACCCCTTGAACACCTGAAACTTATAACCTAAATTATTTTTGAATACTGTTAACAGTGCACCTCAAAGACTTACTTATTGGTCCATTGACTATGGAAATACTTGGAAAGGGGTTTATCCTTTCTTTGGAATGTATGAGCACCGAAGTAATCTCTCTGCGCCTGAATAATATTAGCAGATGATTGCTCATTAGTAAAACCATTGAGATAATTCAAAGCTGCAGCATATACTGGCAATGAAAGAAACATCTGTAATCCCTCTGACACAGCTTCTGTCAATTCCTTACGACTTCCTTTTAACAAATCCACAAAGGAAGGTGCCAAAAGCATATGTTCTTCAGGAGAAGCTTTGAAGCTACTCACAAGCTCTTCCATCAAACTAGAGCGAATGATGCAACCATTGGTCCATATCCGAGCAAGCTGGGAAAGATTGATTCCCCAGTTGTTTTCTTCAGAGGTCTTCTTGATCATCTCAAAACCAATGGCATGGTTGATAACCCTAGCAGACTGATAGGCTTGTTTGATTTTGGGGATCAGTGTTTGCAAATCCCGTTCAATGACTGGCCTCTCACCGTAGAGCCTGGAAGCCCTTATCCTGAGCGGCTTTTGTGCAGAAAGGCATCGGGCCATGACCGATTCGGAAATCGTACTGAAAGGAACACCCACATCTAGCGCTGCTGTGGTAGACCATCCTCCTGTACCTTTTTGCCCAGCAGCATCATAAATCAGATCGATTAGGTATTCATCTCCATCCTTTACCGTCAGTAGATCAGCAGTAATCTCTAGCAGGTAGCTTTTTAAGTCTCCTTGATTCCAGTCCTCGAATAACTCAGCCATTTGATCGATGGGCATTCCTGCGGTTCTCAGCATAGCATAAGTCTCTGCGATCAATTGCATCTCTGCATATTCGATTCCATTGTGTACCATCTTTACAAAGTGGCCAGCACCTTCTCGTCCTATATAGGTGCAACAGCCTTCATCATTCTTGTCTCGGGCCGCAATCCGTTCTAAATAGGGAGCAATCTTTTCATAGGCCTCCTTATCTCCGCCTGGCATCATGGATGGTCCTTTGAGCGCGCCTTCCTCTCCACCTGACACACCGCAACCGACAAAGTGGATTCCCTTTTCTTTTAAATAGTCATTTCTTCGTTTGGTATCATGATAATGAGAATTGCCTCCATCGATGATTATGTCCCCGGGATCCAATGAAGGCAAAAGGTCTTCAATCACAGCATCCACGGCTGCACCCGCATTGACCATCAGCATAATCTTGCGCGGAATCTCTAGCTCAGAGATAAATTCCTTTAGCTGATTGGTTGCGCGAAGATTTGGCTTATCAGAATTCTCCGACAAAAACTGAGGAACAATGTGCTCTTCTCCTTCGGCCTGCCTATTATAAGCCAATACCTCTACTCCATGATTGGCCAGATTCAAGGTCAAGCTCTTTCCCATCACACCCAATCCTATCAATCCAAACTCTGATTTCTTACTGCTCATTGATTCTAAAACTGTATTAATAATCTCTTCGGGTGAATCCTCCACGTTCACCTCTATACCATATTTCGGCTTTTCGAGAGTTGCCAACTGAGAGTCCAGCAATGCGGGATTGAAAAAATGCTGCTTGCGCTGCTGCAATCTTTCGGTCAACACCTCCTTTGTCCCTGCCAAATGAACCCAATGGATTTTCTGATCCCCTGAAGACAAAATCTTCCTGTATTTTTCCTTCAGAGCTGAACAAGCCAACACCAAGCCTTTCTCCTTGTTCTCATCTATCAGACCCGCCAAGTCAAGTAACCAGGATTCTCGATCCTGATCATTGAGTGGCTGGCCTGAAGCCATCTTGTCTATATTCTTCTGAGGATGATAGTCGTCGGCATCCGCAAAGGGCACCGACAAATGCTGACTCAGGAGCTGACCAATGGTACTCTTACCAGACCCACTGACTCCAAAAACTATAACTATGGGCTTATCCGTTGTCTTTTGCATCTATCAATTCAAACTTCCCTTCTAATCCTTCTGCCGCATTGGGACCTATCCAAATCTTGAAGGTACCAGGCTCTAACACCCATTCGCCTTTTTGATTATAAAACTCAAGATCCTTTAAAGCCAATTCAAACGCTACGGTTTTACTCTCACCTGGAGCAAGGCTTACACGCCTAAAACGTTTCAATTCTTTGACTGGGCGTGTCAAGCTAGCAAACATATCCTGTGCATACAACTGTACCACTTCGGTCACTTCTTTATCTCCTACATTTTTTATAGAAGCAGACACTTTGATTGTCTCCTGATCTAAAGAAATCTCGGAAGGAAGTGAAAGCGCATCATATTCAACCTGACTGTAGGTCAACCCATAGCCGAAAGGATATAATGGATGAAACCCTTCGTCCAGGTAATGGGACGTATTGCCCAAGGAACTTTGCCATGCATGAATCGGAATGTCATCGATATGAACAAAACTTTCCTCGCTAGCTGGTCGCCCTGTACTCTTGTGATTATAATAGATCGGAATTTGCCCTACTGACTTTGGCCAGCTGACCGGTAGTCTGCCACTAGGAGAAGCCTGTCCTGTAATCAAATCGGCGAGAGCAGGCCCAGCCATTGTGCCAGGATGCCAGGCAAAAAGCACAGCATCCACTTTGTCTAAAACATTGCCCAACGTAATGGGCCTGCCCGCCAAAATAACCAAGACGATCTTCTTGTTCGTCTCGGACAGCTTAGTAATTAATTTCTCTTGTGCACCCGGCAAATTGATGTTCGCCCGGCTATGTGCCTCCCCTGATAAGATAGCCTCCTCTCCTGCAATGAATAGTACCACATCTGAAGCTTCAGCCGCTTTGATGGCGTCTGCAAATCCCTCCTCAGTCTGGTCTCTACTAAAACTTAAACCTTTGGCAAAGGTCATTCTCTTCCCAAAAGCTTCCGAAAGGCTGGTACGCGGGGTAACTGAATGTTTTTCATCTCCATCAAATATCCAGGTTCCCAATTGCTCCCGTGGTGCATCTGCTAAGGGACCAATTACGGCTACTTTCGACTTTTTAGGATTAAGAGGCAAAATATTGTCCTTATTTTTCAACAAGACCATGCTCTGCATCGCTGCTTCTTTGGCGTCTGCCAAATGGTCCTCTGCATAAAGTACGTCTTGTTCAGGATCGAAATAGGGATTATCAAATAGTCCCATTCTAAATTTGATCCGAAGGATGTTTCTCACTTTTTCGTCCAATTGATCCATGGACAAGCGCCCCTCCTCGATCAACTCTTTCATGTGCTTCTCATAAGCCTGGCTGGTCATCTCCATATCAAGTCCTGCCTTGGCCGAACTGAAAGCCGCTTCTTTGGCGTTCGGGCTGAAACCGTGTGCAATCATTTCTGTGATGCTGTTCCAGTCGCTCACCACAAAACCATCAAATCCCCAATCCTTTCTCAACACATCTTTTAATATGTATTCATTGCCTGTGGCTGGCACCCCATTGAGTTCGTTGAAAGAAGACATGAAGGTCGCCACACCTGCATCCGATGCAACTTTGAAAGGTTTCAAGTAGACATTGTGCAAAAGCGGGTCGCTGATATCGGCGGTATTATAGTCCCTACCTCCTTCGGCAGCTCCATATCCAACAAAATGCTTGGCACAGGCAGCCAATGAGTTGCCATTACTCAGATCATCAGTTTGAAACCCCTTAATGGCCGCTTCCCCCATAATAGAAGACAAATAAGGATCTTCGCCAGCTGACTCTGCGATTCGTCCCCATCGAGGATCTCGAGCTATATCGATCATCGGTGCAAAGGTCCAGCGGATCCCCTGAGAACTCGCCTCAATCGCCGCTACTCTAGCACCACGTTCTACTATATCTGGATTCCAGGTAGCAGCTTGTCCCAGAGGGATCGGGAAAATGGTTTTGTATCCATGTATCACATCTCGAGCAAAAATGAGCGGGATGCCATTGGGACTTTCCTCCACGGCAATTCTTTGGAGTTCCAGGATGGATTCCTTGCTCTGCACATTGAGAAACGAACCAACTTTTCCCGCTCTGACACTGGACTTAAGTTCTTCTGAAATTCCTCTTTCACGTGAGGACGTTCCTCGCTGGTTAAGTTGTCCTAATTTCTCCTCTAAAGACATTTTGGATAATAGCGCTTCGATGCGCTGATCTTCTTCGGGTCGAGAGGTATTAGGGTGATTCCAACTAATAGCGACCAAAGCAATGGCTATGATCACCAAAATCGCCGGATGTTTTAAGTACTTATGATTCATCTTGATTTATTCGAGTTTTCAGAAATCAAAACTAGAAGGACTAATCACGGAATCGTTGCATAAATATTTCAGATTGGAGGGGTAAATCTATCAAAGCGATAAAAACTCGCTTTTATCGCTTTGATAGCCTATTTATTTGGATTGAAAAATCTGCAATGGTCCTTGATTGCTGGCTATGGCAAACTTCTTTGATTCCATATCCAATAATTGAATCTTCTTGGTATCATGAGGAACTAACAATCCAGATTCAGCTAATGTCAGGGAGTTAAACGCTCCATTTCCATCTCCGAGCATCACTAACCCAATGCTGGAATCATTTCGAGGCGTTTCGACTTCAGAAGCATACAGTCCTCCCACCGCGATCAGATCCTTATTGCCATCATCATTTACGTCCAGAACCAACCAATCATTGATCGGTGAAAATTGGGCTTCAAACGGAAGTGCTGTGGAAATAAATTCACCCGCTCGGTTTTCTAAATAAATACTTGAAAAATCTTCGACTTGAAAATGATAACTGTTTGCCAGCTTTTCATCTCCGAAGATATCCTGAACGCTCGCAGTAGAGAAAGAATTGTAATCCTTGTAGGCCACTTTGATAGCAGGGATCTGCTGTGAGGAACACTGCCTACCGCGCACAGGGTATTCTTCCCCTTCACTGTGATAGCTCAATACAATATCGCTCTTTTCATTGTTATCAAAATCATCTGCATAAATAGCGAAAGGAGCCTCTTTACTCGCCTGGTATTTGTAATTCCTTCCCAGATTACCCAAGACATAATCCAAATCGCCATCTTGATCAAAATCTGCTTGCTCTATACTAAACCACCAGCCATTGGTATTCCCTGGGAATAGTTCGTCCGACTGATTTTCGAATCCTTGAGCTGTACTGACGAATGCAGTAATAGGCATCCACTCTCCTACTAGCAGCAGGTCTTTTCTTTCATCTCCATTCAGATCAGTCCAGAGCGCATCCGTCACCATCCCAATGTTTTGCAAACCATCAGCAATTGAGCCGGTCACATCTTCGAATTTCAATTGTCCAGATTCAGACTTGTTTTCTAATAAATAACTGTGTCCCGGAAAAGGATAATGCTGCGCTTCATGTCGACCACCCACAAACAAATCCAGATCACCATCTTGATCATAATCAAATGGACGAACACATGATCCACTATGATACATCATAGGTAGAGCCCCAGCAGCTAATTCAAAAACTCCATCCTGATTCAATAACAACCTATCCTGATAATTTTGATGACCATCGGCATCCTGATTGCCTCCGCTCACTATATATAAGTCCAGATCGCCATCCTGATCTGCATCGAAAAACGCTGCGTCTAGATCTTCGTGCCAAATATTTTTCTCTTTAAGTTCCTGTGCAGTAAAGGTCCCATCTGCATTTTGCAGATACAAACTACCTAAATAACCAGAAGCCGCTCCATAATAAAAATCCAACAAGCCATCTCCATTGATATCTCCTGAGGCCATAGCTGGACCAAAATTCGACATCTTATGAGGAAGCAGTACCTGCACCTTGAAATCATCGAAATCGTTTTCAACATGTTTGACTGGAGTAATCAGCTCATCGGTCAACTCTGTGAGCAGGACTTTTGTGGCTCCTTCCGATGGTCTTAGTCCTTTTGATTCTGAATTGGTGCTTATAGTTAGAGTCTGGTTGGCAGCTACATCATTCATTGTTTTGACCAACTGACCAAACTTGAATACCTGAATAGAATCCACGGTCGTATATTTCCCCAATCCAAAATGAAGGATTGGCTCTACGGATGACTGAAAGCCTCTGGATACATTGAGTTGCTGCACCTGATGCAAGCCATTATTATATAGGTGAACTTCTGAACCAATCGCCAATGGATTTTGCTTTGATCCTTCCAGCCTTATTTTCAGGTAATTTCCAAGAGCCAATTCATTGCTATTACTTTTATAAATCAAGGCTTCATCATCATAGTTGTTGATGATTATTTCTAAATCACCATCATTATCCAAATCAGCTGTAGCGACACCATTTGAAAAGCCCTTATAAGCTATCCCCCAATTCTCATTTTCCTTCTGAAAGCCCTTACCTGATTGATTGCTATAGATGTAATTCTGAATAGGTTCGGAGGGTAACAAATCCGTTAACTTCTTCAACTCCTGATCAGAGGCACGCGCAATTTCCTTTTCATGCTTTTTGAAGAAATCCTTGTTGTTAATTTCTTTTCTGGTGCCATTGGTCACAAACAAGTCTTTGAAACCATCCTGATCAAAATCTGCAAAAAGCGGGGCCCAACTCCAATCCGTAGAAGACACATCAGAGATCCATGCCACATTGCTCATTACTGGCACCCCATTCACAATACCACGGTTCAGTTGAAGAGAGTTATACATATACTGATAGTGAAAACCATTATTGACCGTAGACCAAAATAAGTCAGGATTCATGCTGGCCATATTGGCTTTTTGCCTTCGGTTATCTTCCGCAGACATATCTACCTGCATCAGATCAATCAGCCCATCATTGTTGATGTCTGCGGCATCTGTCCCCATCCCATAAAAAGAGGTTTGCTGGGTGATTTGCTGCAACTCATCCTTGAAAGTCCCGTCTCCCTGATTGATATAAAAGTAATCAGGAGAGCTAAAATCATTGGAGACATAAATATCCTGATAGCCATCCTGATTGTAATCCGCCACTGCTGCACTTAACGACAGCCCAAAAGACAGCAACCCTGACTCGATAGTTACATCTTGAAAATCACCTTCTCCATCATTTCTGTATAAATGGTCGCTCTTTTCTAATGTCACCGTGTTCATCATATGCTTGTACTGCATAGATGAGGTACTGAAACTGGTGATTGGGTAGTTAGCTATATAAACATCCAAATCGCCATCATTGTCATAATCAAAGAAACTAGCCTGTACCGAATTGCCAGCATCTGCCAGTCCATATTCCTCAGCGGACTCTGTAAAAGAAAAGTCTCCGTTGTTAATGTATAATTCGTTTTTGCGATCCTGACCCAGACCAGCGACACTCACATAGATATCCATCCAACCATCTGCATTGATATCCACCGTGGTTACTCCAGTGTACCATTTATGTTTTCGGCCCTGAATACCGGCTCTTTTGGATACATCTTCGAATCTGAGACCAGAAAGGTTTTTATAAAGTGCATTAGAAACCATATTCCCAGTAAAGAACAGATCTTGATAGCCATCATTATCAAAGTCTGCAATGGCTACTCCTCCACCCATGTAGAGATAGGGATATTTAAAATAGTTCAAAGTATCACTTTCAGTCACATCATTTGAGAATGTAACACCCGAATCTTCACTACTAATCGATTCGAATCGCGATACGTTTTGTTTTTTTTGGTCTGTCTGACAGGAAAATATTAGGGTGGAAATAAAGGTTACGAATAGTAAAGTATTGAATTTCATCATTCTGTTTTGAAATAAGAGGGTTTAAGCTAACAAAACAAAAATAGGCTGGACATAGCCAGCCTATTAATTTATTAAATCTCACAAAGTTCTTTCATCATTATTGTGCAGCTGACCATTCAGGGTTCTGAGTCAGATTTTCTGCAACATCAATAGCTCTCAAAGGAATTGGGAACACTTCGTGCCTATCCTGAACTGTACCAGTCACTAATGTAGAAACGGTTCTTACCTCATTGGTGAAAAATTCATTCATCACTTCAGGTAATATTCCCCATCTAGTCAAATCAAAGTATCTGTGACCTTCCATGGCCAATTCCAACTTTCTCTCGAATCTTACAAGCTCCACGGCATTAGCTGCAGTAAAATCAGTCGCCGTGTAAAGAGCAATACTATAATTAGCTGCATCGTTCGTTGGATTAGCTACATCTTTAACAGTTGTCATATCAATGGCTCGTTGTCTCACGCGATTCACCAATGCCATCGCTCCTGCCGCATCACCTAGTTCCGCTTTCGCTTCTGCTGCCATTAGCAATACATCAGCAAATCGAATCACATTATAATGAAGACCTGGAACCTGCTGTCCCCAGCCTGCAGTACCGCGAGTATTATCTTCACCAGCTTTGTAGGTATTCTTTTTAGGAAGATAAGGTCCAGCATCTGCCTGAGCTCTTACCCAGTCGAAACCCACATGCTCTCCCCAACCATTGTAGTCTATCCCTCTTCGGCCTACTGTATAGTCAATTCTCGGGTCCAACTCGCCCGCATATGGAGTAAATGGATCTGCAGAAGCTACACCATAATCATTATCTATATCCGAATTATTGTATGTGTTTGGTTGTGGAAGTCCACCTGTAGTTTTAAAAGCATTAGCCAAATCCTGTGTTGGCTGATAGAATCCACAGCATGAACCATAAGGTCCTCCACCTGGGAAATTCAACTCTCCACCTTTGTTACCATTACCGTTGTTGGTAGCACCATCATTCGCTTCATGTTGAATAGAGAACACTACTTCTATACCATTCTTACCCGCTCCATTGAAATTATCTACAAATTCAGCATTCAAATCATACGGTCCATTGTTGATCACATCATCAAGAATCGTCTCTGCATTGGTCCATTCCTCTTGATAGAGGTGAACCTTACCCATATAGGCCTTAGCTGCCCATGAATTGGCTCTACCCGGTCCAAGATCTTCAGGAAGGTTTGTGATTGCAAATTGAAAATCTGCTTCAATCTCATCCCACAATGGACCATTATTAGCCACGTCAGGATTTTCAATCGTTGCTATCTCATCAATATAAGGAACATTTCTCCAAATACGAGTTAACTCAAAATTGAAATGGCCTCTCAAGAAGCGAGCCTCCGCAATCTTCTGAGTCAAATCTACATCAGTGATACTGTTTGCTAGATTGATTACAGCATTACATCTATTTACACCTGCATATAGACCTTCCCATTTCAAAAAGAAATAGTTGTTACTGGTTGACCAATTGCTATAAGTCTGTAGATCATGAAGTATCGCCTGGTCACCATTCGTACTTCCTTTATGTGCCTCATCAGTCAAGACATCTATCCACCAGTTGTCTCCTGATCTTTCCCTGTTCTGTCCGTCAACCGAACCATCCAGTATACTATATGCAGCAGTCAATAGCAGATCGACTCCTGTTTCATTTTGAAGAGATTCATCACTAAGGGTACCTTTTTGCGTCCCTTTGAGAAACTCATCGCTACAGCCCATGCCTATGATAGCTGACAGAACTGTTAGAATGAATATTTTTATATTTTTTTGCATTTCTTTAGTTCTTTAAGATTAAAAATCAACACTTAAGCCTATAAGATAAGTCTGAGAAGTAGGGTAGCTACCGAAATCAATACCTGTATCAATATCATTGTTATTGAACCTTCCAATTTCTGGATCCAATCCACTGTAATCAGTGATGGTAAACAAATTAGAAGCTTGTAGGTAAATTCTTGCTCTCGACATCCCTACTGTAGAGATGATATCTTCTGGAAGAGAATAACCAATCTGCAAGTTTTTCAATCTCATAAAAGAGCCATCCTCTACATAATAACTACTTGGCTGTGTTTCATTATTTTGAACACTTTGGCTCAAGGCAGGAACCGAACCACCTGGGTTATCTGTCGGATGGAATGCATCCAATACCCTTCCACTTCTGTTACCATTGTAAAATGTTGGGAAATCTGTCAAAGCTTTGGTGTAGTTATAAATTTCATTGCCTTTAGACCCATTAATGAACAAGGCTAAATCAAAGCCTTTGTATTGAATATCAAGGTTAAACCCATAGGTAAAATCTGGGTTAGGGCTACCTAAGGATTTTCTATCCATATCATCAATTGAACCATTGCCATCCAAATCTGCATATTGGAATCTACCCACTCCATCGGCATCCGTGGCAAAACCATGATCCGGCGCAGCAGCTACTTCGGCCTCAGATCGGAAAATCCCTACTACCTCTCTACCGTAGAAAGAAGAAATAGGCCCCCCTACTTCAGAATTGGTAAAAGTGATGCCTCTGATATTACCGCCAACCAATGAATTGTCCTGCTCATCTGTTTTCAATATTTCATTTCGATAACGAGACACTTTTAGACCCACTTGATATTTCAACTCTGAGCTACTAGAATTATTCGCATAAGAAAGTGCCAGATCAATACCCTTGTTACTTATTTCACCCAAGTTGAAATAAGGATTAGTCGGTGCATAAGGTCCTGTGGTAACAGTAGGAGGAGCTATTATATTATCCTGACTGACAATGTCAAAATAATCAAAAGTGAACTCAACATCTCCACCCAGCACGGCGACATCCAAACCTAAGTTTTGCTGCACTGAAGTCTCCCAAGTCAAGTTAGGGTTACCAGGGTTTTGAAGAATAGCACCTGGTGTGTTAGCCCCACCAAAATTATAAAATGCGTATTCATCATTCAGAACACTTATATTACTAACAGGATTGGCAGTCGGTAAAGATTGATTACCCATCTGTCCATAAGACCCTCTTACTTTTAAATTCGCAATAAAATCAGGAATAAAAGCTTCTTCACTCAACACCCAACCCAAACTGAATGCAGGAAATACCCCAGTATTGTTTCCTTCTAAAAACCTAGATGTTTCGTCTCGTCTCAGAGTTGCTGAAAGTAGATACTTATTGGAGAAATTATAACTCAACTTACCAAAATACGAGAACAAAGAAGAGCTTGTACTCGAATTAGAACCTTGAGGTGCACTGATAGGACCTGTTCCAGCACCAATCAATCGGAAGTCCACTACATCATCACCAAGCAAGAAGTTAGTTTGCTGAATAACTGAGATCTCAAATGAATTTTTGATAGCCTCTACACCTCCAAAGAAAGAGACTGTATGGTTACCAAATTTCTTATCATAAGAAAGGTAATTCGACCAAACATATCCAGAACTTACAAATTTACCTGTCGACAACATATTGCTAGTAATGGCTTCACTATGCTCAGGATTCAAGGCTGTGTAGATATTTCCAACCCCTGTTCTGTAATTTACCCCGATGTTAGATTTTAATACTAACCCATCGATTGGTTCCACTTCTATAAAAGCATCACCATAAACTCTAAGATTTGCATTGTCGTTATCTTTTGCTCTAGTCATTACAGCCACTGGGTTTTGCGCATTACCCAACCCAGCTGAACTTGCAAATGTTCCAGCAAAATTTCCACCTTCATCATAGACAGGCATCAATGGACTGGCTCTGTAAGCCAATGCAATAGGACTGTCATCCCCATTCATACCTGGCTGCAACACTTGATTAGAATATGCTAAACTTAAATTCTGACCAATTCTTAATCGATCGTTTATAGCAAATTCGGTATTGGCGCGTCCAGTGTATCTGTCATATCCTGTCCCTAACAAAATACCTTCTCTCTCCATGTAACCCATGGACATCATGTATTTGCTAGATTCGGTTCCACCATTCACTGATAAATAGTAATTCTGATATCTCGCATCATCGAACAACTCGTCGAACCAATCAGTACCATTGCTAGTTCTTGCGAATCTGTTGTTGTCTGCATCATATGGCTGAGAGGAATCGAATCCAGGCTTACCCATAAATTGAGACAATTGTGGAGTATCACCATCACCGAACTGTGGATGTCCCCAAGCATCATCCGCACTGGTCAAACCATCATTTTCCATACTTTGCCAGAACACTTCACCTAGTTGCTCAGAATTAAGCATGTCGGGAAACTCTATTGGAGTTTGAACCCCATAAGACATATCAAATGTTACGGTTGGCTTGCCTGCGTTATAAGAACCCTTTCTGGTCTTAATTACAATTACACCATTGGTAGCTCTGGCACCATATACAGAAGCCACTGCTGCATCTTTCAATACCGTTACACTTTCTATATCACTTGTATTAAGATCTGTAAGAAAGTTCGGATCATTGGTTTGGAAACCATCGATGATATACAATGGATCATTGTTACCCGTAGTTGCGATACCACGTACTCTTACAATAGGAGCTTGTCCCGGGCTACCATCAGAAGTAACAGTAACACCAGTTAAACGTCCCTGGAAACCTTCGGCTGCAGATGTAGATGGAATAGAGAAGGCCTTCTCGGCATCTAAAGCATCAACAGATCCAGTAATGGTTTGTTTTGATTCAGAAGAATAACCTGTCACTATCACCTCTTCTAGTGATGCCACATCTTCTTCCATGGTAATGTTAATCACAGATCTGCCTCCGATAACTGCTTCCTGGGCCTTCATCCCAATGAAAGAAAATACCAAAATATCATCTGCTGAATTGGCTTTCAGGGAATAGTTCCCCTCTGCGTTTGTAACTGTACCTTGAGAGGTTCCTTTAATAAGAACACTCACCCCAGGTAATTCTTCGCCCATAGTGGAGGTAACCTTACCACTAATAGCTATGTCCTGCGCCATGGCACTATACCCAGATAGTGCCAGTAGCAACAGAGACATTCTCATTAGGCCATGCAACCTAACCTTAGTTTGTCTAAGTTTAATCATGCTAATAGATTTAAAAATTAGTAAATAGATTTAGTAATAATCGTATTCCAAACTTCCTTTTTAAATCATGGATTAGCACACGGGATTTATCACAAAGGGATGGGGTAATTGTTTCACACCCTGCTTAAATCACTCTATTTAAGGATTTTATAAGGTTTTTTCAGTTACCCCTTGCGAATATTCAGAAGGATTCATCCCATATTGTTTCTTGAAACAATCCCTGAAATACTGCAAATCATTGAATCCTACTTGATAGGTAATCTCAGAAATATTCAGTTCTCCTTGCTTGATGAGTTGCGCTGCTCTTTTGAGTCGAATGGTTCTGATGAATTCATTGGCTGACTGCCCAATCAGACCTTTGAGTTTTCTATATAGCTGCATGCGACTCATCCCTAGCTCTTTGCCCAGATCGTCTACATAAAATTCCGAATTAGAAATATTCTCTTCAATGATAGAAACGGCTTTTGTGATGAACTCTTCATCGCGCGAAGCAATTTTTACATTCTTAGGTTCTATATTCAGCGTATTGTTATTGAGCTGCCCACGGATTTGATCTCTGGTATTGAGTGCATTCCTTACTCTAAGACTCAGCAGTTTGGGATTGAAGGGCTTGGTAATATAATAATCTGCTCCTAACTCGAATCCATCCAAGGCACTGTCATTGGAGGCCTTGGCTGTTAATAGAATTACCGGAATGTGACTGGTCTTCACATCCGACTTGATGCTTTTGCACAACTCAAAGCCATCCTTACCAGGCATCATCACGTCAGTAATGATCAAATCCGGAATCTGTTCTTTAGCTGTCTCTATTCCTTGTACCCCATCTTCAGCCTGAATAACCCGGTATTCTGAATTCAAGATCCCTTTGATGTAGGTTCGAATATCAAGATTATCCTCTACCACTAATATAAGAGGTAGTTTTTTATCCTCTTCTTCTTCCAAGGACTCATTGGAAGAAGAAGACTGAATCACCGATTCCTCCAGTTCGTACACCCCTTGGTTTTCTCGACTCACCATGACAGCTGTCTGCTCTTGATGCTCAAAATCTTCCTCATCAAAATGAGCCTTTCCTTTGAAAAGGTGCACCTCAAAACTGGTCCCTTCATTTTCACGACTAGTAAATTCTATATGACCATGGTGTAGCTCAACCAACTCCTTAGTCAAGGAAAGCCCAATACCGGTACCTTTGCTTTTTTTCTTTTTATTGTCCCGAACTCTATAATAACGATTGAAAATAAAGTCCTGTTCCTCATCTGGAATTCCAATCCCGTCATCTTTCACCTCTAAAATCACCTTGTCAGGAAAGTCATGAAGCGCTACCTCTATCTTTCCAAAATCATTGGTATACTTAAAGGCATTGGAAAGCAGGTTAACTGCTATTTTCTCCAACTTATCCCTATCAAAAGACAATTCTACAGGTTTAGAGGGCATAACCACCTTAAATGCCATATTGTTTCTATTGGCCATGGATGAAAAGGAATGGATGATTGGTTTCAGAAACTCATTGACATTCATGGTTACTAGTTCTAGTCTCATCTTTCCAGACTCTAGCTTAGACAACTCCAATAGCTGATTGATTAGATTCAAAAGGTTTTCAGCATTGCGGAGCATCATGGCGACCTGCTCTCTGGTACTATTAAAATCCCCGTTTTCAATCATGGCTTTCAGTGGCCCCAGAATTAGGGTCAGAGGAGATCTAAACTCATGGGAGATATTGGCAAAAAAGCTGGACTTCATCTGATCCAATTCTTGCATCTTGGACAATTCCATATGCTCCAGCACCAGTTTGGTTTGGAGTCTTTCCCTATTCAAAACAGTCTGAAAGGCATAATAAAGAATCCCCATAACCAACAATCCATAGAGTAGGTAGGCCCAAATCGTAGCATACCATGGCGGACGAATAGTAATGGCCAATGATGCATGCTTCGTACTCCATTCTCCACCATTATTGGTTGCTTTCACCTCAAAAACGTAATTACCAGGAGGAACATTCGTATAGTAAGCCTCACGTCTGCTTCCAGATTCTTGCCATCCCTTATCATAATTTTTTAATCGATAAGCATATTGATTTTTTTGCGATTGATTAAAGTTGATCTGAGCAAATTCAAAATTGAAATCATTTTGATTGTAGTTCAATTCTACCTGAGCATCGATCATCAACTCACCAGAATATTGAATATCATCAATTTTCTTAACCGACCGGTTAGATAGTCTAAAGTCCACAAGGTAAACCTGTGGTTCATCAAAATCGTCAGACACCTGACCAGGCTCTATCACGTTGAACCCATCAACTCCACCAAATAACATCTGACCATCGGACAGTTTAAAACTAGAATGCTTAAAAAATTCCATGGCCTGAAGACCATCATTTAGATCAAAATTCCTAACCTTCCTGGTCTCTGGATCAAATCGAACGATCCCTTTATTGGTGCTAATCCAAAGATTGTTATTTTCATCGATCTGCATCGAGTGTATGACCTCATCTGCAAAACCGTTTTCTTCGCCATAATGGACAAAGGTTTGATTCGTTTCATCATAAAGATTCAAACCTCCAGAACTGCCTACCCAGATCCTACCCTTCGGATCCTCTATCACACATTGAACCGTGTTGTTACTTAAGGTCGTACTGTCATCCTGATTATAATAGAATCGCTTGAATTTACCTCGTGAAGGATCAGTCAAAACATTGAGACCAGCCCCTTCGGTACCAATCCAAAATCGACCTTTACTATCCTCGAATACATGTCGAACATCATTAGAACTGATAGAGCTTGAATCATATTCGTCATGAGCATAGCTTTGAAAAACATCACTCGCAGGATCATAGTACAACAACCCTCCCCTAAAAACCGCAAACCAGATGCGCCCTTGAGAATCCTCCTTGATTGCAAATACATTTTCACGGTCTCTCTGTAAATCAAAATTGTGTTCCATCTGAAAGGGCACAAAGTCCTTTTGCCCCTTTTTCTTAACCAAAGCTCCGCCTTGCCAATTCCCAATCCATACCGATTCGTTTCGATCTATCATCACACTCAGCACTTCATCCACCATATTCGGATTACTCTCTTTTCGATAGTGTTTGAAGGTATCCTTTTTCCTATCCCAATAATCGACTCCTCCACCATCTGTGGCGATCCAAACATTTCCTTGATCGTCTTCATAAAAAGAGCTGACAGCATTATGCGTCAAGGATTGCTCATCATAAGGGTTGTGCTTGTATACCGGAAACTTCCAATTTCCTTCATCCAATTTATAGAGTCCCTTATTAAAAGTACCCACCCAAATGATACCCTGAGAATCTTCCATCAGCGCCCATATAGAATTGTTTTTGATGCTGTATTCACTTTTGGACTGACTGGCATACCAGTGATGATCACCCGTTTCTAAATCGACTACACAGGCTCCATGATTTTCACTACCTATCCATAGTCGATCCTGGCTGTCTTCTAGTATAGTCAAAACAAAAGGGTCCTCTCCTCTATTACTCTTAATAGGCAGATGTTCAAATTCATATTTACCCGATCTATTGTAGGTGACTTTATCCACGCCTCGATCCGTACCTAACCACAGGGTACCATCATTTCCTTTGGCAAAGCACCGGATGATATTGGACTGAGGGCCATTGTCTCCATCCTTCATAAAATGAATAAAGCGCTTCGTATTGTTATCAAAAAGATTCAGTCCCCCGCCCCAGGTAGAAATCCATAAATTGCCTCGATCATCCCCTACTATGCCAGTTACTTTGTTTGAGGAAATTCCCCAGGCGTCATTTTCATTATGGCGATATTGAACAAAGACCTGTTCCTTCTTCTTCCACATGAATACTCCTCTATGTTCTGTACCCATCCATATATTCCCTTCTTCATCTTCGTAGAAGGTATTGATGGTTGATGTCGCTAGTTCTAGCGGTTCTTTCTTAGAAGGTAGCTTGGTGAATGTTTCGGACCTCTCGTCGTACACACAGTACCCTCTTGCCAATGTACCAATGATGAGTTTTTGATTTTGGGTCAGGTATAAACTCCTTATATAATTGCTGCAAATAGACAAGCTGTCTTCTCCATTGAACATGAAGGTTTTCATGTTGATCCCATCATAGCGATTGAGTCCACTTCGTGTACCGATCCATAGCAGGTCATTTTCATCCTGAGCCAATGCGGTCACCGTGTTTTGAGACAGTTCCTGTTGGATAGAAACGAACTGATAATCCGAAACACTCTGCTGGGCATTTATAGACGGAGCAATACACCAATAGAAAAGAAAAAATATCCTCGCTGCTTTCATAATACATTCTTTACCGTAAATATTTTCAAAATATTCCTTAGTGCGAAGGGGCTGAACAAATCACCTATGTTGTTTGGTATATATACCTCTCTACTCAGGATTTAGCCTCCAGCATCTTTGTGACACATATTTTTATTAATGTAGTTCACAAAAAATGATTTCAAAATATACAAAGAATATCGCGGCATTATTAGCGATTTCATTATTCTGTTTGATAGGATGCGAAACTCCTAGTTCACCGACTAGCGAGACAGCTTCATCATCAGCGAAAGATGAGCGAGTGGTAGAGCTCCTCAAAAAAATGTCTGTTGAGGACAAAGTGGGGCAGATGACTCAGATCACTTTGAGCATGCTCATGAAAGACAATCAACTCAATATCGAAGAGTTGAAAAATGCCATTATCAACAAAAAGGTAGGATCTATCCTCAACGTAAATGGTGTTCCGCTTTCATTGGAAGAATGGCATGATTTACTGACGACCATTCAGGACATTGCTACGAAAGAGACGGAACTTCAAATCCCTATTTTATATGGAATTGATGCCATACACGGAACTACATATACCAAGGGTTCTACGCTATTTCCTCACAACATAGGAATGGGTGCGACCAGAAATCCAGCACTGGTAAAAGCCTCCGCCAAAATCACTGCAGCAGAAACTCGCGCCTCAGGAATCCGATGGAATTTCGATCCGGCTCTTGGGATTGCCAGACAACCGCTATGGGCTAGATATGAAGAAATGTATGGGGAAGCCACCGTGCTTTCTTCTGTATTAGGCTTTGAAGCAATCAGAGGCTATGAAGAAGATGGTTTGGATCAAATATCAGCCGTGGCTTCATGTATGAAACACTATTTGGGTTACTCAGTACCACTGAGCGGAAAAGACCGTACTCCGGCTTACATACCTGACACTCAACTGAGAGAAATCTTCCTACCTCCATTCGAGGCAGCAACATTGGCTGGAAGTAGTACTGTTATGATCAATTCTGGCGAAATCAACGGCATCCCAGTTCATGGTAGCAAATACTACCTGACCGACATCCTGAGAGGTGAGTTGGGTTTTGAAGGACTGGCTGTATCAGACTGGGAAGACATCATTCGTCTACATAGCAGACACAGAATAGCAGCTACTCCTAAAGAAGCGGTGAAGATAGCCGTAAACGCTGGAGTAGACATGAGCATGGTACCGGTAGATTATAGCTTCTTCGACTTGCTAGTTGAATTGGTCAATGATGGCGAAGTACCCATGAGTCGCATCGACGAAGCGGTCTACAGAATCGTAAAGCTTAAATTCGACCTGGGTCTTTTTGAAAATGCTTACCCGGAAGAAGAAGCCATTGCTCTTTTTGGCAAGGATGCTTACAAAGAAGTAGCGCTTAATGCAGCGTTAGAATCTATTACCTTGCTGAAAAATGATGACAAAACCTTACCTCTCAAAGAAGGCGGAAAGGTATTGTTGATGGGACCTGCTGCTAATAGCAAAGGAGCTCTTCATGGATCATGGTCTTACACCTGGCAAGGAAGCGACGAGAATCAATTTCCAGAAAGTACGATTACAATCAAGCAGGCTTTAGAAAATAGAATTGGAGCAGCTAATGTGATTTCCAATTCTACCAATGATTTCGAAGACCCGAGCAACACAGATATTGCCTTTTTGAAGCAGAATGCAGCCAAAGCTAGAGTCATTATTTTGGCAATCGGTGAAAAGTCCTACGCTGAATCTCCAGGAGGAATTCATGATTTGAATTTGAATGACAATCAAATCATGTTGGCAAAAGCGGCCTACAGCACAGGCAAGCCAGTTGTACTGCTACTTGCACAAGGCAGACCGCGTGTCATCTCAAAGATCGTAGATGGTGCTGATGCCATTGTAAATCTCTATCGTCCTGCCAGTCAAGGAGCTGAAGCCACTATGCAGATATTGTATGGAGATGTGAACCCTTCAGGAGTTTTGCCTTTTTCATATCCAAGATACTCAGGTGATGTAGTACTGTATGATCGCAAACATACAGAGGAAGTAACTGAGTTCATTCCAGACTCTTATGGAGGAGGCGGATACAATCCTCAATGGAAATTTGGACATGGTCTGAGCTATACCACTTTCACATTTGGAGAAATTCAATTGGATAAAAAATCTTACACCAAGAGTGATGAGATAAAGGTAACTGTAGAAGTAAGCAATACAGGTGATCGTGCTGGTAAAGTAGCAGTTGATCTTTTTGTATCTGATCTCTACGCCTCGGTTACTCCTAGCTACAAAAAACTCAAAAAGTTCACTAAGATTTCCCTGGAAGCGGGTGAAAGTAAAAATGTGTCCTTTACACTCACTGCTGATGACCTAAGCTTCATCAATGCAGCCAGTGAAAAAACAGTAGAAGCAGGGGAGTTTAGTGTAAGTGTTGGTGATAAAAAATCAAATTTTGAATTGAAGTAACCCTTCAGTTTGATTTGGTTTTCGCTTTTTTGATTTTAACACTTAATAAAAGTACCAACCTACACTTTCCCTGTTTCTCATTTTAAGAAAAGAGGGTAAGCCGGGAGGGACACAGGATTGAACATTCAGCAGAGTTTTAAGTTTTGATCTTAAGAATGACCCAAGACTAATTTAAATCCTCTAATAAATGTAAAGCCAATCGAGTTCTCCCTGGCTTTTTCCAAAGACTGGTTAATCAACAGTTCAGTTTTTCATTCAACTAAAAGCCCCGAACCTACTTGGTTCAGGGCTTTTTTTTAGGGTCCTCTTAAAACAAAAAGCCTCTGGCAGAATTCTACCAGAGGCCTTCCATTTTTATTATTTCAACTATCAGTTAGCTGCTTTGAATTGATCAAATTCTGAAGTCTTCTCCACTCTTGGGAAGATATTGTCTTCAGTATTAACGTCAGCTGTTTCTTCCTTTGGATCGATCACGATATTGGTCACTTTCTTTTCTTTGACAAACACCTTCTTGACTACATTTTCATTCATTCTCCAGATTTCTGCTGGGATATACTCAGTCTCTACACTTCCATCTTCGTAAGTCCACTCGATGATGATCGGCGTTACCAAACCACCTTTGTTAGAGAATGTCAATTCATAGAAGTTCTTGTTTTCATTGGCCAACTTCACTGCATCGTCATCCACACGATTCATGAACTCACGATAACTTCTATCAGAGGTGTTTTGGAATTCGAACACATCCGCTTCATCAGCAAACTCAAAAACCTTTTCACCAGACTCAGAATTTTCTTCAGACACTTTTTTGCCTTTCTTCCCTTTCTTAGGCTTATTTTCCACTGTCTCTTCAGGAACACCCATTTTGTACCAGGTCACCTTGTCCAGGGACACATCCACATGATCCGTTGTATAAAACCAACCCTTCCAGAACCAATCCAAATCAACTGCAGAAGCATCCTCCATTGTACGGAAGAAGTCTCCTGGGCTCGGTCTCTTGAATGCCCATCTTTCAGAGTAAGTTTTGAAAGCATAATCGAACAACTCTGGCCCCATAATGGTCTCTCTCAACACGCTCAATGCCGCAGCTGGCTTGCCATAAGCATTGTTACCAAACTGAAGTATCTGCTCAGAATTAGTCATGATAGGACGGATAAACATTTTATCTCCTTTCATATAGTCCACTATCAACTTAGCCTCTCCTCTTCTCAAAGGCTTCTCTGGGTAGTACTCCTTTTCAGTCAAAGATTGTACGAATGTATTCAACCCTTCGTCCATCCAGGTCCACTGTCTTTCATCAGAGTTGATGATCATTGGGAAGAAATTGTGACCCACTTCGTGGATAATTACACCAATCATTCCCCATTTCAAACGATCAGAGAACTCACCATTCTCATCAGGACGACCATAGTTGAAACAGATCATCGGGTACTCCATACCTATAGACGCTGTATGAACGGAAATCGCTTTGGAGTAGGGGTACTCGATGGTGTGCTTAGAATAAGTCTTGAGCGTATTTACCACCGCTTTCGTAGACTCATCTTCCCATAGTGGGTTTCCTTCTTTAGGATAGTAAGACATGGCCAATGGCGTCTTGTCACCAATTTTCACCGCTTGCACATCCCAGATAAACTTACGAGAGGCAGCAAATGCAAAATCACGGATATCATCTGCCTGGAAAGTCCAGGTTTTCTTAGCAGTTGATCTTGAAGATTCGTTGGCAATCGCTTCCTCTTCAGTCACGATGAAAACTGGTTTGTCAAAAGTTTGCTTAGCCTTTTCGAATCTCTTCAATTGAGTAGCAGTCAAAACTTCTTTTGGATTCTGTAGCTCTCCGGTAGCAGCCAACATAAAATCAGCAGGAACCGTCAAATTCACTTCATAATCTCCGAATTCCAAAGCAAACTCTCCACGACCAAGGAACTGCTTATTTTGCCATCCTTCCAGGTCATCATAGACTGCCAATCTTGGGAACCATTGTGCAATGGCATAGAGGTAGTTATCATCTTTTGGGAAATACTCGTATCCTGATCTACCCCCCATGTTCATTCTGTCCTGAACGAAGTATGACCAAGCGATCTTGAAAGAAACACTCTCTCCACTCGCCAATGGCTCTGGTAAGTCTACTCTCATCATGGTTTTGTTGATCATGTATGGAAGCGCTTTATCCTTCGCATCCTTCACATATTCGATATTGAATCCACCTTCATAGTCAAATTCTTTGGTCAAATTCTGCAATGACTTTCCTGACATTGAGGATTTCATTTCTGATGACTCGACTAACGGTGTGTCTGAATCCTTTCCACGCATATTTTGATCCAACTGTACCCATAGATACCCTAATTGGTCTGGGGAATTGTTGGTATATGTGATGGTTTCTTTACCGATGATCTGATGAGTTTCATCTATCAGCTCCACATCGATATTGTAATCCACCTTTTGCTGCCAATATTTGACCCCTGGAGCTCCAGATGCATTTCTATAATCGGTAGGAGTAGGCAACATAGTACCTAACTGCTCAAATTTCTGATCCCATTCTCCCTGTGCCCAAGTAGTCAAGGGCAGCAGCGCTAGGGCTACAATCAAAATTCTCTTCATATAATTCATTATTTAAGTAGAATCCTCAGTGCTCACGCACCTCCGTATTATTTATAATTAATCACCAAAATTTAGTCTCTATCATCAAGGTCAGGGCAATGGCTGCAACTCCCGAAGAAACTGCCAGTATCCAATCGCGTCTTTGCACATGAACAAAGAAATTGAGCACGGCAGCAACTCCCATGAATATCAAAACAATCAATATCTGACCAAACTCCAATCCTACATTAAAGGCAAAGAGTTGGCCAATGATTTCGCTATCCTTTCCCAACAATGCCTTCAGGTAATTCGAAAATCCCATGCCATGTATCAATCCAAAAAACAACGCGAAGAAATAATTCGTTCGAGAGGTTTTAGAATGAAAATCTGTGTTGCGCTTGAAAATATTTCCAACCGCAGTGATAAAAATCGTCACAGGAATCAGGAATTCGATAATTGAAGAATTGACACTGATCACATCTAAAGTCACTAAGGCCAGGGTCAACGAGTGCCCTAAAGTGAAAGCCGTAACCAATATCAGGACCTTTTTCCACTCCGACACCTGATAGATCGTACATAGTGCGATCACAAATAAAATATGATCATAGGCCGTAATATCCATGATATGCTCTCGCCCCAACCCAAAATACAGCTCAAAATCTGTCATCTCTTTCCAATCACCGTTCGTAAAATACCTTCATCAGCTGGACCGATGTTTGCTTACATTTGCCCAAGCTATTATTGTAAACATAATTCAAAAAGCCATTTCAATGACGCTCTATTCATTTGTGTTGCTAATAAATTATATAAGCGGTATGCTCATGCACGATTTCCATGTATCGGTCATCGATTTGGAGCATGATACTAAGGCCCAACGACTGGAAATCAGTCAAAGAATATTCATCGATGACATGGAAAAAGCCCTCATCAATTTTGACAAGGACAAAGAGTACAACATCATAACGACAGAGGACTTTACTGAGCTCAACCCACTGATAGAAAAGTACATGCTTGAGCGCTTCAAAATCTATGTAGACGACAAAGAAGAAGAGATCAGTTACCTGGGCTCAAAGGTAGAAGGCGATGTGCTGATGTGCTTTATTGAGGTGCCAAAAATCAAAAAGATGAAATCCCTAAGAGTGGAAAATCTAGTTCTTTTTGAAATGTTTTCGGATCAGATTAATCTAGTGCACATCACTACGGAGGCTGGAAAAAAAAGCTTGAAACTAAGCGTTCGCCAACCATCCGACCAGCTGGATTTCAAATAATTAGAACTCTGCCAAGCGCTCCCACTTCTTATTGATGTTTTTTAGAAGTGTGAAACCCTTCACATTCATTACTGCCTCGAACTCCCTCTGAGAAAATTCTTCCATCACCTCGGGGAATAGAGATTTTTTCAAATCCCGAAAAGCAATGGTAATGTGGGGGTGAAAGCCCAGATCCTTGTAGGTATCATTAAAGATATTCAACTCACGACGCACATGGTCAGACAATTGTTTCTGAAGCAGACGTAGAGATTCGTTCTCATCCACATGAATAAACACCACTCTTGGCGGAAAGAAATCGAAATTCTTTAAACTAACCGCTATCGGAAAAGCCTTAAACTCGAATTGACTGATCGCCTGAATCAACTGCTGTTCACGATCTTCTCTCCACTGAAAAGGCATATGAAGCGTGATATGCGGTGGTGATTTGAGGGCAGCTTGTGAATGATACTGCTCTGCCGCTGATAATTTTATCTGGTGAATCTCCTTTCGCAAGCCCTCCTCGGGGATTATCGCTAAAAAATACAAATTCTTCTTAGCCATCGGCAAGTGATATGTTTAGACCTTCGCTGCAGTTTTGACAAATATCGATATTGGATCGGGATTTGAGTATAGCCCGACGAAAATTTTGATAAGAATCACTCGTCCATATTTCTTTCATGCTTTGTTGATTCAAATCACCCAGCACATGAGCCGCATCCTTGTCAAAGCAACAGGGCACCACTTTTCCATCCCAGGTTACCACACAGCTCTGCCACATCTTCCAGCATTCATTCAATAAAGGATTTTTCAACTCAAATTTCCCGTCTGATTTGCGTCTATATCTCGAAAATTTCTGGTTCGTTGGGATGAGATCAGAGCCATTTTCAAAATCATAGATTTGCGCAGTTTTAAATTGAATTTCATCTACCCCTACTTCCCTGGCCAGTCGTCGGGCCTCTTCGATCTGATGTTCATTGGGCCCCACCACCAAAAATTGAAAGATCAAATGAGGGGTCCTGCTTCTCAACCTGTGCTTTTCTTTCACCATGTTTCGGGTTCCCTCTAGCACTTTTTCCAACTTACCTCCTATGCGATAGTCTTGATAAGTCTCCTGTGTAGTACCATCTATGGAGATGATCAATCGGTCAATTCCTGACCTAACGGTAGCCTCTGCGTTTTCACGATCCAAATAATGGGCATTGGTACTCGTGGCAGTATAAATGCGCTTTTTGGAGGCGAAAGAAACCATATCCAGAAACTCAGGGTGCAGAAAAGGCTCGCCTTGAAAATAAAACGCCAGGTAAATCAGATGATCCTTCATCTGCTCGATCGACTGCTCAAAAAAGCCTCTATCCAGCATCCCAGTTGGTCTGGTAAAGGAACGCAAACCGCTCGGGCACTCCGGACACCTCAAGTTGCAGGAAGTCGTCGGCTCAAAAGCAATACTCAAGGGTAAGCCCGGTTGAACAGGCTCCGTTGTGCGACGGCTCTTCTCATAACTACGCCAGACTCGCCATGCATTTTGCAGTTTGGGATAATCTACCTTGGACAGCAGATTAATATAATCTCTTACTTGTGACATTCTTAGGGCTAAGTCTGCATTTTAGTTGATATAAAATTTGATTCAAAAATTGCGTCCTGTTAATTTACCATCCAAACAGACTCAATTACATGTTGCGCTATCACTCCCTATTATTTCTTGTTTTAATCCTATTTTGTGCTTCGACACTTCAAGCACAAGCACCAACCCTTAGCGATAAATCAGAAGTGATCCTGATGACGATGAGCCCGGGACAGGAAGAGCTGTATTCGGCTTTTGGACACAGTGCGCTCCGCGTTCGTGATGAGCCTAATCGCATAGACATTGTTTTCAACTACGGCATTTTTGATTTCGATCAGCCCAATTTCTATCTCAACTTTGCCAGAGGTAAACTGCTATACAAACTAGGTACGGGTCCTTACTCACGCTACAGAAGATACTACATGAGTATCAACCGAACGATCATAGAGCAAAGCCTCAATCTGAATCAAGAACAAAAGCAGGCCATTTTCGATCGACTGATTGAAAACGCAAAGCCTGAAAATGCCGACTACTACTACAACTATTGCTACGACAACTGCGCTACAAAAATCCGTGACGTCATCAACGCCACACTGGGAGATAAAATCAAATACAACTACAACTACGCCAGAGACTCCATGAGTTACAGAGACCTGATGGATCGCTACCTCCATGAGCAGCCCTGGGGTGATGTGGGGATCGACTTTTGTCTAGGACCCGAGATCGACAGAAGAGCGGATGGACCGGCATATATGTACATGCCCGAATACCTCAAAATCGCTCTAGATGGTGCAACTGTAAGGAACGATTCGACGCAAATTCCGCTAGTAAAAGAAAAGAAAACCATCAATGTAGCCGCAGACCAACCGAGTATGGCCAGTGCCATTCGTCCTTTCCATGTCTTTGTTTTGCTGTTTTTTGTTGTGGGGATCTTCATCCATCGCAGCATGAAATACCAAATGAATTATCGATTTGTCGATGTGATCTTGTTTGGTGTGACAGGAGTATTAAGTATTTCCTTACTATTCCTGTGGTTTGGAACCGACCACTTGTCGCAGCATAACTATAACCTGATTTGGTGCACCCCACTGAATCTAATTGCGCTCATACTATTGATACGCAAAAAGAAAATCAAGGCTCTCCGATACTATTTTATCACCTATGCGATTGTATTGATTGGACAGATTTCGTTGAGTGCTGCTCTTCCTCAGCAGCTCAATGATGCCTTTATCCCATTGTTACTGGCACTGATGATTCGAAGCTTTTATCTGGGATATTGGTTGAAAAACGTAGATCAATAAAAGAACAATAGAAAACCAAGCAATCCCACGATAGAGACACTGATTATCGCTGCTTTGATCTTTCTTCTGATTTCCCTTTTTCTTCTGTATTGCAGTTTCCGATGAAGCTCTGCCATGTATTCAGGAGTGGCCTCCTTAAACACACGGGGTTTCCTGGAAATGATATAATCGGTTATATAAGATTTATCGAAGTTCTTGTAAGTTGCATTACCATCTCCTCGTAATAACTGTCTATTGTTCTTGTTCGTTCCTGCAGCCCACCTAGCAAATCCTTCTCCTCCCATATAGTTAATGTTGTTTAGATCAAGATAGAAATTTTCCCACATCCTTACAAATAGGGAGACTTAGTAGCTCTCCTTATCGCTTGGAAAATTCTGATCCTTTACGTCTTTGATGTAGGCTTCTGCGGCTTCTTTCATCACTTGACCCACATTGGCATATTGTCTCAAAAATCTAGGCTGGAATTCCTGAGTTATTCCAAGCATGTCATGCACGACCAAAACCTGACCATCTACATGCGGTCCTGCTCCTATGCCGATGATTGGAATAGATACTTCTTCAGCCACACGTTTGGCCAGTTGACTTGGGATTTTCTCTAGTACGATGGCATAGCAGCCACACTCTTCCAGGATTTTAGCATCTGAGATCAACTTCTCTGCTTCTTCTTCTTCTTTAGCTCTTACGGTATAGGTACCAAACTTATAGATCGACTGTGGCGTTAACCCTAGATGCCCCATGACTGGCACACCTGCCGTCAGGACTCTTTCGATACCTTCTCTCACCTCTGCTCCCCCTTCGAGCTTCACACTGTGCGCACCCGATTCTTTCATGATTCGAATGGCCGACTCCAAAGCCTGTCTAGAATTGCCCTGATAGCTACCGAATGGTAAATCCACCACCACAAAAGCGCGTTTAATCGCTCTTACTACACTTTGGGCATGGTAGATCATTTGATCTAAAGTAATTGGGAGAGTCGTCTCATTACCTGCCATCACATTAGAGGCAGAATCCCCTACAAGTAACACATCCACCCCTGCCATGTCTAATATCTTGGCCATAGAGTAGTCGTAGGCCGTTAGCATGGAGATTTTCTCTCCACGGTTTTTCATCTCTTGCAGTTGGTGAGTGGTGACACGTTTAATGTCAGAATTGTGTACAGACATAGGGGTATAATGTTATAAGTCTAAGTTTCAAATTTAGATCAAACTGAAGCTTTAAACTTTAATTTTTAGGACTTAATTCGCTTTCCACTTGATATTGCAGCCCATACTCGGGAACTGTCCTCGATCAATTGGCAAGCCATCTACGAGCATATCTAAGGCTCTCCTCAAATCTTCTCCTGTCACAGGTTGGTTGTTGCCCGGAGTAGATGGATCCATTCTGCCTCGGTATACACACGCATCTGATCCATCAAAAACATAAAAATCAGGCGTACAGGCTGCCTGATAGGCTTTGGCAATCTCCTGTGATTCGTCGTAGAGATACGGAAAACTGAAACCATACTTATCAGCATGCTCTTTCATCAATTCTGGAGAATCATCCGGATAGTTCTCTACATCATTAGAACTGATCGCTACAAACCCCAATCCTTTTTCAGCATACTCATTCGCTATTTTCACTATTTCGTCCTGGACGTGAATCACATAGGGACAGTGGTTGCAAATGAACATGACGACTGTGCCTTTGTTTCCCTTGATATCTACAAAGGTCTTGTCAGTGGATGAAACAGTATCTGGAAGCAAAAATGCCGGGGCTTGCGTCCCCAAAGGCATCATATTGGATTCGGTTCTTGCCATGTGAATTTTAGTTAAGAGTTATTAGGGGAATAATAATAGGGTTAAAACTATTCCTTTGTTTAACAAAAAAGACATCAGAGCTATGCTCCAATGTCTTTTTTCATTTCTTAAAACACGATTGATTAACAGTACTCATCGAAAACGTTTACCAAATGATCAGCGATCATTTCAGCACTACGACCTTCGATGTGATGTCTCTCTACAAAGTGCGCCAATTCACCATCCTTGAAAAGCGCGATAGATGGAGATGATGGAGGGTAAGGTAGCGTAAACTCTCTTGCCTTCTGTACAGCCTCTGCATCTACACCAGCGAATACAGTTGCCAAATGACTCGGCTTCTTCTCGCTATTGGCTACAGCCATTTTCACTCCTGGTCTGGCAGCACCTGCCGCACATCCACATACAGAGTTAATCACTAATAGTGTTGTTCCTTTATGCTCAGTCAAGTGACTGGTAACTGCATCTGCAGTTTTCAATTCTTCAAATCCAACTGAGGTCAAATCCTCACGCATTGGGGCTACTAATTCTTCTGGGTACATAATTTTATTTTGTCTGCTGGTCTGCTGGTTTGCTGGTCTTCTCGACAGATCTTAATAGACCAGTTGACGAGAGGACTAGCCGACTAGTCGACCATGATTACATAAATCCTAATTCTAACTTGGCAGCTTCAGACATCATGTCTGTTTCGTATGGAGGATCAAAAGTCACCTCTACATTCACATCACCGATGCCCTCAATTCCCTGAATCTTCTGCTTAATCTCATCCGGAATCTGCTCAGCGGATGGACAGGCAGGAGAAGTAAGTGTCATCAACACATATACAGAGTTGACTGGGTGAATGCTGATCTCATAGATCAGACCCAGCTCGTATACATCCACAGGGATCTCAGGGTCATAAACCTGCTTGATCGCCTCTACTACTTTGTCTCTTAAATTATCTTCCATCTTAAGCCTCGATTTTTGCTTTCAATGCCAATGCATATATCTGCATTTGCTTTATCATCGCAGCAAATCCATTGGATCGCTGAGTCCCGATGAAACGGTTCATTCCGATGCGCTCCTTAAAGAACAAATCGGCATTCAAAATATCGTCCGGCGTCTGCCCAGACAAAATCGTCAACAACAAACTCACCAAGCCTTTGGTAATCGCCGTGTTGCTATCTGCTTCATAGACGACTTTATCGCCATCAAGTTTCGCATGAAGCCAAACTTTTGACTGGCATCCCTTGACAATATTTTCATCAGTACGCTGGTCTTCAGGGAAGTCAGGCAATTTACTCCCTAGCTCCATGATATAACCGATGGTCATTTCCATGTCGCCATCCAGCATTTCAAAATCTTCTATAATTGACTCTTGAATCGAACTAATAGTCGCCATATTACTTGAACATTTTAATGGCAGACTTTAAAGCCTCCACAAAAGTTTTAATTTCTTCTTTGGTATTATAAACAGAGAAAGAAGCTCTAACAGTTCCTTCAATCTCAAATCTCTCCATCAACGGCTGAGCACAGTGGTGTCCCGTACGTACTGCAATTCCTTTGGCATCCAGTATCTGTCCCAGATCGAAAGGATGAACCCCATCGATCAGAAAAGAAATCACACTTGCCTTATTATCTGCGGTACCTATAGCCTGAAACCCTTCCACCTCTGACAACAGCTCAGTAGCATACTCTAGCAACTCATGCTCATAGGCTGCAATGTTTTCCAAGCCTAACTCTGACACATAATCCAAAGCTGCCTTTAGCGCAATCACCTCACCGATATTAGGTGTACCTGCTTCAAACTTGTACGGGATATCATTGTATGTCGTACCTGAGAAACTCACATCTTTGATCATCTCTCCTCCGCCTTGATACGGCGGCATAGCTTCTAACAAAGCTCTTTTACCGTACAAAGCCCCCACACCAGTAGGACCATAAACCTTATGAGCAGAAAAAGCCATGAAATCACAATCCAGGCCCTGCACATCCAAAGTAGCATGAGGAGCAGCCTGTGCTGCATCTATTAGCACCTTCGCGCCTACACCATGTGCTTTGTCAATGATCTCTTTTACCGGATTGATAGTACCGAGCGCATTCGAAATATAATTGACCGATACTAATTTGGTCTTGTCCGAAAGCAGCTTGTCATACTCCTCCATGATCAGCTCTCCCTTGTCATTTACAGGGATTACCTTTAATACTGATCCCTTTTCCTCACATAGGATTTGCCAGGGAACAATATTGGAGTGGTGCTCCAATCCTGATATGATGATTTCATCTCCCTCACCTATGAATTTTCGTCCATAGGTAGCAGCCACGAGGTTAATCCCTTCGGTGGTTCCTTTGGTAAAGATGATTTCTTCTACTTCGTTGCTATTTAGGAATTCTGCCACAGCCTTTCTCGTGTTCTCGAAAGCAGTAGTTGATCGCTCTGCAAGCGTATGAATCCCTCTATGTATGTTGGCATTGTCCGTATTGTAGTAATGCGTCAATGCATCTATCACAGATTGAGGCTTCTGAGAAGTCGCCGCATTGTCAAAATAAATCAAAGGTTTCCCGTTGACTTCCTGATGCAGGATTGGAAAGTCCTTTCTTATTTTTTCAATATTCAAATCTGTCGTTACCATATATTCTTAAACGTGTAATCTTTCCATCACCTTGTCAGTGATTTCCATTTTCAACCAACCCAAATGCATCTGCTCAATTACCTCCGCAGCACTGGCTAGCAAAATCATAGATTTCGCTTTATCCTTATCAATACCTCTTGCTCTTAGATAGAAGATCGCCTCTTCGTCGAGCTGACCAGTTGTACAGCCGTGCGAACATTTCACATCGTCTGCCCAAATCTCCAACTGTGGTTTGGTATTAATAGTTGCAGTATCCGACATCAAAATGTTGCCATTAGACTGAAATGCATTCGTTTTCTGTGCTGCTTGTCGTACAAATATCTTTCCGTTGAACACACCACGTGCCTGATCATCAATGATACCCTTATACAACTCATTACTGTTCGTATTAGGCTGCATGTGATCGACAGAGGTATGGTTGTCTATATGTGTCTTTCCTTTGGCCAGGTACAATCCGTACATGTTGCTCTCACAACCTTCTCCATCCACTTTGATGTTTAGGTTATTTCTAACCATCTCACCATCGAATGTGAATACGTAGGAAGAAAACACGCTGTCTTTTTCCTGATACACGTTGGTGTTACCTACATAGACCGACTGGCTAGACTCTTCCTGTACTTTGTACAAGCCTACTTTAGCGTTGGCCTTTACCAAATAGTTCTTAGTCTCATTCACAAAAGTCGCTGCTTTGCCAGCAGAGAGGTGAAAGTGAACAAAGTCCGCCTGGCTACTTTCGTTTGCCAAATAGATATTCTTCACAAAGCCAAAGTTGGCACCATTGTCAACCGAGATATAATAACAAATCACCGGCTGTGCCACTTTCTTATTCTTAGGCACCTCGATGACTACCCCACTATTGACGTAAACATTGTTTTGCGCCTGAAACGGATCGCTGTTTTCTGCAATCCACTCATCTGCATCTGCTCTATCTGCCAACGAATCTATTCTCAATTCATCTTCTTTGGACACAATCTCGGAATGCTCCGTATTGTAAACCCCATTGATGAAAAACAGAATGTTAGCTCCTTTGTGTCTAGACTTTAGGTCTTGGATTTTCTCCAAAGGAAGCTCTTGATCCAGTATCGGCTTGGCAAAATCAAATTTCCCCGAAATGGCCTTTGTCAAACGAGTAAATTTATACTCCTCTGCCTTAGGTCCAGGAAAACCATATTCCTTCAAATAAGCCAGTGCATTGGTTCTGTTTTCTTTCAGGTGGGCAATTGCATTCCCATTTAGATTAGAGAGATACTGCTCAGCCTGATCTACCAGTTCCTGACCAAATATTTTTTCTTTACTCATGTTTATGCTTCTGCTCCTTCCAAATCCTTGATGATCCAATCGTATCCTCTTTCTTCCAGCTCCAGTGCTAGATTCTTGTCACCAGACTTCACGATTCTACCCTTGTACAATACATGTACAAAATCAGGCACGATATAATCCAACAAACGCTGATAGTGAGTCACTACGATGGTTGCATTGTCTTTGCTCTTCAAGGTGTTTACCCCATTCGCCACAACTCTCAATGCATCGATATCCAAACCTGAATCAGTCTCATCCAGTAGGGCTAGTTTCGGCTCTAGCATCGCCATTTGGAAGATCTCGTTTCTCTTCTTCTCTCCACCTGAGAATCCTTCATTCAACGAACGACTCAACAAAGATTGGTCAATCTCTACAAGCTTCATTTTTTCCTTCATCTGCTTTAAGAAAGCCACTGCATCCAAAGGCTCCAGTCCTTTGTGCTCTCTGATTTGGTTCAGAGCAGTCTTCATGAAGTTAGTAGTAGTCACACCAGGAATCTCAACTGGATATTGGAAAGCCAAGAAGATGCCTTCTCTGGCTCTTTCTTCTGCCGCCAGATCCAGAAGATTTTGTCCGAGATACTCTACTTCTCCTCCAGTCACTTCATATTCTTCACGACCTGCCAAAACGGATGCGAGGGTACTCTTACCAGAACCATTCGGTCCCATGATGGCATGTACCTCACCCGGCTTCACCTCCAAATTAATTCCTCTAAGGATTTCCTTCTCCTCTACTTTTGCTTGTAAGTTTTTTATGCTTAGCATAATATTATTTGATATTTGAGATTGGAAATTAAAAATTCACTAACCTCTACCTCTAAATTTATTCCCTTTTATATCTGAACTCTTCAAGTACTTGATAAATCCAGCTAAGTTTTTACTTAAAATTTCACCGTCACTTTTCAGTGACTCAAATTCATTTTCATTGATGTAATTCCGATCAAATGCTCTATAAAGCTGGGATCGTGTTTCACCAATGGACGCTTTGGCAATAGCTAAGAATTGAACAAACTCCTTATTACCTTCTCTTTCGAACCCTTCAGCAATGTTATCCATACAAGAACCTGCAGAACGGTTGATCTGATCAGATAGACTAAAGTCCTTTAATTCTTCTCTCAGCTTTTTTACTATTGGAAATAATTTCGAATTAAAATCTCGTGCCTTTTGCCAAACTTCTAAATCTTCGAATTTTGAAAAGGTCGCCAATTTCTAATCTCTAATTTCCAATTTCAAATCAACTTAACCCACAGACCCTTCAAGCGTTAATGCCAACAGCTTTTGTGCCTCTACAGCAAACTCCATTGGGAGCTTATTCAGCACTTCTTTGGCATATCCGTTGACGATCAAGGCTACTGCATTTTCTTCGTCGATTCCTCGCTGCGTACAGTAGAAGATTTGATCCTCTCCGATTTTCGAAGTGGTCGCCTCGTGCTCTACCTGAGCCGTCGAATTTTCAATATCTATATATGGAAAAGTATGTGCGCCACACTGATCACCGATCAGTAAGGAATCACACTGTGAGAAGTTTCTCGCTTTTTCGGCGCGCTTCATCACCTGTACTTGTCCTCTGTATGAATTCTGAGATTTACCAGCCGAAATACCTTTGGATACGATTCTTGACTTGGTATTCTTTCCGATGTGAATCATTTTGGTACCTGTATCCGCTTGCTGGTAATTGTTGGTTACCGCTACAGAATAGAACTCCCCTACTGAATTATCTCCTTTCAGTATACATGATGGGTACTTCCAGGTAACTGCAGAACCTGTCTCTACCTGTGTCCACGAAATCTTAGAGTTGTCACCAGCACAGATCCCACGCTTGGTCACGAAGTTATAAATCCCTCCTTTACCATTTTTATCACCTGGGAACCAGTTCTGAACGGTTGAATATTTCACTTCTGCATCACGATTGGCAATGATCTCCACTACAGCCGCGTGCAATTGATTTTCATCTCTTTGTGGAGCCGTACATCCCTCAAGATAACTTACATATGATCCTTCTTCTGCCACTATCAGGGTTCTCTCGAACTGACCTGTATTAGCTGCATTGATTCGGAAATAGGTAGAAAGCTCCATTGGACACCTTACTCCTTTCGGGATATAGCAAAATGAACCATCTGAAAATACCGCTGAATTCAAAGCAGAGAAGTAGTTGTCCGATACCGGCACAACTGAGCCCAAATGCTTTTTCACCAGTTCAGGGTGGTCTTTTACTGCTTCACTAAAAGAGCAGAAAATAATTCCTAATTCTCCGAGCGTTTCTTTAAAGGTCGTAGCAACAGAAACTGAATCGATCACAGCATCTACAGCCACACCCGTCAGACGCTTTTGTTCATTTAGAGATATCCCTAGTTTCTCGAAAGTTTCGATTAACTCAGGATCTACATCGTCAAGGCTATTCACCTTCTTTTTCTGCTTTGGCGCAGAGTAATATTTGATGGCTTGATAGTCTATCTTCGGGTATTTCACATTAGACCAATCAGGCTCCTTCATGTTCTTCCACTTAGCGAAAGCACTCAGCCTCCACTCCAGCAGCCATTCAGGTTCCTCTTTCTTTTTTGAAATAAACCGAACAATATCCTCGCTTAGACCCGCAGGAGCTTCATCAGCTTCCAGGTCTACAGACCAGCCATGTTCATATTCTTTTGAGGTGAATTCCTCTAATATTTGATCGTCATTGCTCATTCGCTACGAATTATTTGGAATTACTTTAAATAAGTGCAAAACTACTACGATTATCATAGGATGTCAGTTTTGAGCCTATAATTTTTTTCTACTGGCTGATAAACTACATTTATGACAACAAAACATTTAGCTTTGATTGGCGCATTTCAATACTCATATGAATCAGATCAAAACGCACATTCACGTACTAGTATTAATCGGCTTAGCGGCCCTGATGTTTCAATCTCAGCCCGCCTTTTCTCAAACAGACCTAAATGAGCTCAGGTTCACACGAGCTACTTTGATCGTTCGTGACCTCAAAACCTCTGCCGCATGGTATCGAAAATTCCTCCAGTTTAAAATAGAAGAATACCGCCCTAACAAGCATGTAAAAATGCGTAACAATGACTTTCAACTGATATTAACTCAGGGAAATGCCACTTTGCTGAAGTCACAAATTCGCTTCAAAGAAGGAAAGAAATACATCAATGGGATTACCAAAATAGGGTTTGACATCAACCAGTTTGACAGCTTGCATCTTTATCTCGAGAGATATGAACAAAAGTTAGCAAAAGACACTTACAAAGATAAAAACCTGAGCCTGAACACTTTCATAGCAGAAGATCCAGACGGCAATCTGATTCAATTTTTCGATGTTCCGGACAATAACACCAAATACACCGTTACCCCCAGTTTTTTCACTATCCAGTCCTCAGACTACATCAACACCTTGAAATGGTATACCAGTCACCTGGGCTTTGAAGAAATCGAAGTTGTGGACGATAGCAACATTCATTATCAAAACTTCCTTAAAAAAGATGACATCACGCTGGAACTGATTCATCTCCCATACGAATCGATGGAGACCACCGAATTTATGCCTGTAGACAGAGACCTGGCCATGATCGAGGAACTCACCTTCAAGATCGGAGTGGCGAAAAACAAGGCGTTTGAGCTTGACAATAACGGGAATAAAATTGTTTATATGAGATAATTAGATGCTAGAACCAAGACTCAAGACTTCTTGATTCTAAAAATCTTGATTCTTTCTTGCTTCCTAAAAAAACTCTGATATACCTTTGCAGCAGTTCTATTTTTAATGGATGACTTATCAAGAAAGGTGGAGGGACTTGGCCCTGTGAAACCTTAGCAACCCCCGCAAGACGGTGAAGGTGCTAATTCCAGTCTCGACAAAGGTCGGGAAAGATAAGCGAGAGGAATGACATCTTTTAGATCAAAATATATCATCCCTTCTGGCTTGTCTGGAAGGGATTTTTTATTTCCCGCCAGACACAAAATCCTTGAAAAGTCTCCTTGTAACTTTTAAACATTAAAGACATGCAAGAGACAACAAACATTCTCCACAGTATCCCAACGGATCCATTGACTGGTGCGCTATCCGTGCCGATCTATCAAACATCGACCTTCCAGCAGGAAGCGCCGGGTGTCAACAAAGGCTTTGACTATAGCCGATCCAATAACCCCACGCGAAAAGCGCTAGAAGACTGTATAGCGCAGTTAGAAAATGGGATAGCTGGATTTGCCTTTGCCAGTGGACTGGCTGCAGTGGATGCGGTGATCAAGCTATGCCAATCGGGAGATGAGATCCTGGCAGTAGATGACATCTATGGCGGCACATTTCGTTCGTTTGAAAAACTCTACAAGAAATTTGGCATCACAGCCCGCTATGTAGACACTTCGGATCTGGATGCGGTTCATCAGGCCATTCGACGCAAAACAAAAATCATTTGGCTCGAAACACCTACCAACCCGACACTCAAGATCAGCGATATTCAAGCCATTGCCGAAATAGCCAAGGTACATGGCTGTCTGCTGGTGGTGGACAATACTTTTGCCTCCCCGGCCTTGCAAAAGCCCCTGGACCTGGGAGCAGATATCGTGCTGCACAGTGGCACGAAGTATCTGGCGGGGCATTCGGATGTGATCGCAGGACTGATAGCGGTCAAAACACAAGAACTGGCAGATGAAATCAAATTCATTCAGAATGCTACTGGTAGTATTTTGGGACCATGGGACAGCTGGTTGACACTGAGAGGAATCCAGACGCTGGAACTCAGAATCGAAAAGCAATGCCGCACCGCTCTAGAGGTGGCCAGACATCTGGTATCTTTGGATGCAGTGGATCAGGTCAACTATCCAGGCCTATTTTTCCATCCTAACCACGAATTGGCTGGAAAGCAACAAAAGCAATATGGTGCAGTGATCTCTTTTTCTTTTAAAGAAGATTCAAAAGAAATAGCGGAAACCTTCGTCTGCAACACAAAACTGTTCAAATTGGCCGAAAGTCTGGGGGGTGTAAAGAGCCTCTGCTGTCATCCTGCTAGCATGACGCACAAAGGCACGCCTGCAGAAACCAGACAGAAGGCTGGAATCAGCGATTCGCTGGTGCGACTGTCTATCGGACTGGAAGCGCCAGAGGATTTGATCAATGACCTGGACGAAGCAATTAAGAAAATAAAAGTAGAACCTGAATTGGTTCAATAAAGCATTTAAAGCTGACAGGATTCTCTACAATTAGGCGAGAATCCTGTCAGCTTTTTTCACATAAGAATATAGAAATATGAAACTAGGAATTTTTGGTTTTGGAGTAGTGGGACAAGGTTTGTATCACGTCCTGCAGCAATCGAATTCGATCCAGGCAGAGATCGAAAAATTTTGTATCAAAGACATCACAAAGCCCAGAAGCCTGGACAAGGCCTTGTTTACCGACGACAAAAACGAACTGCTACACAATGACAAAATCGATGTGATCGTAGAGCTGATCGATGACGCAGAGGCAGCCTTCGAGATTGTAAAAGAAGCCATGAACCGTGGCAAGCATGTGGTCTCGGCTAATAAAAAAATGATTGCCGAGCATCTGGAAGAGCTCTTAGAACTGCAGAGAAAAAACAAAGTCTCCTTGCTGTACGAAGGGTCATGCTGCGCGAGTATTCCTATCATTCGCAACCTGGAAGAATATTATGACAATGACCTGATGACCTCTCTGGAAGGCATCTTCAACGGATCGACCAACTTCATCCTGACTAAAATGATCAACGAAAGTGCTTCTTATGAAAATGTACTCAAGGAGGCCCAAGATTTAGGTTTTGCGGAGAGTGACCCTACGCTGGATGTGGAAGGGATCGATGCACGGTACAAATTGTGCATCCTGCTTTATCACGCATTTGGTCTCATCACCAATCCTGATGAGCTCTTCACATTGGGCATCACCAAGATCAACACTTTCGATATTGAGTTCGCTCAAAAGAACAACTACGAAATCAAATTGATCGCCCGAGGCAAAAAAGTAGGTGACTTTATCGATGCGACGGTACTGCCTACCTTCGTGCATCAATCGTCCATCCTGGCTCAAACTAAAAACGAATACAATGCCGTAATTCTGGAAAGTGCCTTCTCCGAAAGTCAATTCCTTTATGGCAAAGGAGCCGGAGACAAACCTACCGGTTCGGCTGTACTGTCAGATATCTCAGCGCTAGGCTATGGCTACCGATACGAGTACAAAAAGGCCTCCCGTACCAATAACTTCGCGCTACACGAGGACTTTGAGATGAAAGTCTATGTGCGATTCAAAGACCAGCACCCGAACGAATCAGATTTTATCGAAGTGGTTGAAAAATACTCAGGCCCAGACGGGAACTACTGGATCGGCTATGTATCCAGACAGAAAATGAAAGATGCCAAATGGCTGGAAATTCCAGATTTGAATGTGATTGCTTTGGGGTAGATTTTAGATTGTTAGATTTTAGACATAGGACTTCTTGTTTTTTCAAGAAAACCCACCCCTGCGCCCCTCCGAGGAGCAGGGCTGTTGCATTCTAATTGATTAGTTTGTTTAGAGTCTCAATATCATTGGCTACCAGTCTGGTGGCCTTTGCTATTTGATTCATGCCTTGTTTTCTAAATATATTCATTGCACCATTTTTAAGCGTGGATATAATTGATGGAGCGTTGCCTAATCTGATTTTAGAGGCATCTTCTTTCATCGTTACATCTTTGGTCCAGTGTAGACTGTTTTCAATGTGCCAATGATTCCTTATCCCATAGTTGTATAATAATGCACTTCCATTCTTTATGCTGCTTAAATAATACGCGTTTTCTTCCCTGTAGCGTCCATTGACTTTTACTTCTCTTCTAATTTTGATGCCGTGTTGTGCACCAGTCCATTGTTTTTTTATTTCCTCTGGCAAATTGAACACTGTTACATCTCTATTTTCTATTCTTCCTTTGTTTCTCTCTAGCTGAGAATAATAACCTATAGGCTTTTCTTGGGCACACTTTTCGATGCTCTGGTAGAGTGTCTTTTGATTTTTCTTCACTCCAATTACATAATTATTTCCACTAGCTATAATCACTTCTACCGTTTTTTTTGACAATGAAGAGCATCCATAGTAAAGACCACATCTTTGAGATCCAGCATCTCTATTAATTGACGAACTACAGGTATTTCACTCTCTTTTGAGTTAATGACTTCTCCATTGGCTAATACCATTTTCTGTCTGGAAACGAATACGGTCACTAGATTGATGAAATTCTGATACGACTTTGAATAATCACTCATTGTACCACCGATGGCCTTGCCATCTACACTAAGCCACTCTCCAGACTCTATCGAAACATAGGCTTTACTCCACTGATAGAATTGATGAGAAAAGGAATCAAAATCCAATCCCATCAACACTCTTCGAATAGTATAAAAAGTCGGTAATCTGTCTTGTTTGGGCTGAAAAGTAGACAATAAGTTCTCTCTATTTCTTTCTATAAAATCTCCAATAGCACGATAACCATAGTAGCCGCTCATTACCGACATCAGCACGATGACCAGTACCAATTCCAGAGAATGTCGCTGACCCGCACCACGCCTGTGATCCTTCACTTTTCCTAAATACCAAATGATACTTTCTGATGCCATTTTTAATTTTCAAGTTAATCCATTTTTTAGAATGCAACAGCCCTGCTCCGAGGAGGGGATTATGGCAGATTGAAAACCAATGCTGAATCCGGCATTCTAGAGTCAAGATTTTTAGAGCCGAGAATATAGACAGTTCTAAGAATCAAAAAGGATTGAATCCATTTTTGACCTTCATGTAAAAAAAGAAAATCGTCATTCCCTTGGGGTCAAGCAAGGAGAATGACGAATGTTCAATTATCGAGTTCTTTAATGAGCCTTATAGTTGACCTCTGTAAACATCGAGGATTTTCTTTCTAAAGACGATTCTATATTTGGCATTGACCAGTTCGATCTCTGCGCGATTTTTATTGTTTAGGCTCTCCAGATAGGTGTAGAAATCGGTATTACCATTTTCGTAACGGGTGGCCACATATTCGAATGATTGGTTGAGGGCCATCAAGTTTTCCTCAGCTGCCTTGTATGTTTCTTGTGCTGACACCAAATCCAAATACACCTGCTGAATGGTATTGGTCATGTCCAGTTCTGTCTGTTTCAAATCCAATGAAGCATTTTCTCTGTTGATCTTCGCGACTTGTGTGGCGTTGCGCAGACGCCAGTTGTAAAAGATTGGAAGAGACACCGACAGATTCACATAATCGTAGCGGTTCCAGTCCATCTGCTCACCAAATGTCGCATTCGCATCGTTCACACCATTTTTAGGATTTCTGGCACCATTAGACGAATAGGAAGATCCTATGCGAGCAAAAAGTGAAACAGTCGGGAGGTGTTGAGCTCGTGCACTCTTGAACTGATAGCTAGCCGATTCGGCATTACTCATGGCTCTTTTGATTCCGGGGGAGTAGGCTATCGACGACTCTAGCACTTCGTCGAAACGCTCGATCTCTACCAAATCAGGATCCAAATCAAAATCATAGGGAGCCACGTCATAGTCACGAGACACCTCCAACTGCAAGGTCTGCAAGAGTCGGAGCATATCGGTCATCAGGGCGTTTTTTCGGTTGACCAGGGTTAGGTTTTCATTGGCCAGTTGGGACTGAAAGTTGTAAACCTCCTCCAGATTGCCCACCCCAATTTCATTTCTTTTCTTCTCTCTCAAGAGCTGCGATTCGAGCAGGGCAATTCTTCCTTCAGAGATTTTGATGTTCTCTTTGTCCAATACCACGCTGAGGTAGGCTGCCAGCACATTGGACTCTACGCTTTGCTTTTGCTCCTCCACGGCATAGGTCGAAGCTTCCTTTTGATTCAGGGCCGATTGGCGGTTGTAGTGGGTACTGAAACCATTGAATATCGTCCAAGAAGCATCCAGTCTGGGACTGGAGGAGTTGGTCACTTCGGTCACTTGCCTGGCGGCTGTATTATCAAAGAAAGTACCATTGTACAGATCATAGTTCATGCTCACTCCTACTGATGGCAAAAACTCCATCAGGCTCTGAAAGTAGTTGGCATCTGCGATGCGAGCATCGTTCTGCACACGTTTCAGCTGAATGTTGTTGTCCATAGCTACCTGCATGCACTCGTCCAGCGTCAAGACTCTCACCTCACGATTCAGAGAATCTACGGGCTGCGCACAAAGCCAATACCCCATCAACAACATGATTACTACTAATATACTTTTCATTTTTCTTGGGCAAAAGTGTTCCAGTCCAACAGGGATGCCCGCGTATCACGAACGGGCATCCTGAGGATTCTACTTATCACTAAACTAATTTTTACTTGACCTTGGGGCTGGTTTTACACCAGTACTTTGTCCTTGCTATTGATGTTTTCAGATACAATCTGACCATCAAAGAGATGAATCACACGGTGTGCATATTCTGCATCGATCGGTGAGTGCGTTACCATGATTACTGTGGTTCCTTTTTCATTCAGCTCGTTCAAAAGCAACATCACTTCCTGACCATTGGCTGAATCCAGGTTACCCGTAGGCTCATCGGCCAAAATCATGTTAGGCTTGGCTACTACTGCTCGAGAGATCGCCACGCGCTGCTGCTGTCCACCTGACAACTGCTGTGGAAAGTGATTGCGGCGGTGCATGATCTTCATTTGCTCCATTACCTCCTCCACTCTTTTCTTTCGCTCAGCAGCAGAGTACTTCAAGTAGATCAATGGCAATTCGATGTTTTCGAATACTGTCAATTCATCGATTAGGTTAAAACTCTGGAATACAAAACCAATGTTTTCTTTTCTTAGGTCGGCTCTTTTTCTTTCGTTGAAGCCGGAAATTTCCTGATCCTTGAAGAAGAACTCCCCTTCAGAAGGATTGTCTAATAACCCCAGAATATTCAGCAAAGTAGACTTGCCACATCCTGATGGTCCCATGATCGCCACGAACTCCCCGTCTTTGACCTCAAGGTTCACGCCTGCCAGTGCAGTAGTTTCGATTTCGTCCGTAAAGTAGATTTTCTTTAAGTCGTTCGTTTTGAGTAGTGTAGTAGGATTTTCCATTGTTATATGATTTGATTTTGAGTTCTTTTTTTCTTCTATCGATTAAGAGATAAGATACTGAGTCTAAAAGTTGTATCTCGGCTCATTTTTATTTTTCAATTACTTGAATACCAGTCGATCTTTGTCTTCATAGCCTTCATATGAGGATACCACCACCTGATCTCCCGCTTCCAGTCCTTCCAGCACTTCATAGTATCTCGGGTTTTGTCTACCCAGTCTTATCTTCTTGCGAACTGCATCGCCACTTTCCTTGTCTATGACAAATATCCAATTGCCCCCAGTCGTCTGATAAAAACTGCCCCTTGGGATCTGCAAGGCCTGAATATTTTCGCTCAACTGCAACTTGATCGGACGAGTCAAACCTCTACGCACGCCTTCTGGCGCTTTGCCTTCGAAGGCCAGGTCCACAGAGAACAAACCGTTGTTGACTTCAGGGTAGATCTTGTAGATCTGCAGCTTGTGACTGCCTCCATCAAAATCAAAAGTCCCCTGCAAGTCCTCATAGATCCTGGCGATGTAGTGCTCATCGATATCCGCTCGCACTTTGAATCCGCTGAGGTCATCGATCTGACCGATATTCTGTCCACGTTGGATAGACTCTCCCACCTCTACGTCCACAGATGATAGCCTGCCTGAGATCGGCGCTTTGATATACAAGTTCTCCAGATTCGCTTTGATCAGGTTCAGGTTGTTGCGGGTTCTTTTCAGCGTTTCTTCCGTTTGTCTGATCTGAATTTTAGCATTCTTCGCATCAAAAGCCTGAGATTCGATCTCAATCTTGCGGGCTGAGGTCAAACGCTCATAAGCGCGCTGTAGTCGAAGAAACTCCTGCTCAGAGATCACTTTTTCTTCTCTCAGCTTCTTGCCTCTTTCATAGTTATCCTTAGCATCCGCTATATCATAATCCAGCTCGATCAACCTGCGCTTGAGTTCGAACTGCATGCGCTGCAGGTCGAGCTTGGTATTCTCCAGATTATTGACCAGGATGAAAGCCTGTGTTTCTTCCCGGATGAAATTTTGAACCAGGTCATTGTTGGCTAGTTTCAGGATTGTGTCACCCTCTTCTACCAGAATTCCTCCTTCATAGTATTTCTTTTCTACTACACCTCCTTCGATCGCATCGAGACGGATGGTTTTGATCGGCACCACGGTACCATCTACGGGTATAAACTCACGGAACTGGTCGTTCACCACTGTGGCAATTTTGATTTTGTCTTCGTTGACCTTGAGCTTGACGCCCTTGTCCGCAAAAATGAAATTGTATAGAACAAAGCTCAAAACCAAAACGCCTCCACTGATCATTGCGATCTTCTTGGTAGTCCACTTCTTCTTTTCAATAACTCGATCCATTCGGTAAATGTAGTTTTCTAATGTGTTCACTATATGCCAACAAGGATGCCAAGAATATAACTAACTGATTTATTGATACTTAATTAAAACACCCAAAATATAATTTGGCGTTTTTTGTTCAGGAACGTGACACTAGTGTTCGGTATCGTTCACTGTAGATAATTGAAAGCTTGCCCGCCGGAGGAAGGCTGAAAGCTGATATGATAGAACTGATTTGAGATTTGAGATTTGAGATTTGAGATTTGAGATTTGAGATTTGAGATTTAGTAATTATTATTCCTGAAAATAAAAACCGGATATGCCTTTCAAGATATACTTTTTCAAAACCGCCACAATCACGATGGCATTATTACTTTGGAGTTGCGACTGTCATAGACATGCTGAAGGAGTAGTCTTAGATGCTCAGACCCAACTTCCTATTGCAGAAGTTCAAATCGTAAATGACCGAGACTTTGAAGAGGGGATCACCAGCCAACTCATCCTGACAGATTCGACTGGGTACTTCGAATATTCTGACATTTCAGGAGGCTTATTTGGCTGCCCGGATCTGGTATTGGTCTTCTCCAAAAGGGGCTACAAAATCCATAGGCTTAACCTTTCGGAAAATAATGGTTATCAAATCGACACAGTTTTTTTGGAGCAATAATCATCCTTGCTCCTTACTTTTTATCCTTCAAAATACAATTGAAATAAAGTGCCCTGGCCTTTTCGTGTCTTAACCTCTATTCGAGCATTCATTTTGTCCATGAGTTCCTTGCATAGGACTAAGCCTAATCCCGTTCCTTTCTCGCTGGAGTTTTGAATATCATGAGCGACTATCTCACCAGTTAGTAGCTGATCCACTTCCTCTTGATCCATCCCCACTCCAAAATCCTGAATAGTTAACATTTGAACATTGGTCTGATCTTCTACCTTTATAGCTACTACCGATTTGTGGTCTGAAAATTTTAAAGCATTGCTCAGAATGTTTCTTACCACTATTTGTAGAAAATCTCGGTCAGCTCTAATCTTTTGCTCCGTATGATACTCACGCTTTATCTCTATTTCCTTGAGCAAAGCAACCGAACGCAACTCGCTGACTACTCCGTCTACTACATCCCTGGTCTCTACTTCAGTGGGTTTGTATTTCAATTGTTGGGTTTGTGATAAGGCCCACTTTAATAAGTTGTCCATCATGTTCTTGACGTCCTGCGAAGAATCCCTCAGAGAGATGATGAAATCTTTTAGCTGCTCTTTTTCTAAATTATCCCAATTGTCAGACAAGCCACGAGTGATGGTATGAAAGGAAGAAAGTGGACTTCTCAAGTCGTGAGAAATGATCGAGAATAATCGATCTTTAGTATGATTGAGCTGAGCCAGCTCCTGATTCTTTGTATCCAGAATCGAATTGTTCTTTTTCTTGTCTCGGTACCTAAAATACAGCATAGCCAAAGCCACTATCAGCAGCACGGCGGCTATTAAAAAGAAAACAATCAACTGCTGCTGCCTCTCGGATTCCAGTTCATTGATTTTACCTTCCTGCTCCAACCGGGCAATCTGCTGCACCTTTTTCTCCGTTTCGAATTCAGTATTCAGCTCATTGATACGATTCCTAACATCCACATCACCGATCGAATCGCGCAGGGCAGTAGCCAAGCTTAGGTACTCAAATGCAGTTTGGTATTGTTTTCTCCTCCTGTTGGCTTCAGTCAGTTTTTGATAGGCTTCCGCTTGACCTTTAATCGAGTTTTGTGCGATTGAAACCTGCAAGGCACTGTCATAATATTGTATGGCTAGCCCTAGTTGATTCTGTTCTTCCCATAGCTCTCCCATCTGTATCATCAGGTCGGACATTTGATAGCCAATCAAAGCTCCAACGCTAAAAGCACGATCCATGTATGCCTTTGCTGATTCAATATCTTGCAGACCTTTGTGCGCCATCGCATTGGCGAGATGACAATGAACCAATGCTACGGAATCTCCAGCTTCCAAAATCAGCTTTTCGGTGACCTGAAGGCTATCTAGTGCCCGCTGAAATTGTCCCAACTGATTGAGAATGGTTCCAAATTTGAGATGTCCACGAGGTCTTAAATTACCCGTACGATAGGCTATCTGTGTACTTTGAGTGCTGAATTCCAAAGCCTGATCATAATCCTCCAGCACGGAATGAATGCCCGCAATATTGCTCAATAACATGACCCTGAACATCCCCTGATTGTTGACCTCCAACACCTCCAGCTGGTCCAATGCCCTGTGGTAACTCTTCAATGCCAATTGATAGTAATCCTTGGCCCAATACACATTGCCTTGTGCCATCAGCACTCCTATGATCCCATCTGACAATTGATGATCCAACGACAACTGAAGTGCCTGATCCAGATACTGAATCGAAGGATCAAAATTGCCTAATTGCCCATGAGCCCGGCCCAGATGATAATAAATTCTTGATCTCAAACTGTCATTGCTACAAAGGGAGTAGTCTATTGTATCGCTCAGGATCTTAAGTACAGTATGTGGGTTTCTGTTCTGTACGATAGCTTCTAATAGCTCGACATAGGTACTATCCTCCTTTTGGATAGGAAATCGAGTAGGATTGGCAAATAGCTGATGGACACAAAAGATGAAGAGAACGGCTAGTCGGATTTTCATATGTTAATGCAATAATTGATTCAGCTAATCTATAGTATAAGGTAGTTTTCTCCTACATACAGATTGATTTGGGTTAGCCCATTCTCATTCAGGGGTCAATAAGTTATTAGACGCGTCAAACACTATTTCGAATACTTTTCAACAAACCGCTGGACTTGATCCTCATTTAACATGACGGAAAGCGGCTTAACTCCCCAATCGGTACATCCACTACAAGAATACACTTCAGCATCACTAGCAAGGAGTTCATTCATTTGATTTTTAATTTTTGAACCAACAGGCACCCCTTCAGCTTCAATTAATGCAAATCCCAGATAAGCATATGCCTGACGGACGGGGCTAATACTATTCAACCATGATTCTAACTCGGTCAAATTCCTGTTTTCTACAAATTCCAGCATAAGCTGTCCTTCATCAGGCAAGCCAGCCCCTGCACTACAGGCCAATCCAAAAGTCGATCGGTAGGGTAAGCGCGTAAGATGATTGGCATTCAACTTCTTATTAGAAAAATACTCCCTACTATTCGAACTTAGTTCCTGATAAATCCAAAATGGTTCATTTTCTTCATCATCTAGAAAGTGGCTGTTGCCATCGTATCGATAAAGCTCTGAATAGACAATCTTAGAATTGAATGAAACTACCAGTAAACAGACTCTTTCCTGTTTTCTCCTTCTACTCAGCTGATAATTATACTGAACCAAACCATAATTCAATCTATCCCAATGTTGCCTCTCAAATTTATATTTTCCATTGACCGATTCTATCTCTTCAATGTTCTCCGCATTTAGAGCTGCCTGAATGACCAGATCCTTATCCGATTGACCATATGCAAGACAAACCAATTGTAGAAATATAAATAGCATATAGATTTTATAGAGCCTCATAAAAAATCACTGGCACTAAGTATTCATGAAAGTAAATATATTATCAATTATGTATTTATCTCAACAGCATCATATTCAGCACCTATCGCATCCTTGACCATTTGGATGTGCACCGGATCACTCCAGCCCATTTTTGCTAATTCCTTTTCTAAGCCTACTTCAGACTTACCTTTAATCACCTGATAATGTGCGAATTCTTTTACCTCTACAGGTACCCGCTCAGATACATATTTCAAAATAAGTTTGATTAAATAGAAATAACCGAAAAAATAAATAATAAGAAGTTGCAGAGCATACACCACCAGCCATCCTACCCATCCAGTATTGATTTTTCTAAAATGAAAGCCATGATCTATTCGGGCTATTATAAAGTCAAAAAAAGAAGCGTCCAATATGTTGTATTTATTCAAGATCCATAAATATTGAACATATTGACTCCCTATTACAATCCCTATAGTGACTAAAATCATGGTCGCTTGGTTGTGATCAAAATAGTTCGACCTCTTCATTCCATCATACAAGACATAAGCAACACCAAGTGCGACCAAGGATTCAAACAACATAATTATGTATAAAAACTGAGTAATGAGACCGAAAATTGCAGAAAACAACAGGATGGTCATGATACTATAGCCAAACAAAAGCATCGCATTAGGATGACTATACTCAGGAGGATTAGGCAAGCTATCAGGAACCACATAGTCATCCATGTTGACTCTTCGATTATGCTGCTCTGTTAATTGTTTAAGTCCTTCCTCCCCCTTTTCTTGTATTACCTCCTCTATTACATGGGCAAATAGTTTTGCTCTTTTTGAGTTTCTACCCATGTCTAACATTTGACTACCAATGGTTGAAGATTTTATTTTCCACAGTCCATTTCCTTTTGACTCAACCATTATGTCTTCGGTCCAACTATCATCTAGTCGTCTCTTTACTAGTGCAAAATTTTGATCAAGCTGAATCAAATCCCAGCACAACCTATTCGCAACTTCCTCTACTATTGCTCCAAAAGATCCCTCAGGAACGTTTAGATTAATGCTCTCCTCATGTCTGGGTGTCCATCCAAAATGTACGTTTGAATCTAAGTCTCTTACAAAGTCCTGGTATCTCGCCTCACATTCCAATGGTCTTGTCTTTTCTTCCTCTTCCCTGTCAAGCACCCCATTACTTTCTCTGCTTTGCAATTCCAATTTAGCAGCAGAGATGGCTTCTGGCACATGTGCGTTTGATTCAATAATCTGCCTCAAATCATCCGAGGACTTTTGGCTCATCTTAGAGCTGAACGGGTTAGCTTTATTCATGTTAGTCACTTTCAATCACAAGAATACTGATGTACATCTCCAATTTCAAAAACATCAATTAAAGACAATAGGTGATTAATGGTTAATTTTTGAATTCCCCTCCAACATCTCTTCTAGCTCCCTGAGTTTTTCCAGGGGAAGCTTGCGTAAGTCCTCCAGGCTAAAGTTGTCATCTACTCGCACCAGCTCCTGGATGGGGTGTTCATCAGAAAGAGAGGATTGGGCATTGTCCCATTCCATCAGGTCGTTTGGTGTGCAATGCAGGGCGAGGCAGATCCTCTGCAATTGATCCATCTTCACGCCTTTGGATTTGCCAGACAGCAGTCGATTCACTACGGCATGGCTGATGCCCTGGTCTCTCAAAAATTTGTAAGGGTTGCGGATGCCACGGATGCGCATCACTCGAGATATATTCAGTCTTAGCATAGGTTGTATCGCCTTTCTCTCGTCCAGCGGGGTTGATTATCAATCGAATATAATAAAACCCAACTAAACCCATTCAGTCAAAAACAGAAAAGTCCCATTCTCTCACATATCCCTTACTTTTGATACTATTCCCATCCTTTTGCTCACATATTCGGTTAATTCCCTCACATTTTATTGGTCTGGAATGAATTTTTAGTGATCCAGAATGAATTTCTATTCGTCCTAAGTGAATTTTTAGTGAGACTTTGGAACTGATCTTGTAGGGAAAATCATATTCTAGTAGGATATGATACCTCTTAGGTAGGGAATATTGTTCCCTGGTTTATTTTGATACCTATTAGTGAGACTTTGATCCTAAATAGCGGCACAATGGAACCTATCCGGTACACTTTGAGACCTATCTAGTACACTTTGGAACCTCAAGTGATTTTTTAGCCTTATAGAATACGGTAGATGTGATTTTGAAGCCTTCTAGTGTGAGGTATCAGGCGGTAGATGTGATTTTAGATACTGGAAATGCGATTTACCAGAAGGTAGAGCTTTCATAAGGGAAGATAAAATCAGTATTTTTATATCGAAGATTGAGGTTTAGGACAAAACCTAAGGCTCTAAAGAAACCATCGCCCAGAAAGATGGTCCTTAAAAATAAAAAATGCGACTCCAATTACTCCCCTTGTTTCTTCTATTCATTCATCCACTATTCGGTCAGAGTGGCTTTCCCACTGATCCCACTCAGGCACAATTGGTCACTTCGGACATTCCTCTGTTTTGGCAAGCCTTTGATCAGCTGGAGGGCAAAGGCAATCCCTTCGACAGCTATCTGGAACAAGGCAGTCAGGGAGTGAAGGATTTCATTCCTTACAGAATCGAGAGTCCCAGAAACCTCAAAAAAACAGTACAAAAAAGAAAAGAAGACTACCTGAAGATCCGTGAAAAATCCCTAACGATCGAGACGCACCTATCCCCTATTGAGGGCTACTATCTCCGATTGGACTCGATATATCCGGATGCTGTTTTCCCTCCTGCCTACTTTGTGATCGGCGCATTCAACTCCGGTGGCACCTCCTCCAAGAACGGCATCATCATGGGTGTCGAAACACAACAGGACATGTCCTACCTCCCTATCATCGTGGTGCACGAATTGATCCATTTCAATCAAGTGGACATAACCAAAAACACGCTCCTCGCACAGAGTATCAAAGAAGGAGCTGCGGACTTTCTGACCGAGTTGGTCACTGGCATCCGTATGAACCAACCCGCTGCAGACTATGGCATGGCGCACGAAAAGGTGCTGTGCGAAGAGTTCGTTCAAATCATGAACGATCAAAAATATCATGGCTGGCTCTATGGCAGTGCCGGCAAGGACAATGACCGCCCCAATGACCTGGGCTACTGGATGGGCTACCAAATCTGCAAGGCCTACTACGACCAGGCCGAGGACAAAAGTCAGGCTATCATCAATATACTGGATCTAAACAAACATCAAATGATCCTGGAAAAAGGAGGGTATTTGGCGGGCTATCTTTAAGGTAGCATTTCCAACTTACTACATACGATTACACCCATTAGCCAAACACACATTTATCTTACGAAATACTTAAAAAACAATAATAGCAGCGATATACTGCTTTTTGTCTGATTCTAATTATTTAAAAAGTGGTATTGGACAAGAAATTGCTCTTTCGCTAAAATCAATAAGAGCATTATTATGGCATGCTTTGAGATGGTCAAAACATTCCTTTTCTTTATCCCGTGATTCGTTTCATCGCCAGGCATATTACCAGACCGCTCAGTGTGCTACTGAGTATTTACATGATCAACCTCTCTATGGATGCCGCTGATCAGGAAGGTCGCTTCGATCCTAGTGTCAACGAGATCGAATCCATCGTAGAGTTTGTCTATGAGATTGTATTGGATCAAACCAATTTTTTCCCGGAACAAGACGAGCCTGATCCGGAGAACAAAACCTGTCTCTTGCATCTGTATCCTATGGTCTGTGCTGATTCGTTTCAATTAAGAGACCCTTTTGGATTCCCTATTGATATCAAGGGTAATTGGCCGAGGATTAATTATACAGACCCTTTCTTATCTATTACACTTCCTCCGCCTCGGAGCTAATCGATTTTCTTCTTGCATGTAGAACCCGAACGCATGATGTCCCGGTTCTTACAGCTCCCCCTACATCCTATAGTGATCTCTAGTGCTACAGTATGCACATGCATGCTATCTGTAGTAGCAGTATAGGTCATCCATAGGCAGGGAACTATTTTCTAATACTATATGATAAATCGAATCCTATGAAAATCGCTATGGGACTCCTGTCCCTCCTATTTCTGGTACCTCTATATGCCATTGTGAGAAATCGTGGCATGTTCATCATCCTACTAACGGCCTGTTTTATCCGAATGCTGTATTTCATTCACACCACTATACTAGTAACATGATCTGGATCGTAATCTTTTCTATCGGCATCACCCTGCTAGGCGTCTGGATAGGCTCTAAGCAAGGAGCTCAAAAATAATTTTATTCATGCTATTGCACGCCCCACTTTTCACACCATTTGGGGTAGTCCTCTACTAGCGTCTGCTGTGGCCAACTGCCGAACCATCGGTAGCCCACGCGGCGTTCGTAGCTGATCTCTGATAGGGAATACAAAACGATAGACCGGCGATCAGAGAAGATCGGATAGTTAGTGCCGATTTCATAAAAGCGTGCCCAGAGAGGCTCGGCATTCATGGGATCGAAGGCTACCAATTTGTCAAAACCTCTGGGTAGGGTATCATCTTCCTTTCGAATGATTCGAACATCGGTCAACTTCACTTTTTCGAACCATGCAACTGCTCCTTTCACTGCTGCTATGACTTCAGGACTGGGATTATCGATGGACATGAGATACTTTAGGATTCCCACACTCTCACTGCCACTAAGGGAGATATGTTCATAGGCACGAGCCTTGGCAGGCGCTAAGGTCACAGGGTCATGCTGGGCACACCATACGGTGAGCTCAGCATTCACTTTTACCTGCATCTTCAGGATCACCTCTAGCCCCTTGTCAATGGCTTCTTTTGCGCGCTTTATTCTGGTGGGATCTACGAAATCATAGGCTCCATCCACGACTTGACGGAGCTGCCACATGACACCCATCATAGCTCCATCATTGAAAGTGATATTTTCATAATAGCCTTTCTTCAATGGATAAAACTGCGGCCAGCCTCCATTGTCATATTGCGCCTCCAGGAGATAATCTAAGCCTTTTAAGAAGGCCTTCTTGTACTTCTTCTCACCTGTCCTTTCATAGACACGAGCTAGAAATCTCATCTCGGTATGTGTAGCGCCATTGTCAATCGTAGTTTCACTTAGATCGCTATCCGGGTTACTTTGTTCTTGCTTGATCGCTTTGATTTGGGCTGCATCCAGTGGAGCGGCCATGTCGACATTCTTAGCCCATCCCCCATTAGGGTGCTGATAGATCAACACCTGATCGGCGATCCTTAGCGCCTCCGGACTTCCGTACCAATCGGCCTCCTGTCGCAGGGCTTGTCGCCAGGTCATTGGGGTGTCTTGGGCATTCACTTTGTATAAGGAAAACAAAGCCGATACCAGTACAATTAGTGCTTGAGGAAAAAAGTATTTTGTCATAGTCAATCAAATCTGATGAGCAATTTACTGTTAATCATGAAAGCAAAAAAGAGGCTGTCTCAAAAGTCTTTCTTTGCCATGTTGAAAGGCTAAGCCTTAGTTTTATAAGGCCACAAATGCTAAATGACCTAATAGTAAAAGATGCTAAAACATTGGCTATTACTAATACGTCATTGGTACCAGTGGGAGACCAGCTTACCGGACAGGCAGGAATCTATAAGCGATCCACAGATCAAGAAACGCAAATTACATTCTTGTCTTTGTAAGACTGTTGGATTTGCATTTATCGCTTAGATTCCTCGTGCGTCGGAATGACACAACGACTGTGGCATATGCTAGCATTTGCGATTGAAAAAACTAAACAGTTCTGTCCTTCCAACGATAGGAGGAACCCGAGGCGATCCACAAATCAAAAAATACAAGTTTTACTAACACGTCATTAGTAGCCAAGTCGAAACATTAGTTACACTTTTCAAAGGTACATTTCCTGGGCGTCCGACAGTCGGGCGACTAAGCTCAATGTGTCAAACTCTATTTTCTGAATCTATTGAGACAGCCTCTTTTACATGAGAATTCCTTTTAAAGCAAGGTTTCTGAGACGAACTCTCCCTCTTCATAAACCTCCTTTTTGGCCTGGTCACCATTTTCAGTATAAAACACCTGCTCGCCTATTTTCTTTCCATGGTCAAAACTCGCCGTACTTTCAATCGCTCCATTCTCAAAATACCACGTCCACTCACCATGCTGCTCACCCTGAACCATGATCCCCTGAGACATAAAGCCTCCACTTTCGAAATAATTGGTATATGCTCCGTCCATAAGCCCTTCTTTATATTCAATCTCCGATTGCATCACTCCCGAATTGGGAAAATAAGTAGTCCAGATTCCCTGTCTCAATCCATTAGATATCAATCCTTCTTCAGAAGCAAACTCCGACTCTGGATAAAAGGAAACATATTCCCCTTCACCATTCTCCACCATTAGTTTACCTATTTCAGACCAAGCCGATTCTATGACAAACAGATCATCTTTATACTCTCCCAATACGCTAGCCTGACCATTGGCATGGTATGACTTCCAGATCCCTGATCTTTTTCCCTTTTCAATCTTACCCTGCTCTGAAAGTTGGCCATTGGCATGATAGTATCGGACGGATCCCACACCTTCTTCTACCATTAGCCTTCCGTCTCGATCCCAATCTTTCATTATTTTGGCACCATCCGCATCATAGATTACTTCCTGACTAATGTTACCTTCATAAGTATAAAACTTCCATAGCCCCTCATTAGATCCTTCCTTGAACTCACCTGTTGCACTCAATTTCCCATTATCGTGATAGAATTTCCAAATGCCTGTTTCCTTTCCTCGATAATAACTGCCTTCACTCGCCACCTGACCATTCTCGTAAAAAGAGAGGGAGGCACCCGATTTTCTTCCCAACTCAAAGTAAACTGAGTCGGTCATTTGTCCTTCCGGAACATAATGGCGATACAGGCCATGAAAAAGGCCATGCTGGTAACCGACAGATTTCATTAAACTACCGTCTTCATAGTAGTACAGCCAGGTTCCTTCTTCCCGTCCTTCTTTATAATCCCCCTGTATCTGAGTCTTGCCATTGGGATAGTAGTAGATCCAGGTTCCCTCCTCTTGACCATTCACCATTTCTCCTTTTGACAGCAACTCTCCTGTTTCGTAATAGTATGTCTGAGGTCCCGACACACCCCTGGATAGTGAGTAACCCGAAATAGACAGCAACACAAAAGCCCCAATCACCAGCGGCAAGCGGAGTTTGGCATATTCGGGAGTTAAGTCATCAAGATGTTGTGCATTTTCAGGAAGTTTTCGAAAAGCAAACTTATATCCCTCTACTATGGCAAATCCATAAAACAGTAGATCCATAGGACTAAAAGAATCGATAAAAACTTCCACTATCAAGTCAAGATCCATCAGCATCAGGGTATTCCAATAACTGAGCTGCTGATACTCTGCAATAAAGCCGACCTGGCTAAACAAATTGCCAAGTGCACAACCAAGCAAGGCATAAAAAGCCCCAATGAATCCATAAATCGATTCGACCCCTGCGCCAAAAAAACGTACACCAACTCCTGCAGCCAAACCAACTGCAATCGCCATATAACCTATCTGATATTCGGTCGCCACTGTAATAGCTGCCCAAATGAAAGCACAAATCACCGATACGAAGAGCCCCCCTACCAAAGCATAGACAATATCCTGATGAGATTTTAGCTCAAGTATCTTTTCGTCAGACAAACCCGGAATCGCTTCATGAACTGATAGCTCTTCATAATTGACTTGCTCTTTTACAGATTCGTCCTTGTCAAAATCTTTACACTCTCCTTCGAAGTCTGCCTTTTGGTCTGTAAGGCTACAAAGCAAACCTTGCTGAAGGTCCATTTTCCTTTTCGTACATTTCTTGCAAAATGCCAGTTGTTCCTCTCTTGTCATTGTTATTGATGTTAAAGTCAATAGATACCAAACTCGCCCGGTGAAATACTTTATCACCGAACTGGGTTAATCCAACAAAAATCTTCTCGAAATGCTGCGGGAGGCAGGGCATATACCCTGCCTGGTTTGTCAAGAATAAGACAAATAATTGAGAGTCGCAAGCCCGAAAAAGCTACTTACTGAGAATGAACACTTTAGAAACAGCAGCTTTCAAATCAACACTTTTGATTAAATTCAAAGCATGAACAACAACACCCGACACACATATACCGACTACCAGCGCCGGTATTGCCAGCAATTCACCAACCCCTGGAAACTGAGACTTTATCTTCTGGCCAAACTTCCTATGGGATGGCTGAGCGGCATGCAAGTGTTGGAGATTAATGAGGAGAGAGCGGTAACCACCGTAAAGCATCGCTGGCTCAATCAAAATCCTTTTGGATCGATGTATTTTGCCGTGCAGGCCATGGCAGCAGAACTCTCGACTGGTGTGCTGGCACTTACAGCTACCAAAGGGGTCAAACCCAAAATCTTAACCATCATTACTGCGAATGATGCGGAATTCGTCAAACAGGCAAAAGAAAGAATTTACTTCAGCTGTGAGGGAGGACAGGAAATATTAGCGGCAGTAGAAGAGGCTAAGAACAGCACAGATAATGTCACTGTCAGCGTGAAGGTAGAGGGTAAAACAAAAAATGGAACACTGGTATCAGCGTTCCATTTTTCCTGGAGTTTTAGGGCTGTTCAGCCTTAGTTCATCCAAATTTCAATTGGTAATCTTCGATACTTTTCTTGACGATTTCCATGGCGACTTCTTTGTTCTGAAAATCTTCTACCTGTACAGATTTGTTTTCCAATTTCTTATAATCCTCAAAGAAAGATCTCAGTTCTTTCACAAAGTGGGGAGGTATCTCAGAAATGTCCTGATAGTGATTTACACTCATGTCATTAGAGGCTACCGCGATGATTTTATCATCTGCTTCGCCTTCATCCAACATGCGCATCACACCGATTACATTGGCCTGTACAATACACATCGGTACTACCTCGATCTGAGACATGATCAGGATATCCAATGGATCTCCATCGTCGCAATAAGTACGAGGGATAAACCCGTAATTCGCCGGATAATTGATAGAAGAATAAAGTACACGATCCAATTTCAATAGACCGCTTTCTTTGTCCAATTCGTATTTTGCTCTTGTATTTGTTGGTATTTCTACGATACCCGTTACCACTTCTGGTGCTCCTTGTCCGATGCGGACATCATGCCAGGGGTTCATCATAATATTCAGTTTTGTATTGATTGCGGCGCAAAGGTACTACTTCAAACGGAAAGCAGCACACATCCGCCATAAAATGACTATTTTGGAGAAATCGCAGGTTTTGAACCACCCTGGGATCATAGATCCTTGAGTAGTTTGTTGTTGGCTGACGACTCCCTTTCACCTCTCAGCAGTTTCATCTGCTGATGGATAATTCCAACTTCTTTATTTCTTTCGTCGTAGAGACCGTCCACTCCATATTCATCCAACTTTCTGAGGACATAGTTCATATCAATTTTGTTGATATCCAAAGAAGGCACATAAACATGCGCCGACTCATCCTCACTAAGACTCTTGGTCAGCACACCGCAAGTCACGAGCTTATTGACTGCATTGGAGACAAAACGATGAGGAATCCCCAGATGATTGGATAAAGACATTTTGGTATAGGCCGGCTCTCCTGCTTCGAATGCTTTGACAATCGCATGCATAACCGCAAGAGCAATTTTTCTTCTTTCAGCCAGACTAAATTGAATATTTTTTTCTTCAGGAATAAACTCAGACTCCACCTGAACTGCATAGGACAATTCGCCTCCTACAAAAACAATCGTCCAACTGAGCTGGTTAAAAACAAAAAACAATGGCAGCACAGCCAAACCGCCATAGACAGCTCCATAGTTACCCATCAGGAATGAGAAATTAATGAAGCCCCACTGAATCACCTGAAACAAGGAACCTGCTATCACTCCAGCAATGAAACCACTTTTGAAACTGACCTTGACATTGGGCATGATCACATAGATCATCGTAAAAAGCAGCCAAATCAAAACAAATGGAGATAACTGCACGAAGAAAGAAGCCACGGGTGTCATCACGTCTTCGAATGCACTATTGGCACTAATAGATCTCAGTTTGTTCTCTACAAAGATGGTCACCCCACTCGACATGATAATCAATATCGGAGCGATGGTCAACAGAGCCAGGTAATCAGTAAATTTTCTAATGAGGTTACGTGAGCGCTGCTTGCCCCAGATGTCGTTAAACACCTCCTCTATATTATTGAGCAAACGCATGACTGTATAGAAAAGAACAAGTACGGACACCCCTACAATAATTCCTCCTTGTGTATTGTCCAGCATGTTTTGTGCATAGCCGAAAATGGCATCCTTCACCACATCCTGACCCAAAAACAATCTATCCAGTTCCTTTTCTATCATTTTCTCCAATCCAAAGCCCTTGGAGATGGCAAACACGATAGCAACCAATGGCACAATCGAAAGAATAGATAAATAGGTAGTGGCAGAGGCTTTCAGAATAATTTTATCCTTCTTGATCTCATAAATGATGATCAGCAGAATACGCATCAACTTATTGGCAATGGCTTTGATACCCTTTTCGTTGGATCGCTTCCAAACGTCCGACTGGATATATTCCATTCCTCTGTCCAGGTAGGTCTTTAACTTCATATCTAGTTGTTGTAACTAAATTTTCCTTTAGAAATGTTCTTTTCGTATAGGTAGGTCATGATACCATCTTTGAGACCGATATTCGGAACGATGATCTCTTTGGCACCTGCCAGTTTCATAGCCGTGATATAGATCTTAGAAGCAGGAACAATAACGTCTGCCCGGTCGGGGTTCAGTTTCAGTTTGTTCATCCTTTCTTCATATTCCATTTTTAGGAGCTTCCTGCGCATTTTCTCTAGCTCATCGAGTTGTACCACGCCGCCCTTCACTCCATTGATCAATTCAGACAGTTTTTTGATGTTACCCCCTGTACCCAGCGCGATGATTTCTTCATGATCAGGCAGGTGGTCGGCCACCCAGCTCTCCATCTTCTCCCAGGTCTCTTTGTTCTCTCCATATTTCAATAGACGAACCGAACCGATCTTGAAGGAGCGTGAGGCAATCTTTTCACGATTCTTGTAAAGAATCAGCTCTGTACTACCCCCACCCACATCGATGTGCACGTGATTCTTTTCTGTGATATGAAACATGATCACCCGATTGATCATATCTGCCTCCATCTTACCAGAGATGATATTGATCTGTAGACCGCAGGTTTCTTTTACCCGGTCGATCAGTTCCTGGCCATTTTCTGCCTCACGCATGGCAGAAGTGGCTATAGCAAAACAATCGTCCACCTTATAAAGATCGACGATTGTTTTGAAGGCAGTCATCAACTGAACGAAGCGATCCATGGTCGATTCGCTCAGGCGTTGCTCACCTTCGAATACATCCGCACCCAATCGCAAAGGAAACCTCATGAAGTGAAGTTTTTTGAAGGTGGTTTCATCTCCATATCGGATGACATTCGTCACCTGAAAACGTACACCATTGGATCCAATGTCGATTGCTGCTAGTTTCATAGGCTCACTTTTATTGTACTTCCGGACCGGAAGTCTCTTCCATCAAGAAAGCCTTAATATAATCATTTAAATCACCATCCAGTACATTTTGAACATCCGTTCTTTCTACACCGGTACGAGCATCCTTGATTAATTTGTAGGGGTGCAAAACGTAGTTTCGAATCTGGCTACCAAAATCAATTTTCATCTTGCTGCTTTCGATCTCGTCGCGTTTAGCATTTCTCTTTTCTACCTCTTTTTGATAGAGCTGAGATTTCAGCATCTTCAGCGCGTGCTCCTTGTTGGCCAGCTGCGATCGCTCGATCTGACAGACAATTACAATACCGGTCGGCTTGTGTGTCAACTGTACCTTGGTTTCTACCTTGTTTACGTTCTGACCACCGGCACCTCCTGATCGGGAAGTTTGCCATTCGATATCGCCCGGATTGATTTCGATCTCAATCGTATCGTCCACTACAGGATACACATATACCGAAACGAAAGAAGTATGTCTCCTTCCTCCTGAGTCAAATGGTGAAATCCTTACCAAACGATGCACACCGATCTCAGATTTGAGATAGCCATATGCAAATGGGCCTTCGAACTCCAAAGTAGCCGCCTTGATACCCGCAGTATCTCCTGCCTGGTAGTTGACCTCTTTGACTTTGTAGCCATTTTTCTCCCCCCACATCACGTACATGCGGTAGAGCATACTGGCCCAGTCCTGACTCTCGGTCCCTCCTGCGCCCGGATTGATCTCCATCATCGCACCTAATTGGTCCTCTTCACCACTCAGCATGCGCTTGAATTCGAGTTCCTCTAGAGCCTCCAATGTTTTCTTATACTCAGCATCGACTTCTGACATTTCTACCTCGTCTGCTTCGTAAAACTCATATAGGGTATCTAAATCGTCGGCAAGTCCTTTGACTTTTTCGAAACCATCAGTCCAAACTTTTTTGGCTTTAATCAGCTTCAGTATTTTTTCAGCCTCTTTTGGGTCATTCCAAAAATCTGGCTGTGTCGTGATCGACTCCTCTTCTTCTACCTCTTTTACTTTGACATCATAGTCAAAGATACCCCCGAAGTGCTTCGACTCGGGCCATTATTTCCTTCAGTTGATCTGCTGTCATTCTCTTTTTCGATTCTATAATTGAAAGGCCAAATTTATAAAGCCCCTCTGACATAGCCCTCAGATAAGTCGGAATGTTAGAAAATAATCCTTTTAGTATAAATTAGATTCTCTAATTTTGCACTCCCGAAGGCAAAACCTTAAATAATAAGGTCACAAATGGTGGATGATTTATTTTGAATCTATAACAACAGATCTCACAAATACGTCATTAGTAAACAGGCAAGGGCTTAATCAGCACTTTTTTAGCACAACCCATAATTGAGTAATGAAAAAACTGCACGAAGCGGAAGACGGAATTTTAGAATTTGACGAAGAAAAGTCGACCTTGATTTTCACCTGGAAAGGTGAGGTCAGTGAAGACACAGTGGTCAGGATTTTCAAACAAGCAGCCAAGGCGGCCATGATGGTGGATTCGATCCATTGGTTGATCGACCGTCGAAAATTAGAAGAATATGATGCTGGAGCGAGAATCTGGATCAAGAATGATTTCATCAACAAATACGGCGAAGAGCTGATCGAAAAGACTGACAAGATCGCAGCGGTAATCTCCGACAATGCAATGGCCCAGGTATCCTCCAACGTATTGATAGATCTGATTGCTGAAAAGAATCCGGAAATCAACTTCCAGCAGTTTGATACACCCATACCTGCGAGCAATTGGCTGATCGGACAAGTCCCAAAAGAAGAACCTAAGAAGAAAAAAGGTTTTTTCAGAAGGGGTTAATTACTGAACTCAAAAAAATAGACATAAAAAAGGCAGCCCTCTGAGCTGCCTTTTCTTTTATACTTTATAAACCCATCCGTGTGGGTCGGGCTTTCTACCCATTTTGATATCGTCCAGTTCTTGAAACAGCTTGTCAGCCAAAGGAGTCTCTGTTGGCAAATCATACTTCTCACCTTCGAAACCAATCATCTTGATTTTCGAAATGGTTGCCGCCGTACCTGCTCCGAAAGCCTCTTGCACCTTTCCTGCTTTGAATGCTTCCAAAAGCTCATCGATACTCAGACGTCTCTCTTCTACCTTCATCCCCCAGTCACGAGCCAAAGTCAACACACTGTCTTTGGTGATTCCATTCAGGATACTATCGCCAGCCGGTGCTGTGATCAAGGTATCATCGATGTAGAACAACAAATTCATGGTTCCTGCCTCCTCGATGTACTTATGCTCTTTCCCATCTGTCCAGATCAACTGGTGATACCCTTCCTTCTGAGCTTGAAGTGCCGGATACAAAGATGCCGCATAGTTACCAGCAGTCTTAGCAAATCCCACTCCACCGGAAGCTGCTCGGGTATAATGTGTCTCGATCTTCACATTGACAGGTTCAGAGTAATAAGCCCCTACCGGCCCGGTAAAAATCAAAAATTTATAAGTCATAGATGGACGAATCCCCACATAAGGATCATCAGCAAAAATGACAGGTCTAATGTAAAGTGAAGTATCTTTTCTCGTTGGGATCCAAGCCTCATCCAATCTCAAAAGCTCTGACATAGCCTCCATAAATAGATCTTCAGGAATCGGAGGTATACACATACGCTCTGCGCTGATGACCATTCTTTTGGCATTGGCTTGCGGTCTGAAAACATGAATATCCCCAGAATCTGTCTTATAAGCTTTTAAGCCTTCGAACACAGATTGGGCATAGTGTAAAGTAGCATTAGCCGGGCTGATGGATAAATTCGCATAAGGCTCTATCCTAAAATCTTTCCATTCACCATCTGCATACTCTGCCACAAACATATGGTCGGAGTACACTTTGCCAAACTCTATATTGTTGAAATCAACCTGACTAATCTTAGATTGCTCCACTTGTTTGACATCAAATTCAATTGTGCTACTGCTCATGTCTATTCAATTTTATTTTCGCTCTTTTTCGATAGAAAAAAAGTAAAGGCTAAGATACGGAATTTAGCACGGTTTCAGCCTCAGCTTTTTTGAATTTTCATTGCAATTAATTGCTTTCCGGTCTCCAGGGCACCTCTTCTACATGCAATCTCAGGGACATCCACCTACTCAATACAAAAATATAATCCGAAAGCCGATTGAGATAAACCTGCACTTCGTTAGAAACAGTATCCTTTTGCCAGAGGGCAATTACGTTCCGTTCTGCCCGTCTGCAGATCGTTCTGGCGATATGCGCAAAAGATACAGATTGATGCCCACCGGGTAACACAAAATGAGTCATGGGTGGCAATTCCTGATCCAGCTGATCGATCGCCGCTTCCAATTCTTCGGTAGCCTGCCTGCTGACCGGCGGCTTTTTTACTTGCGTTTTCGCTGGATCTGTGGCCAAGTCTGCCCCCACCACAAAGAGTTGATTTTGGATACTGATGAGCAATTCTTTGTGCTCCTTATTTACTTCCTGATCACGAAGCAATCCCATAAAACTATTGAGCTCATCTATGGTTCCGTATGCCTCAATTCTCAAGTCTGATTTGTATAGTCGGGTCCCTCCCAATAAACTGGTTTGCCCCTCATCGCCGGTCTTTGTATATACTTTCATTTTTTGTACTGATCTAAGATTGATTGTCGGAGTATAAATTGTTTATTCTCTCCAAATATCGTAAACTTATAACCTACTTATCAGAAAACATTTCAAAAGCAGCATTGAATGAAAAATTTCGTTTTGCTATTAGCTATGACCCTATGGCTATTGGCCTCATGTGAAGACAAGCATCCCAAGGCAGATCTTGTCATATTCAATGCGACGATTCACACCCTCAATTTGAAGGAGCCAAAGGCAGAAGCTGTGGCTGTCAAGGATGGCAAAATTGTATATGTAGGCAACAACCTAAACGCCAACAACTGGCTGAGCGACAGCACGAAAGTGTTGGATTTAAAAAATAAAACCATCATTCCTGGATTGATCGATGGCCATGCCCACCTCATGGGTATCGGCTACAATCTGATGAACCTTGACCTGTCTAAGACCGAGAGTTTTGAACAAATCCTGGAGGCCGTCAAAGAAAAGGTGGCTGGTGCCAAGAAAGGAGAATGGATCATCGGTCGAGGTTGGCATCAGGAGAAATGGGATAGCCTACCGGTACTTACCGTACAGGGCTTTCCTATCCATGACTCACTCTCAGCGATCTCCCCCAACAACCCCGTGGTTTTATCTCACGCCAGTGGACACCTGGTTTTTGTGAATCAAAAGGCCATGAAATTAGCCAAAATCACAAAGAAGACAGAAAACCCTGAAGGAGGAGAAATCCTAAGAGATGAAGACGGCAAACTCACTGGAATTTTTAATGAAGCAGCAGTTGATTTGATTTATCGAAAAATCCCTGAACCCACAGACGAAAAAAATATTCAGGCCTTGAACATGGCCATAGAGGAATGCCTTAAGAATGGCATCACGGCCCTTCATGATGCAGGCGTCAGCCAAAGAGAAATTTCGCTCTATGAGTCCTTTTACAATCAAGGGATGCTGAATATGAGAATATATGCCATGCTGGACGGAAGCGATAGAGATTTACTGAAGCTATGGTTCAAAAAAGGCCCCATGACTGACAATGAGTTCCTACAAGTAAGAAGCATTAAAATCTATGCCGATGGGGCTTTGGGCAGTCGAGGGGCTCTGCTGATGGAAGAATATAGCGATGCGCCAGGCGAAATGGGCAAAAAGATCACCCCTCCTGACGAGATCTTAAGAATAACAGAAAAAGCCTTCGAAACGGGTTTTCAGGTCGCCACTCACTGCATCGGCGATCGCGCCAACAAGGCTCTTCTCAATATTTATAAAATAGTATTGAATTCTGACACGACTAAAGCCAACCCACGCTTCCGAATAGAACATGCACAGCATTTGACCGAGGATGACATCCCTCGCTTTGGAGAGATGGGCATTATTCCTGCGATGCAGGCCATACATATGTCATCGGATCGTCCATGGGCCATCCATCGATTGGGAGAGGAGAGAATAAAGGAAGGAGCCTATGTATGGCGCAAATTGATCGACTCTGGGGCAAGAATCTCTAATGGAACAGATGCTCCTGTAGAACCAGTGAACCCTATTGCGAACTTCTATGCCGCAGTGACTCGAAAAACCCTGGATGGTGATCCGGATGGTGGCTATGAGCCTGATCAGAAAATGACGCGTGAAGAAGCGCTACTATCACTCACCTACAACAATGCCTACGCCTCATTTCAGGAGGACATAAAAGGTAAAATCGAAGCAGGAAAATTGGCTGACTTCACTGTGCTATCGCAAGATATCATGACCGTAGATGAAGACGAAATATTAAATACCGAAGTGGAATACACCATCGTAAATGGTGAAATCAAATACCAGAAAAATTAGGCCCTTTTCAATTCCAGGATCGTTATTTCAGGTAGAATACCGATCCTTCCCGGATAACCTAAAAAACCAAAACCACGATTGACATACAAGTATTGGCTGCCTTCTTGATATAAATCGGCCCACTGTTTGTACATGTACTGAGACGGGCTCCATCTAAAGTCACCTATCTCTACCCCGAACTGGAAACCATGGGTATGTCCAGACAAGGTTAAATCTATATCAGAAAATTGTGGGCGCACCTGAGCGTCCCAATGACTCGGATCATGCGAGAGCAATATTTTAGTATCTGCCTCTACATTTTGAGCGGCTTTTTCCAGATCTCCGTATTTCGCAAACCTGCCTTTACCCCAGTTTTCAACTCCAATGAGAGCCAGCTTTTCTCCATCCACGGTAACATATCGATGCTCGTTGAGCATGATATCCCACCCCATATTTTTATGCGACTCAATCAGGTCTTGTAGGTTTTGTTGCTTGGCACCCGCAGAGCGCCAGTGTTTGTAATCCCCATAGTCGTGGTTACCCAGCACTGAAAATTGACCTAAAGGCGCTTTGACCTTGGAGAAGATATCCATGTAATCCTTCACTTCTCTGGATTCATTATTCACCAGATCGCCAGTAAAAAGAAACAGATCCGGTTTTTCCTTCAAGAGAAGATCGACTCCACCCTGCACTGCCTTCTTATTGTAAAAACTGCCGCTGTGGATATCGGACAGCTGCGCTACTTTTAAGCCATCAAAAGCTTTTGGCAAATTCGATAGGTAAATGGTTTTCCTTCTTACTCTGTAATCATAAGCGCCTGAGAGAATCCCATAACTCATCATGGCAAATGGTACCGCACCAGCCACGATTGCCGACTGGGCCAAAAACTCTGATCGAGTAATCCCTTCTGTCGCCTGATTTACTGCACCATTCTGTACTACTCCTCTATAAACATACTTACCCAATCGAATGATATCATCAAAAAACACGATGATTCCTGAAAGCAGTTTTCCGGTCAGATTCATGACCATGCCCGAAGCAACAAAACTCCGAAAATGTGCCAATTCGTAAGTATCCATCCTATTCCAAAATAGTATGCCTACCAAAGTCAAAAGAGTCAGAGACCAATAGATGACGTAAACACTATTCTTAAGCCAGGGATTCTGCTGCTGAAAGAGAAGTCTAATTGCCTGAAAAACATAATAATCCAGTGCAATGAAAGCCAGGAAGACCAGAAAGAGAAAAGCGAATCTATGCATATCGATTATCCTACGTGGATAAACACCGGAGGTTCATATATTGCCTCACTCATTTTCTGTCCTGTTATTTGACAATTGGTCAGGGATGTTAACTTTGCCGACTGAAAAGTAGACCATGGAAAATCACAGAACCGAAGTAACCACCGACATTCAAAAAAGTATTAAGCAGTTTCTTTCTGACAAAAAGTATAGTCAGATTGCTGTGATTGTGGATGAAAACACTGAAGAGCATTGCCTTCCCTTGGTTTTGGATGCACTACCCGAGCATTTTTTGATTTCCATACCTAGTGGTGAGGAAAACAAAACGCTTTCTACTTGTGAAAGTATCTGGATGGCGCTGACCGAGGCAGGTTTTGACAGAAAAGGTCTGATCATCAATTTAGGTGGCGGGGTAATCGGAGATATGGGAGGCTTTGTAGCAAGCACTTACAAACGCGGGATGCAGTTCTTGAATATCCCAACCACTCTGTTGTCTCAAGTGGATGCCAGCGTAGGTGGGAAACTCGGAATCGATTTTCACGGGTTCAAAAACCACATCGGAGTATTCAACGAACCGCAAAACGTTTTGATCTACACCGGTTTTTATGAGACTCTACCAAAGGAAGAACTTCGATCTGGGTTTGCAGAAGTGATCAAACATGGGCTGATCTATGATGCGGCCTATTGGAAAGAAGTGAAAAACATCGACCCATTTAATCATGACTGGACAGACATCGTAGCACACTCCATCGAGATCAAAAAAAAGGTAGTAACCGAAGACCCATTCGAATCGGGCCTGAGAAAAATTCTCAACTTTGGACATACGATTGGTCATGCGATCGAGTCTTATTTTCTAGAGATTCCCGGCGAAAGACTCCTGCACGGGGAAGCCATAGCGTTGGGGATGATCGCAGAAGCCTTCCTTTCACACAAACTAACGGGTCTCACCAAAGAAGAACTTGATGAAATAACCTCATATCTTGTCAAGACTTATCAGCCAAAATCAATCGACCCGAAGTTATTTGAGGAAATCCTACGATTGACCACACAAGACAAGAAAAACGAAGGGGGTGTAGTACAATTCAGCTTGTTAAAAAATATTGGAGAGTGTACCATCAACATACCTATAGGTATTCCTGACATGGTTGATAGTCTTTTCTACCTGAACCAAGCCATAGGTTAAATTTTTAATACTTAAGAAAATCACCTAATTACGTCCAGAAAAGCCATCAAAAGGCCAATTCTGCTTTTTGTTCATTGATTTTTTACTAGCTTTAAGTCATCCTGATGCCTTATTATCCTAGACTAGATCCTTCATGAATGAAAGACGAAGGAATCTTACTTACTATTAAACATACAAAGCATGAAGAAAGCAGCAATAATTTTACTATTGACCCTAACCACATTCCTGTCTTTTGGGCAGACCAAGGTAGGGTTGTTATTCGATCAATTCGCCAGTGTACGCTGGAAGAATGATGCCAGATTTCTGGAAGAGAATTTTTCAGAACAAGGGGTTGAAACCATCTTAAAAGTCGCTCACTCGAGTTTAGACAAGCAATTAGAGCAAACACAAGAATTGATTGACGAAGGTGTAAAAGCCATCGTTATCGTAGCAGTAGACGGTACCAACTCTGAGAAAATCGTTTCATTGGCCAAAGCAAATAAAGTTTTGGTAGTGGCATATGACCGTCCAGTTATGGATGAAAATGTAGACATCTATGTTTCCTACAACGGGCTGGAATGCGGTAGACAACAGGCCAAAAGCATGGTAAATGGTATCAAAGAAGGAAATATCATTATGATCAACGGGCCAGTTTCTGATATAAACGGGATTCAGTTTAGAGAAGGGCAACTAGAAGTGCTTCAGCCCTACATCGATGAAGGACGTATCAATGTCAAAGGTGATTGGGTATTGGATAGCTGGAATGAAATGAGCGCGTTGATGAAGTTTTATGAAGAGACACCTGATCTTTCTGAAATTGACGGGGTATTATCTGCAGCAGACTGGTTCAACGATGCGTTGAATGAATACGCGGAAAACGATCCACTAGTAGATAACATCTACAAAACAGGTATGGATCCAACTATTGATACAATAGACAAAATCAAAAAAGGAACGCAAAACATGTCTATCTACAAGCCTTTGGAGCCTTTGGCTGAAAAAGCTGTTGAGCTAACTATGGCTAAACTGAATGATAAAGATGCTGAGATCGCCGAGATTCAAATCATGGATTTGACTTTCCACGGATACCTTTTCGATCCTATCGTCATCGATAAAGACAATGCCAGTAACTTCGCTTCGAAGCTACAAAAGTCAGTCGTTGCTGAATAAAATTTCGAATAAGTGAGAAAAGAAAAAGCCCGGTACTCCCGGGCTTTTTTAATTCCAAATCTATAGACTTAACCAATATTTTTATTTCACTTCAATGGGGTTTCCGAATATCTGAGCCTGCTGCTCCATCACCTTGGAAAATCCTTCCTGTGTTTCGAACATCGGATCGGTCAACTCCCAGCCTGCTACAAAATAGAATTTCCCTTCATTAGTTACAGTATAAAAGGTCTCTGTCACTGCAGCTGCTGAATCAGGCGCCTGAGTAGAAAGTAAAAAGGAATCCTTGTTTACGACCAAACCCATTCCCATGTAATCCTTATTTTCTGATTGCTCATCGTAGGTATAGATGTACTTAGTGCCGTCTGTTTGTCCTTCGATCATTTCCTTACTGTGCTTATTGACTATGCCCGAAACCCACTTGATACCATCTATATCAGTGATCAGCTCTTCCTGGTAACCATACTGACCAGCCCATATGCTGATTCGTTCAGTCACATCGATAGATCCTAGTGGAGTATCCCAGCCCTTTTGTCTCACTTCGAAAATCGTCCGAACTGGACCTTCTATCAAAGTTTCGTATTCGCCCGAAGCGGTGTTTCTCAATGGTACTAGAGTATCTGCATGTAGCATCGCAATAGCTCCTGCACCCAGACTATTTCCTACCTTGAGAACGTCCATTCCCCAGTCGTCTAATTCGTGATAATTCTGTTTTTTCGTTCCTGCTCTTGACAAAACCATTTCAGCAGTAGTCTTACCGAAAATATCCTTCCCATTTCGTGAATCGAAATAGAGCCTAAAGCCCACCTTGTCATTCTCCCATGCAGGCCCTTCCATCTGATACATCATTGGATATTTCATCGCAATGTTTTCCGGGCTTCTAACTTCACTATCCTTCTCTATGAAATTATCAGAACGTTGGTAATCTATACCCAGATAAACGCTTGTTCTTTGATCAAACACCGGATATTCTTCTGTCTTATTCAACTCTAATTGTACTGGCGTATTCGCCTGAGTGGGTGCTATGAGGGCTATTTCGTCCCATTCTCCATCCCCATCCAGATCATCCAGTTGCTGTGGAAATAGCTCAGCGCCTTTCATCACAACGGGAAACTCTCCCTCCGTCAATTGAAGCTTGGCCTCAATTGCTGATCGACTAATAACGATCGGGGTCTCCTCCACATCTATTGGAAGAGAATTATCCACTATCAGTACAGGCGTTTGCTGACAAGCTGCCAGCAAAGCCATTCCTGCAATTATTTTCAGATTTCTCATCAGTCCTCGTTGCTTGGTTTCCCGATAGTAGCCAAGATACCTCCATCTACATAGAGTACCTGACCATTCACAAAGTCACTCGCCTTAGAAGACAAGAATATGGCTGCACCTTCTAGCTCAGAAGGATCGCCCCACTTACCCGCAGGGGTACGGTTCACAATAAAATCGTTGAACGGATGTCCATCTACTCTAATAGGAGCCGTCTGACTGGTAGCAAAGTAACCTGGCCCTATTCCGTTGGTTTGAATATTGTGCTTGGCCCACTCGGTAGCCATGTTTTGTGTCAGCATCTTCAGACCTCCTTTGGCAGCTGCATAGGCACCTACGGTGTTTCTTCCTAGCTCGGACATCATCGAACAGATGTTGATGATTTTTCCAGCCTTGCGAGCGATCATTCCTTTCACTACATGTTTAGAAACGATAAAAGGACTCACCAAATCGACCTTTATTACCTGCTCGAATTCGGCAACTTCCATTTCTTCCAAAGGCACACGCTTGATGATCCCCGCATTGTTGACGAGGATATCAATGTTACCAACTTCTGATTCTATTTTGGCAATGCTGTCTTTGACTTGTGACTCGTCCGTTACGTCAAATTTGTATCCCACAGCTTTCACACCTGCTGCTTCGTATTCTTTTAGTGCATTGTCAATTTTTTCTTGCGAAGAGTTCCCATTGATCACAACAGTTGCTCCAGCTTTGCCTAAGCCCATGGCCATTGCCATACCCAGACCATGAGTAGCGCCCGTTACCAGCGCTACTTTTCCTTTTAGATCAAATAAATCCATATATCTTCTATTATCTTAATTCTGAAATAGGTGAAATATCCATATCGGTATAATCCAGGTTTTCGCCAGCCATACCCCAAATGAAGGTGTAATTAGAGGTACCTGAACCTGAGTGAATCGACCATGCAGGAGAAATCACCGCCTGCTCGTTTTGCATCCAGATGTGTCTTGTTTCTTTGATTGGCCCCATGAAGTGACTTACTGCCTGTCCTTCTGGCACCTCGATATAGAAATATACTTCCATTCTTCTGTCGTGTACGTGCGCGGGCATGGTATTCCATACACTACCGGTTTTTAGCTCGGTCATACCCATTTGTAGCTGACAAGTTTTCACTACTTCCTTCACTAGCATCTGGTTTACCGTTCTGGCATTCGCAGTCTCCAGAGATCCCAATTCCAGTTTCTTCGCTTCTGCTTTGGTCACCTTAGTAGTAGGATAAGCCTGATGTGCAGGAGCTGAATTCATGTAGAACTTCGCTGGCTTGCTACCATCCTTGCTCTCGAAAGTCACGTCCTTAGAGTCTTTGCCTACATAAAGCGCATCCTTGTAAGTCAACTCATACTTAGTACCATCTACAGTCACTACTCCGTCACCACCTACATTGATCACACCTAGTTCTCTCCTATCCAGGAAATTTTCCATTCTCAGTGGGTCGATGGTTTCCAATTTCAATGCCTTAGTAGCTGGTACGGCAGATCCTGTAATGAAACGATCAAAGTGTGAATAAACAAACACCACTTCGTCCGGCTTCATCAAATTATCAATCAAGAACTCTTCTCTGAGCTCTGTTGTATCCATTTTTTTTACAGCATTTGGGTGAGAAGCATATCTCACTTCATAAGAAGTACTCATATTCTATTTCTTTAAGTTTCAAATCCTTTGACTCAAAGGTAACTAATCAAAAATACAATCGATTGTATTTTTGATCTAAATATTATAACTAGAACAGGAGCCTTGAAAATCGGTTCATCGGATTTTTTGCTTTTAACAAGAGAATCAAAAATTACCTGAAAAACTTATCTAATTAGCCTTGATAGCGCAAGTAATTAAAATAATCGACTCTACTTTTCGGAGAACCATTTTCATTAGAAATAGGCCTTAACTTCTCATTATTTTGGTCCAAATCAAATATTAGATAAAACCTTATTATATTTACATTTGTAATATGTATTATATTTAGTATGGGTTATTCATTGTCATTTTCGAAAGCGGTTCTAGTAGTTATTTTTATCTCTGATAAAATCAGACAAGGTCAATATGAGTTTCTATCAACCAAATCCCTATCAGAGATACTTCATATACCAAAACCGACATTGGTAAAAATCCTGCAGAACCTTTCAATCGCTGGTATAATTGAGACTAAGGAAGGAAAACAAGGGGGGATTAGGTTGTTGAAACAGCCATCTCAGATTACTATTCTAGATATTCTTAATGCTATGGAAACCGGAAAACCCTTGTTTCAGACATCCTTCAACATTATGGCAGAGGGAAAAAGACCAGATAACGCACAAAGATCAATTGCCAATTTACTAGGTAACGCGGAACAACAAATGAAAAACATATTGAATCAAAAAACAATCGAGGAAGTACTCATTGAAATGGACGACTGATATTTTTTTTCACTTAACTATATATTCTTAATATTTCGTTTAATCATTTAATTACTATGAAAATCTTAAAATCAATTATTTTATCTGCTACTTTGGCCCTATTACTTCAACACCAAACATTGGCACAACCTTCTGATTCGAGCACCAAAGTCAAATTAAGTATTGAAATCGATCCTGCTACCTTTGTATTCAATGGATATGGGATTCATTTACGGTTTCAACCCAAAAATTCCGAACATCTTCTCCTTGGATTAGGTACTTACGGGATGAATATGCCTGACGCTCTGGTAAATTTCAATGAAAAGAACAGAAATCAAGGTTGGTATGTCAGAATCAATCAAGGCTACAGCTTGTTTGCGGAACACCACTTCGCCGAGGTAAATAAAAAGTGGTTTGTTGGTACACAGTTTGGCATTCAGGAGTATAAAATCAAAAATGCAGATGTCCTGGGTAAGCAGGACTTCAGCAATATGCTAGCCATGGTATATTTAGGTTATACGCTCAAACCCTTCAGAAATAATTTGTACATCAAGCCATGGGCAGGAGTAGGTTACACAACCAAAGTATCCGGAAACAATTCTTTAGAAACCAAAGTGTACGATATAGAACCTATTACTATGTTTGCCACGCTTCATCTTGGGTACACATTCTAAATCATACGATGCAAAGTCAAACATTGTAGTCAATTCTAAAGGCGATTGACTACAATGTTCTATTTTAAGACCAGACTCCAAGTTATGAAATCTAAATGCTAATATTGCCAGCAGGAAAGATCGATGAAGAAAAAGGCCACCATACACGACATAGCCAAAGAGCTGAATATCAACGCCAGCACCGTATCGCGCGCACTGGCCGACAGCCCTCGAGTCAAAGCCAAAACCAAAGACCTAATCCGAGCCAAGGCGCTGGAAATGGGCTACTCTCGCAATCATTTGGCATCTAACCTTAGGAGGAGAAAGACCTCCACGATCGGGGTGATCGTACCCAATATTTCTCGATTCTTTTTCTCTACCGCCATTGCTGGAATGGAAGCCATTGCCTCGCAGCAGGGCTACAATTTGATCATCTGCCAGTCACATGACAGTACAGAGCGGGAAGCCCAACTGATCGAAACGCTGCTGGCTCATCAGGTGGATGGCCTGATGATCTCTATTGCTATGGATGGGGATGATCGCTCACACCTCCAGCGAATAGAAGACTATGAAAAGCCAGTGGTATTTTTCGACCGGGCCTGCCACACCATCAAAGGGCATAATGTATTGATCGATGATTATGCCCGGGCCTTTGAAGCCACCGAACAATTGATCCAAAAAGGATGCAAACGCATCGTGCACTTTGCTGGACAAGGAGATGTAAGCATCTATAGCGAAAGGATCAAGGGCTATCTAGCCGCTATGGCAAAACATGGGCTGGAGGTAAAAGAGGAATGGATCATGAAATCCAGATTGAAAAAACTGGATGGTGAAGAAATGGCCTGGAAGCTCATGTCTATGAACCCGCGTCCAGACGGAATCTTTTCTGCCAACGACATAGCGGCTATATCAGCAATAGACGCTCTCCGGGAAGCTACCCTATCCATTCCTGAAGATATCAAAGTATTTGGTTTCAGTGGGGAGCCTATTTCTATGTTTACCTCGCCCAACCTGAGCACCGTGGATCAAAATCCAGAACTGATGGGAAACAAAGCAGCCGAAATCCTACTCAAACAAATCAATGGAGAAGAGATTCCTGATTCTCCCACAGTCATCGAATCAAAACTCGTCCTGCGTCAGTCTTCCAACTAGCAGAGTGTCAACCCTTTTTAGTGCTCACAATACATCAGGTTCTCCTTGGTGATAATGTCCAGTGGAAGAAACTGTTCCTTCTTCACTTCCGCTTTCAATAGCAAATGCTGATGCAAAGCCTGAATCGCCTTATAGCCTTGTTGTCTAGGTTGCTGATGTATCAGGTAATTGATAATTCCATCTCTAAGAAAATGCTTATTCATATCGATCAGGTCATAACCGATCATTCTCAATTGCAATTGTTTTTTGATTGGCGCCAAATCACTCGCCAATAGATAGGATCCCGAGTTTGGAACAAAAAGCCGAATTTTCTTACCGGAGGACTTCATCTCCTCCAAAATATCTGCCACTCCTCTCAGATCTCTCTCCAGGTTGATGTTAATTATTTCAGGAGCATTTTCCTTATTCTTATAGTAACTCTCCAATCCTTTGATGCGATTCACCACAGACTTGTTGTAAAGATGAACTGCCTGAAAAGTAATGACATAAACAGCATAATCATCGCTATAGCCTTCATCCAAGAGGTTGCCTGACATCAATCCACTCTGAAAAGCATCCTGCCCAATAAATGAAATGCAGTTAGACAATTCTATCTCTGAATCTACTTGTACTACAGGGATTTTACTTTCATTCAGTTTCTGGATCACCGGGCTATTTTCATTCAGAAATATGGGAGCGATCACTATTCCATCTGGCTCATCTTGCAGGACCTGCTCCAATACGCCTTCTATTCCATCTTGCCCCTCAGACTCCAGATCATACTCATAGAGTTTGGTAGTGAGGTAGTCAAACTCCTCTAGTGCCTTGGCCACACCATCACTGTGCTTGGCCCAATAGGCATTGCGCTGGGGTAGAATTACCGCAATAGAAAAAACACGGTTAAGCTTCAAACTCCTGGCATAAACGTTAGAAGAGTAGTTGCCTTCGCGTGCGATCTTCATCACCCTTTCCTTGGTTTCTTCAGCTACCCTGCCTCTATTGTGCAACACCCGATCGACGGTACCAATGGACACCTCGGCTTTCTTTGCGATTTCCTTGATCGTAATCTTTGACTTCATACTCATCTCCTATCCAGTATGCAATTCTAATCATTCATCTGGCATTTTATTCAAATCCCATAGAAAGAAGCCTGGATGACATCTCTGTCGATAAGAATTGCTTCAAATCATTTTGAATTCACTGGCAATATAGTACATTTGTCCAGATTACGTTAACGTACACGCAACTAAAAAGTAGGTTGCGTGTTTTTTTAGCCAACCTTGCGGTAACGTACACTCAAATCCGGTTTTCATTCCCGATATTAAGAAATAAGTAAGAAAGCCAGGAATTGAAGCATAGACAGAAGATTGATTAAGGAAACAGAAAAGAAGCAGTGATGAAAAAGTTTTTAGATGAAGATTTCTTGCTAACCAACAAAGTAGCTGAGGAACTCTATCACGAGCATGCCAAAGACATGCCGATCATAGATTACCATAACCACTTATCACCAAAAGACATAGCCGAAGACAGACACTACAAAAGCATAACCGAAGCTTGGCTGGAAGGAGATCACTACAAGTGGAGAGCCATGCGTGCCAATGGGATTGACGAAAACTTCATCACAGGTTCTGCCAGTGACAAAGAGAAATTTCAGAAATGGGCCGAAACGGTACCTTACACTTTGAGAAATCCACTTTATCACTGGACTCATCTCGAATTGCAACGTTACTTCGGAGTAAATGACCTGCTAAATGGCCAATCAGCTGAAGCCATATATGAAAAAACCAGTGCCCAACTGCAAGAAAAAGACAAAGGCTGTCAGGGATTATTGATAGGAATAGGAGTAAAAGTGGTGTGTACCACGGACGATCCTATCGATAGTCTGGGGTACCACAAGGCCATTGCGGAATCAGGCATCGATTTGAAAGTATTGCCTACTTTCCGTCCAGACAAAGCCCTAAACGTAGTAGATCCAAAAAGCTATAACAAGTACCTAGGCCAACTGGCTGAAGTAACCGGAGTGGAAATCAAATCACTGGACGATCTATTGGTTGCCTTGCAGCAGCGTGTAGACTTTTTTGATGAGATGGGCTGCCGATTGTCTGATTTAGGATTCAATACCATTCCGCTTTACAGCCACAAAGAGACAGACTATGATGGCTACTTTGCAACAGTAAGAGCTGGACAGGCACTCACGAAGGACAAAGCGGAAAGCTTGCAAGCTTACATCCTATTGGAGCTATGCAAGATGTACCATGGCAAAGGGTGGGCGCAGCAGTTTCACCTCGGAGCTTTAAGAAACAACAATGCCAGAGCCTTAAGAGAATTGGGTCCAGATACCGGTTATGATTCGATGGGAGACTTTAGCCATGCAGTGGCGCTTTCTACTTTCATGAACAAGCTGGATGACTCCAATCAACTGGCCAAAACTATTCTTTACAATTTGAATCCTAGCGACAATGAATTGTTCGCCACGATGACAGGTAATTTTCAGGATGGAAAGACCATTGGAAAAATACAGTTTGGTACAGGTTGGTGGTTTTTGGATCAGAAGACCGGGATGATCAACCAAATGAATGCCCTATCGAACATGGGACTATTGAGTAGATTTGTAGGGATGTTGACTGACTCCAGAAGTTTCCTTTCATTCCCAAGACATGAGTACTTCCGCAGAATCCTTTGTGACCTGATTGGTACGGATGTGGTCAATGGTGAATTACCATACGACATGGACTTGTTGAGCGATATGGTTAAAAACATATGCTACAACAACGCCAACAACTATTTTGAATTTCAATAATGCGTGAAATGAAAAGACTAAATATACTATTGGCACTGTGTATGACAGTGTTGATATTTTCTTGTAAACAGGAACAGAAAGAGAAGACCCTGAAACTGGCACATGCGCTCAACGAGCAACACCCTGTGCACAAAGGCATGATGGAAATGGCAAGAATCCTGGAGGAAGTATCCGAAGGACAGCTCACCATGGAGATCTATGCCAATGGTCAATTGGGACAAGAGAGAGATTTGTTGGAACTCCTTCAGATCGGCAGTTTGGACATGACCAAAGTATCTGTAGGTGCTTTGGAAAATTTCGTACCTGAGATGAAGGTGCTTACGCTTCCCTACATTTTTCGTGATTCAGCGCATACCTGGAGTGTACTACAGGGACCAATTGGTAAAAAACTACTCGCTAAAGGTGAAAGCTATTGGCTGAGAGGTTTGTGTTTTTATGATGCAGGTAGTCGCAGCTTTTACTCTAAGGCAAAACCTATTTTGTCTCCAGAGGATTTGAGTGGAATGAAAATACGTGTAATGAACAGCCAGTCAGCTTTTGACATGGTAAACGCGCTAGGTGGCTCGCCTACTCCTGTTTCTTTTGGAGAGTTATACACCGCATTGCAACAAGGTGTAGTAGACGGGGCAGAAAATAATGCGCCTAGTTTTTACACCTCAAGACACTATGAAGTCTGCAAGTTCTACTCGATCGACGAGCACTCGACTATTCCTGATGTACTGATCGCCAGCACCTATCTATGGAAAAAACTCAACGAACAAGAAAGAGAATGGCTACAAGAAGCAGCTGATCGTTCGGTGTTTTACCAGAAAGAAGTTTGGGCAGAATCTGTTCAAGAATCTCTGAAAAAAGTGACCGCAGCTGGAGTAGAAATTTTCTATCCAGAAAAAAGTCCTTTCCAGGCCAAAGTGAATGGGCTTTATTCGGCGTTTGACTCCAAACCAGAATTGAAAGAATTGATTGATGACATTCAAAATGTAGGTAAATAACAATAGCAAGATGACACTGAGACAAAGACTAGATTCCTACTTAGAAACCGTACTGAGCGTATTGCTCGGCATCATGGTACTGAACGTACTCTGGCAGGTAGCTTCACGCTATTTGCTCAACGACCCGAGTGCTTTTACAGACGAACTTGCTCGATACCTATTGATATGGGTTGGGCTGTTAGGTGCGGCCTATGCTACAGGCAAACACATGCACGTATCCATCGATCTACTGATCAGCAAAATGGACCCCAAGCATTTGGAGCTGCATGGCAAAGTGATTCGTATAATTATTCTATTTTTCGCCATCACGGTATTGATCATTGGAGGTACCCGACTCGTGTATATCACATTCATTTTGGGACAGACCTCATCAGCGATGCAGTTATCGCTCGGCTATGTGTACATGGCATTGCCACTCAGCGGCCTGTTGGTTTGCTACTATACCATTTGTGACATTTTTAAAATTGACTAAGCCATGGCGCATTTAGAAATATATATACTCGTTATCAGTTTTGTACTTTTCTTGCTATTGGGTGTACCGGTAGCTTATAGTGTAGGACTTTCATCCTTATTGACCATTTTGGTCAACATCGAAACTCTTCCAGCTTTTACCACTATAGCACAGCGAATGGGTACAGGCCTGGACAGTTTCTCATTGCTTGCCATCCCCTTTTTCATCCTGGCAGGGCAAATCATGAACCAGGGCGGGATCGCCCAAAGGCTCATAGCCTTTGCCAAGGCACTCGTCGGGTCATTTCCTGGAGGTCTGGCTTATGTGAATATCATTGGCGCCATGCTTTTCGGTGCGATCTCTGGATCGGCTATGGCAGCTGTATCGGCCATCGGAGGTACTTTAGGTCCTCGAATGGAAAAGGAAGGCTATGAAAAATCATATAGTGCTGCTGTAAATATCGTTTCGTCTACTACCGGATTGGTCATTCCTCCTTCCAATATCCTGATTGTTTACTCCTTGGCCAGTGGCGGAGTATCCATTGCAGCGCTGTTTTTGGCAGGGTATGTACCAGGCATCCTGATGGGACTGGTATTAATGCTAGTGGCTGCAGTCTATGCGAAAATAAAAAACTACCCACGAGGAGATCAATCTTCATTCGGTACTATCCTTAGAACTTTTGTTGATGCTTTACCGAGTTTGATGATGTTGGTAGTCGTGATCGGTGGTATTGTAGCAGGGATTTTTACTGCTACCGAAGCATCAGGTATTGCAGTGCTTTACACCTTTGTACTTTCCTTGATCTACAAAGAGCTATCCATTGAAAAAATTAGACAAATCGCAGTGAGCTCAGTCAGTACCACAGCGGTGGTGACATTGCTCATCGCTTGCTCGATGAGTATGTCATGGATCATGGCTTACCAAAACATTCCACAAGCAGTAACTGACGGTATCCTCAGTGTCTCTGACAACCCTATTGTCATTTTGATTCTGATCAATATCATTCTGCTTTGTGTTGGGATTTTTATGGACATGACCCCTGCAGTATTGATCTTCACCCCGATATTTTTACCTGTCGTAGAAACCATCGGAATCGACCCTGTACACTTCGGTATCATCATGGTAATGAACCTGTGTATTGGACTGTGCACGCCTCCAGTAGGATCTGTGCTCTTTGTGGGTATAGGTGTAGCAGGCATACCGCTAGAGAAAGTCATCAAACCATTGATCCCGCTTTTCATCGCGATGATCGTAGTTCTAATGTTGATCACTTTCTTCCCAAGCCTGACTATGTTCTTGCCAAACTGGTTAGGGTAAAAGAATTTAACTAATTTGATTGATTACATAAGCCCTGGCAGAAATGTCGGGGCTTTTTTATAGGTTTTGTTCTACCGCTTACTCAACCAGGCATTGAATAAGTCGAGTCTTTTTGTGTTGGCCTTGAGCCAGGCCTGCGCCTCAGGGTTGTCGGATTGGGAGATGTAGTAGCAGTAGGTCTCCAGATGCCAGGTCTGTGCCATATCGTAATAAAAAGGGACATAGAACTCCCACCAGAGCCCTCTATACTTCTTTTTCTTTATCTCACCGAGGATCTTGAAAAAGGATTCCGAATTGGATACAAAGAGCTCTTCGGTAGACTTGTCCTTATTCTCCTCCAGGTTATTGCTTGCTGCCAGCATCGAAATCATCAATTCAGCTGACCCAAACTCGTTTTTCTTGTCCAATGATCCTGAGGATAGGTTAATGGTCACATCAGAACCTCCACCCTTTTCGACATTACCATAAAACTGATCTGTAAGTAGGTCAAAAGCACCTTTGGATCGGCTGGAATGTGGTTCGAGAAACAGAAAATAATGCAAGGACAATATACTCTGCACTTTCTTCTCCTGATCACGCAGCAAATAGCCAAGCAGCAAATGACTACTGGCATGCTTAGGGTTGATGCGAATCGCCTGGAGCGCTGCGGCCTCTGATGCCTCCGACCTATTCATGTTGTAGTAGGTAAGGGCCATGTTGTAATAAAGCAGATAGTTATCACCTAAACGTGCCAAAGCCTCCTGGTAAGTCTTAATTGCCTCCTCACTTTGGCCCATGGCATCCAGACAATTACCCTTGGTGGTGTAAGCAGGTATCAGGTATTTCTCATTCAGCTGTATCACCTTGTCGGCATGAGCTAAGGCCTTGTCGTATTGTTTGGCAAAGTGGTAGGTCATGGCGATTTCATAATTAACCAGATCCGAATTCTCATTGATCGCCAAGGCTTGCTGATAGGCCTCTATCGCCAGATCATATTGACCTCTGTCATGATAATCGATACCTTCCTTCACATATTCTTCCATGGTCTTCTGAGCCCAAGCACTCGTACCATTCAATATCAAACAAAACAATACTACCCTCTTCCAGTACATACTTTTCATTTTTAAGTCAATCCTTTTCCCTAATCTCATCCTCTACTCTTTCCTTCACTTTTTCCATCTCAGACAAGATGAGCTTATATCTGGACAGTTTCATTTTTCGATTGTTCTCCAATCGCCACAAATAACTTAGTATCTCCTTTTTCTCACTTTCAGTCAATGCTTCAGGGTTGGTTATCAGAATTAATTCTCCCGCTTCATTAAATTCCATGTAAGGATGCAAAAGTTCATTGACTGCAGCAAAGTAATTTTCGAATGACTGCATTTCGAATACTTTGTCCAAAATCTCAATTATGCCATAGTAGTAGTCATAAAGTGATATGATCTCGAAACGCAAAGAATCATTACTAATGGTTTTTAGCCCTGCTTCTTTAAGGGATTCATACCCGGACCGATTGATCACTGGGGTATAATCTCGAAACAAAGTCGTGTAATACAATCCGATAGAATCCTGATTAACTGTATCACCTATGATCAAGTCTCTAAAGACATCTATGGCACGTAGGCTTAACTTATGCCCTCCCACGTTTGAATTAAAATCCTTGAGATCAAATCCAATCCCGTTTTTAATCTCAGTGAGGATTTTCAACTCAGAATGCTCACTGTTTCTATTGTCATTCCAATTAGACAAGGCAAAGGCTGATATCACCGCCACAAAGACAGATAGAAATTCTATGGCATATTTCTTCCAGTTGGTGCTTTTCATATTTCGGGAAACTTTTAGTGAACTATTGAAAGCCAATTCAATAAGCCTTAAAAATATCCGATTGGTTCTGGCTTTGCAAATGACCCTGAGTCACTACTCCAGCACAAACCTAAAACCAACTATCAGCCAATCCTGCCCAAATGCGTATTCTTGAAATGGTCGAGGTACTTGAGACCATATCCAAACACCCGATCCAGCGCAGAATGACCAAACAACAAAATCCCAATCAAAGCTGATAAAGAATTACCGAACCAAAACCCAAAAGCCATCAGGGCAATGGCCAGCAATTTGTGATGGATCAGATTATACATCCAGGCTCCCACCTTAGAGTTGATCAGGTAACCCAGCATGGACAAGTAGAAAAGCAGGGTAAACCCACCAGGCATAATGAAGTTGATTGAATAGTAGAATCGATAGTAGTAGTTGGGCGAGTTCTTCTAGTTGGAGCAATTGTTTCATTTCCTTTGTCATGATTTTAATGATTGATAGGAAACAAAGTTCCGAAGCAATCCCCTCAGTCCTCTTGATAAAAATCAAGAAAGCCAGCCATCTAACAATTTTCTCCTCTTATGGCTCATATTTAGTCTTGCCCCTCGGCCTGTTTTTTTCTGATGCGACTAAAAGTCTCAGCTGACATACCGAGTACTGATGCGATGTATTGGAGCGGCACTTGATTGAACAAGGCCTTGTTCTGTTCATAGTACAGTTCGTATCTCTTTTCGGCTGACATGGATAGGTGGGTGAACACCCGGTTTTCCAACATCATAAAGCACTTGGCCAGGAAGCGCTTTTCTATCTCATGCCATTTAGGAAATTCCTCACATAGCTTCTGATAATCCGTCTTGGTAATAGTGAGCAAAGAAGTATCCGTTAAGGCCTGAATACTCCATCGGTTGGGCTGATCAAAAAAGAAGCCTGCAATCTCCGTCATCAAATAGTTTTCCGTTGAGATCCATTGTGTTACCTCTTTACCCTCTGACAATGTAAATACCCTGAGAATCCCTGACTTAACCAAACTCAAGCGATGACAATACTGCTGAGATTTGGTGAAGAAGTCGTTTCTTTTCAGTTCCTCATCCTTAAAGTAAGAACGGATTATTGCTAGCTCCTCCCTGGACATCTGTCCGAAATACTCCTGAATGATTCCCTCAAAATTTCGCATGACTTTGACTCATTAACTGCCCCTAGAAAATTGCTTTTTCTTACTCCTTTAGACAATTTACTCATTCTCACCAACCTCTCCACGGATCTCCTCTATATCTTGAGATAGGCCTCTATTAACTTCTCTGCACATTTTTCGCCATCAATGGCTGCAGACATGATACCGCCCGCATAACCAGCGCCCTCTCCACATGGGTAGAGACGTTTGATCTCGACATGCTCCAGCGTATCCCGATCGCGGGGCACATGAACGGGCGAAGAGGTACGGCTTTCCACTCCCAGCACCTGAGCCTCATTGGTGAGATAGCCCTTGGACTTGCGACCGAAGTTTTTGAAGCCAAACTTGAGACGTTCATAGATGGACTCTGGTAAGAAATCACGCATATTCACAGAGGCCAGTCCGGGCTGATAAGAACAGTCAGGCAAGGAGTTGGATACCTTGCCATGCACAAAATCAACCAATCGTTGAGCTGGGGCCGTTTGGGTACCACCAGCTATGGCACAGGCATTTTTTTCCACTTCTGATTGAAATGCCAGGGCTCTGAACTCCCCCTCCTCAGCATATGCCTCCAGATCCTCATTCTCGATGGCTACTACGATTCCTGAGTTGGCAAATTTCGAATCGCGTCTCGAGGGGCTCATGCCATTCACCACCACTTCGCCATCGGCAGTCGCAGCAGGCACGATGAAGCCTCCCGGACACATGCAGAAAGAGAAAACGCCCCTCTTCACCTCCTCGAAATGCGTCTGAGTAGCCAGTGCATAAGCAGCTGCAGGGAGATATTCTCCTCGATTGTCACAGTGGTATTGGATTTGATCGATGATTTGCTGAGGATGTTCCACTCTGAGACCAAGCGCAAAAGGTTTCGATTCGATTTTGACTCCTGATTTGTCTAGAAGATAAAAGATGTCTCGAGCCGAATGCCCAGTAGCCAGGATCACGCCTATGCCTTCCCAGGTAGCTCCATCCTGCGTCTTCACGCCTCTCAGTTCCCCCTCCTTGATGACAAAGTCTTCCACTCGGGTATCGAAATGCATTTCCCCACCTCGACTCAATATCGTTTCGCGAATGTCAGCGATTACTTTGGGCAGCTTGTTGGTACCGATGTGTGGATGTGTCTCGACCAGTATATTTTCATTAGAACCATGGGCGACCAATATCTCCAAAATACGAGTCACATCTCCGCGCTTCTTGGATCGGGTATACAGCTTCCCATCTGAATATGTGCCAGCTCCCCCTTCACCAAAGCAGTAGTTGGAATCGGGGTTGACCTTATGTTCCTTGTTGATGGCAGCCAGGTCTCTCCTTCTCGCCTGCACATCTTTGCCACGCTCTAGTATGACTGGTTTCGCACCCAATTCGATACAGCGAAGTGCGGCGAAAAGTCCTGCAGGCCCAGCGCCAACGATGATAACTGCTGGCTTGTTCTCCACATGATTGTCCGGCTTCTGGTAGGCAAAGGGTCTGGGGTCCTCTCCATTTTCAGAAAGGGCGATTTCGACATTGACCTGCACGCACTTACTTCTCGCATCAATGGATCTTTTGAAGAGTTTCCACTGTGCGCCTTCTCCCACTTTCCCTTTTACAAATTCTTCGAATCGCTGCTCATCGAGCGCAATTTCCGGCTTCAGCCTGTATCGCAATATTTTTGTCATGTGATTATCTTACTGGGCCGTTGGTTTGATATTTTTTGAATCCGAGATAGCCTATGTTCACGCCAAAAAACACTGGCACGTTGATTCCCTCTCCCGGAACACTTTTAAATGAACTGTCGAAATTTCGATCGCTGTAGTCTCTGGACTTGTTTCGGTATCCCAATCCAAAACCGATATAGGCATCAACGGTAAAGCCCGCATTACCCGGATTCTTCATCCAGCGATCTCCTACGATCACGCCATAATAATAGTTCTGCTCGCCCATACTTACAGTCTGGAAGTTGCCAGAGCCTTCGTTGATTTTCACGCTATGCTTGTCAAAATTGGCCCCTATCAAATGACCAAAGTACAGCATGCCATATTTCTGATCTTTGCTATAAAACTTCTGTTTGAACTTAAGTCGGTGTCCCTGTGTGAAAACATCATCAGTACCCACACCCTCCAGGGAAGAGAAAAACGGATCACGTCTATAACTATACATCAGCTCATAGCCCAGTCGCTCCTGCAGATAATACTCCACTGATAGCGGCGCATGACCAGCAAAAAGCATCAGTGGATTGGTGGCAAATATCACACCTTTGTATTCGTTGACCACTGGAGTGAAATTCCTGGATTTCTTTCTTTTGAATTTGTATTCGGGCTTTTCATATTCTTCTTGATTGCTGCCATCATTGAGCCGCTCTTCGGTCAGGAAGACGGGATTGTCATCCTGATATACAGGATGATATTTACCTGCTATCTCTCCATTTTTCTTGTAGAGCGTCCATTCCCCAACTCGACGACCTCCGGCGATCTTTCCTGACATCTTGATGCTGCCATCCAGATAGTAGCCAGTATATTGGCCCATCCCCTGCTCAAAATCTGCCTCTCCTTCGATGTGCCCTTCTTCATCAAAGTAGGTCCAGTGCCCATCATTCAATCCATTCAAAAAATGCCCGTTCACTTTGAGCTTGCCACTGACGTAGTACTCATTGTACTCGCCCGTCCCTTCGTCAAACTCACCGATACCCTTCATCTCACCTGTCTCGTAAAACATCTTCCAGTAGCCATCTTTCTGACTGTTCTTTTGGAGACCTTCCGCACTCTTCGCACCATTCTCGTGATAGTAAATCCAGTTACCAATCGTCTGGCCTTCTTCATAACCGCCCTGGGCTGAGATTTCACCATTCTTGTAGAAATATTTCCAAGGTCCGGTCTTCAGGCCTTTTTTGTAATAACCCTCCGCCATTCGTTCGCCCGATTCGAAATAGTAAGTCCACAAGCTATCACTTTTGCCATTGCGGTTGAGCCCCTCCATCTTGAGACTCCCAGAGAGGTAAAACTCCTTGTAATCTCCTTTACCGTTTTTAAAGATGGCTTGTGCCTTGAGACTGCCCTCCTCGTAATAAAACTTCCAAAGCCCATCGCGTATGCCATCGAGGTAGGTTCCTTCGCTCTTCAGACCGCCATCCTCAAAATAAAAAGTCCATTCGCCTGCTCGCTGATTGTCCTCCAGGATTCCTTCCGATCGCTTGTTTCCATTCTCGAAGTAGTAAGTCCATATACCCACCGATCGACCTCTGAAGAAGGACCCCGTGTTTCGGATGTTCCCATTTTCGAAATAGTAAACCCAATCTCCTGTCGCGCGATTGTACTGGTACTCGCCTTCTGATTTGACCTTTCCAGAGAGATAGTAAGAGCGATAGGGACCATTGAGCAGATTTTCGATGGTGTCGTTGACATAGAAAACCTCCTTCAGCACCTGCTGGTCCTGATCGTAGTAGGTTCTGACCTCCACGCCCTGCGCCCATATACTCCCGATGAAAAGGAAATAGGCGATCCATGTTCCAAACGCTCTTTTTCTACTCACTTATTTTTTCAAATTAAAAACCGTCTCTTCGACCCAGCTCTTGCCCCAGTCTTCGATCTCCTTTTTAGACCAAAGCTCTGGATAAAAGATAACTTTTTGAAATCTAGGAGGCAAATACTGCTGCCAGTTGGTACCGCCTGTCGCGGCTATGATATCCGGATCCTTCTGCAAGTAGCGAACGGCCGACTTATAATGCGCCAATCGCCAGTTGACATTGGCCAGCAAATCCAGATGCCTCAGCTGCTCCACGATCTCTGCATTCGCCTCGCCACCTTCATAGCTACTCTTATATTTGGACCAAATATTGTCCGCTGCATAGCGCTGCGCGTGTCTCACAAATTCGTCCGCATACTTCTCTTCAAATTGCCTCAGCGTCAGTGTCTTTTTGCCAGTCGCTAGCTCAGTAGCCCCTTTCTTCCAGTACAGATGCGGGTATAGGCTTTCGATATCCTGCCCTTCCAGCTCAGCTCGCACGCTTCGCTCTGTCAGGTTGATCATCGGAGTGGAAGAAAACTCGATCAATCTCAATTGCCCGGACTGAAAACCACTGGCCGGCAGCAAGGACATCCTGAACTGCAAGAACTGGTTTTGGTCCATCCCGTCGATCATCACATCAAAGGAATCCACCAAATGCAGCAAGTATCGGTTTACCCTTTTCAATCGAGTCAGAAACAGGGCCGCATCCTTAGGATCCTCAAAAGCCAATTGCTCGATCTCGTTCAGGATCAGCTTGAAGTATAGCTCTGTGATCTGATGATAGATGATGAAAATTTTCTCATCAGGAAAATGCGTTTTGGGATTCTGAAGACTGAGCAAAGTGTCCAGATGAATATAATCCCAGTAAGTCAGGTAGTCCGAATGCAAAAGTCCATCGAGATAGGAGGACAAATCCTGCCCCATCGCCTCATACTTTTGCTCGAGTTTCTTGACTTGCTCTAAAATTTTTGGATCGATATCCTTCATTATCATTTTGGGTTGTTAATTGTCGTTGAGGGTGTAAATTTGATACAATTAATCGACATAGCGGCTGAAAAGCCTTAACAACATAAGACCCGAACATGAAAGACACATTTGAATCTCCAGATTTTTACGCACTCGACGACCTGCTGACCGAGGAGCACCTTTTGATCCGTCAGAGTATGCGTGATTTTGTCAAAAAAGAAATCAGTCCCTACATCGAAGATTGGGCCGAGCGCAATCATTTTCCAGAAGAGATTGTGGGCAAATTCGGAGAGGTCGGCGCTTTCGGCCCTCAGCTACCTGCCGAGTACGGCGGTGGCGGCCTGGACTATATCTCCTATGGCCTGATCATGCAGGAGATCGAAAGAGGGGATTCGGGCATGCGATCAACTGCATCCGTACAGGGGTCTCTGGTGATGTATCCTATTTTCAAGTTTGGCTCAGAGGAGCAAAAGAAGAAATACCTACCCAAACTGGGCTCAGGCGAAATGCTGGGCTGCTTCGGTCTGACAGAACCTGACCATGGCTCTAACCCGAGCGGCATGGTCACCCACTTCAAAGATGCCGGCGACCACTACCTGCTCAATGGTGCCAAGATGTGGATCTCCAACTCACCCAAGGCTGACATAGCGGTCGTCTGGGCCAAAAACGAGGAAGGAAGAATCCACGGGTTGATCGTAGAGCGTGGCATGGAAGGCTTCAGCACGCCAGAGACACATGGCAAATGGTCGCTGAGAGCCAGCTGTACAGGAGAGCTCGTGTTCGACAATGTGAAAGTGCCCAAAGAAAATCTACTGCCTGGCAAATCAGGCCTGGGAGCACCGATGATGTGCCTGGATTCGGCCCGCTACGGGATCGCCTGGGGCGCCATCGGAGCAGCGATGGATTGCTACGACTCTGCGAGACGCTATGCAATGGAGCGCCAACAGTTCGACAAGCCCATCGCGTCCTTCCAACTGATTCAGAAAAAACTGGCAGAAATGCTCACCGAAATCACTAAGGCCCAGTTGCTCAACTGGAAGCTAGGAAAGATGATGGATGAGGGCAAAGCCAGTACGGCACAGATCTCCATGGCCAAAAGGAATTCGGTCGCTACTGCGCTGGATATCGCTCGAGAAGCCAGGCAGATCCACGGAGGCATGGGCATCACTGGCGAGTACCCCATGATGCGCCACATGATGAACCTGGAATCGGTCGTCACCTACGAGGGTACTCACGACATTCACCTGCTGATCCTCGGACATGAGATCACAGGGATATCGGCTATTAAATAGCAGCCTTGTCAGTACCATTGGCAATGTTGTCTGTATGACCCACAGAGTTGTCAGTGGCATTCACAATGTTGTCTGTGTTACCTTCTAAGCCGTCTGTATCATCCACTAAGTAGTCAGTATCACCTACTAAGTAGTCTGTGGCATTGACAAAGTCGTCGGTACCACCTTCTAAGTGGTCTGTGGTATTCACTAAGTTGTCGGTGTTACTGGCTGAGTTGTCGGTATCACCCGCTAGGTCGTCTGTGGCATTCGCTAGGTTGTCTGTATCATCGACAGAGTCATCGGTAAGATTGGCAAGGTTGTCAGTATCATTCGCTAGGTTGTCTTTGCTATTGGCTGAGTGCGCGGTAGGGGTGACGGGGTTGGCGGGGGTAGTTTCCATAAACTCAGAATTTTCTCATAGAAGTCCCCACGCAAGATGCCTAACAAAATGCTATATTCCTTTCTTAACTTTTAGTCAAACACAATACTTTATGGACATAGATTTTATTAAAGCTTGGGAACTTTGGTTTCAAGGAGTTGGGCTAACAAATTATAGACTATTTGGTGTGTCAATCTTCTGGCTAGGACGAATTGGTAAAATTATTCAGTTCTTAGGAGGATTAATGGTGATTTTTGAAATTATTGGATTTACTAGACTCTCTAAGTTTAGTGCTAACCTTAAGGAATTAATAAATTTTCGAAACATTCGTCAAATAGCGTTTTTCGGTCTTGAAAACACAAGAAAGTGGTATCAAAAAACTACGAGTAAAAAACTCACCAAAGAGGAAAAGGATGTACTTAAAATTGATTCTTCATATACATTGATGCTAATTATTGCAGCTCTTATTTCTGCCTTGTATTGCTCAGTAAAGCTTGCTGAATATATGAATTGGTTCTGGGCCATTTTTTTGGGGAGTTTTGCCTTTTCCTTCTCAGGCTTAATAATTCCAGTTATTATCTCGCTTTTTGCTCTGTTGTTTTATTGTATTTCTTACGCTCTAAACTTTTTTCTAATAAGTCCAATTGTTTGGGTTTTAGATAAAAAGAGTCTTAATTCAATTGTAAAGGTGATTGCATTGATGTCGGTAATTGTGGGAACAATTTTTGATCTTTTGGCATCTTAAAATGTACTGATGAAAATAACATTAGTAGGTATTTTAATTTCATAGATCAGTTTAGTGCTCTATAAACTGTTGCCCTAAAATAAGGGATAAATGTGACTTGGGGAGTTTGGAGGGCAATGGTTTATGGACTCACTGTTGAACTATGCCTGTGTAGGGTGCTATGGTTGTCCCTTATTTCATTACTAGTCCAATACACTTTATAAGCACTCAACGAGTCAGTGAAATTGAGGGTTGACTCAATTGGTAATTACTGATTTAAGTTGGATTATAGAATCTTTTAATACACCCAACCATAAATAGAAACATTAAGCAGCTCAAAGCTGAAATAAACATATGCAATTGATTGATCGGGAATAATAGAATAAAATCATAATCCTTTATGGTTGCAGAGTAACTGGAGACACAAAAAGGAAATAAAAAGAGCCTTATTTTTATCCATATATCCTGTTTCTTACCTTTTTGAGTGGTAGATAAAATAAGTGCAAATCCAATGATACAAGATATACCCAGGGAACTAGTCCATAAACTGGGAGAAGGTTCAAAATAAATGGTAATAATCACTACATACCAAATCAAATAACACCACAGAATCAGCTTTTGACCTTTGATATCTTTGAAGTATTGTAAAACATTAACTAACATCTATTTTGTTATAGTTGGCAACCGTTTGAACAATAAGCACTACAAATACTATTTTAATGCATTATGAAAACAGTTGCCATTATTTCTTTATTAATACTTGCTGGGGTAAGCAGTCTGATGAGCTGCCAGGAATGACCAAACTAATTCATCTAATCGAAAGAAGCCAATTGGGTTTAATTGAGTTGCAATCGATCCTGGTACCATATATTCGAGGAGCTGAACTAATCGAAGACGAGACCATGGCATAGCCTCAAAGTTTCAGGGGTCTAGAACTATGATGGACTGTAAGGATAAAGATGTCAACATTCCCAACCTCATAAATAATCCGGTAATTTCCTTCAATGAGTTCTCTCAAGTTTTCCTTCTCTGTCTCTGGAACTTTTCTTCCCATTTTTGGATACATAGAAAGGACTTCAACTTTGTTATAAAGCTTGTTAACTGTTAATTCAGCATACTTTGGAGAATCAACTTCAATATATTCTCCAATTTCGCTCAAATCAGTAAGAGCATTACTGGACCAAATTACTTCAGCCACTTACTCAGTTTGGTTTTTGCTTCTTCATGCGAAAAAGTTCTTCCAGCCTCAACATCTTTGCGTCCTTTTTCAATTTTATCAAGAATCACCAACCTTTCAATGAATTCCTCAAGTTCGAAATCCTGCGGCATATCTTTCAAGGAGTCTATTGCTGTTTGCTTGTTCATAAATTAAAGATACTGAATTGGATGATAAATGTGGACATAGGCGGAGGATGACTACTAGTTTTGTAAAGGCATAGAAATCTGGAATTAACCATTAACTAATAACCAAATAACTAATAACTATTACCCCCTACGGCTTCCAATACTTCTCTATCAGGGCCTTGGTCTTTTTGATGCCTTCATACTCGGAGACTCCATCCCCTTCGAACTCTACTCCCACCCAGCCATCGAAATCGCTGGCATTGATGATGTCAAACATCTTCTTGTAGTCTGTCTGAATCGCCTCTCCATTTTCATCAAACTCAAAGGTCTTAGCACTGATGCCATAGCTGTAGGGTAGCAGATCCTTCACACCTTGATAGCGGTCATATTCGGCAAAGTTGCCAAAATCAGGTAAGGCGCCCACATTCGGATGGTTCGTTTCTTTCAGGGCATTGGATAGATATTTACCATTGCTGGAGAAGGAATTGAAGTTCCAACTACCATCAGGCATACTGATGCCGTGATTCTCTATGATCACCATCAGCCCGCGCTTTTTTGCCTCATCACCTAGCTCAGTCATGGACTTGACCAAAGCTGCTGTGACCGCTTCTACAGATCCAAAACCATTGCCATTGACGCGTACCGATTCACAGCCTAAAAATGCAGCAGCATCCAGCCATCTCATGTGGTTCTGAACGGCTTGCTTGCGAGCGGTTTCTGTCGTATCGCCCAAGTTACCCATGTGATCAATCATGATCATGGTACTTTTGACTCCATATCGATCACAGCTGTCTATGAGTTGCTGCAGATAGCCTTTGTCAGTCGTATCATCGGGGAATAGCTGCGAAACATATTCCACTGCATAGATGCCAAACTCCTGCGCTGCAACCCTCGGGAAATCCAAATTGCTCATCTGTCCCCCACGAATCGCCCGATTGAGTGACCATTCGGCCAGGGATATTTTCAATTCCTTCTTTTCCTCCATGTTTTCTGTTTTTGATGGCTGACAGCCTGCCAGGACGAGTACCAACAAGAGCACACTAAAATAGTTTTTCATAGTAATTGTCATTTCTGAGGTACCAAAACTACAACTCCAGCCCTTAAACACTGAGGGCAATTTGCACAAAGAAACTAGGGTACTGAACCATTTGGACACAAAAAAACCCTGAAGGAATCCTCCAGGGTTTAATATTTTCGATTGAAATAATCTTACTTCAACAAAGTTTGATCACGATCTGGACCTACAGACACGATATTGATCGGTAGACCTACAGCCTCCTCGATATACTTCACGTAATCTTTCAATGACTGTGGCAATTCCTCATAAGATTTCACCCCTGTCAAATCCTCAGTCCATCCTTTTACCGTTTCGTATACTGGCTCGAAATCTGCATCTGCCAAATCGTATGGCAAATGATCCGTCAGACTACCATCCTTGGCTTTGTAGTGCGTACACACTTTGATTTCTTCAAAACCTGAAAGCACATCGGCCTTCATCATATACAGACGAGTAGCGCCATTGACCATGATCGCGTATTTCAATGCTGGCAAATCCAACCATCCGCATCTGCGTGGACGACCAGTCGTCGCGCCAAACTCTCCGCCGTTTTTTCTCAAAGTCTCACCGGTTTCGTCGTGCAGCTCAGTCGGGAATGGACCACTACCCACACGTGTACAGTAGGCTTTGAATACCCCGAAGATCTCTCCGATCTTGTTGACTGCTACACCCAGACCTGTACAAGCGGCCGCAGTAGTAGTGTTAGAGCTCGTCACAAATGGGTAACTACCAAAATCGATATCCAGCAATGATCCCTGAGCACCTTCTGCCAAAATATTGTCTCCAGCATCCAGGTGTCCATTGAGCACATACTCACTGTCGATCAAATCGAAAGTCTTCAAGAACTCCACTCCCTTCAAGAAAGCTTCTTCCAGTTCGGTCAGATCAAATTCGAAATCATAATGACTCAGAATATCCAAATGTCTCTTTTTGGATTTCTCATACTTCTCCATGAAATCAGCTCCAAGCGTATCTCCCGCTCTCAGGCCATTTCTGGAAATCTTATCTTCGTAAGTCGGTCCGATTCCTTTCAAGGTAGAACCAATCTTGCTATCTCCTTTGGCATTCTCATAGGCAGCATCCAGGATTCTATGTGTCGGCAGAATCAGTTGCGCCTTCTTCGAGATCTTCAATTTCGAAGAATCATAGTTCTCGAATTTCTCAAGAGCCAAAATCTCTTTTTGGAAAATCGCCGGATCCAAAACCACGCCATTACCGATTATGTTGAGGGATCCCTCATGAAATATCCCAGATGGGATTTGGTGCAATACGTGTTTTGTATCTCCAAATTTCAATGTATGACCTGCATTCGGTCCGCCCTGAAAACGGGCAATCACCTTGTATTTAGGTGTTAAATAATCTACAATTTTTCCTTTACCTTCATCTCCCCATTGGAGTCCCAGCAATACATCTACAGCCATGCTTCTTTATTTATTCAGTTCCTCTTTTGCTTGATCCAGATCATCGACTATCGTGAATATGGCATTCAGTTTAGTGATAACCAGTAGTTTCTTTACATGATCAGAAGGGTTAATGAGTACGACCTCACCACTTTTATTTCTAAACTTGGTCAAAATCGTGATCAATACGCCAATGCCGCTACTGTTGATATAGCGAACCTCGGAGATATCCACGGCGCATTTGGTTATGTTGTTGCTTAGGGTATCGTTGACGTGCTCTATGATCTCTGGGCCATTTTCTTCCCCGATCAGATCACCTTCGAATCGAATGATCGTCAGATCATTGTCCTGCTTGAAATTAAATTTCATTGCTTTCGTAAATTAATTTTGCTTCTTGTCTTTTTTGCTTTTAGCGAAAAAGTAGAGCGAGTGATGGGTGATATCTATATCAAACATCTCCTCTAAAGTCCTCTTGATATTTTGGATTCTAGGATCACAAAATTCAAGCACTTCTCCGCTTCCTTCCATCAAGATGTGGTCGTGTTGTTTGAAGCCATATGATTTTTCGTACTGAGCCAGATTCTGACCAAACTGATGCTTGGTGACTAAATCACACTCAACCAACAGGTCTAGCGAATTGTAAACCGTCGCTCTACTGACCCGGTAGTTTTTGTTCTTCATACTGATATACAAGGTCTCCACATCGAAGTGTCCCGACTTGCTGTATATCTCCTCCAATATGGCGTAGCGCTCAGGAGTTTTCCTTAGCGATTTGTTCTCTAAAAAGCGGGTAAAGATGTTTTTTACCTCCTCGAAGATCTTAGATGTCGCCTCTGTATGTCCTTGTGTTTGGTTCAAATTTTAATCTATCAATGATTTTTTGACTTCCAGCGTGCAAATATAGTTTTTTATAGGTATTAATCTTCAAATAAATCAAAGCGGTGCACACGTTCTACTCCGTCGATAGCGGAAAGCTTATGAATCATCGTTTCCAGATGCTGTGTATCATCTACATAAACCTTGATACTCCCTTCAAAAATGCCATTGTCAGTATCGATACTCATGGATCTCATATTGACTTTCAGATCATTAGAAATAATCTGGGTAATGTCATTGATCATACCCATTCGGTCTGTCCCGATCACCTTGATACCCGCCAGGAAGGCAATCTCCTGCTGAGAAGTCCACTTCGCCTTGATGATACGGTAACCATAGTTAGACATCAGTTCGGTGGCATTCGGGCAGCTTGTTCTATGGATCTTGATTCCTTCGCTCACAGTCACAAATCCAAAAACGTCATCCCCGGGTATAGGTTTGCAGCAATTGGCGAATTTGTAATCCACCATATTCATATTGTCGCCCAGTATCAAAGGGTTATCATTAACCTCCTTGGCTTTTTTAGTGGCCTTGAGTACTTCCTCGTTAAGTACAGGTCGCTTTCTGTGGTGATGCTTTTTCTCCTCTTTGATCTCGCTGATCTTCTTGATCTCCTTAGGATCAATTTTACCTTTGCCGACATCATAAAAGAAGTCCAGTGGGGATTCTGCCCCGAAGTAAGCGATCATTCGATTGATCGTGTCATTGTTCAATTCTAGCTTGATCTGCTTCAGCTTGCGAAGCACAATCTCTTTACCCTCTGAGGCCGCCTTTTTCTTTTCTTCCTTCAGGTAATCCTTGATACCAGATATGGCCTTTGAGGTGACAACATATTTGAGCCAGCCCTCGTTGGGTTTTTGTTTGGACGAAGTAAGTATTTCTACCTGGTCACCATTTTTGATCAGCGTATTTAGAGATACCAGTTTCTTGTTGATCTTGGCGCCAATACAGCTGCCACCCACTTCGGTATGGATATCAAATGCAAAGTCCAAAGCGCAAGCGCCATTGGGCAGCGTGATCAATTTCCCCTTAGGGGTAAAGGCATAAACCTCCTCCTGAAAAAGATTGGAACGAAAATCATCGACAAACTCTATGGCGGAAATGTCATTTTGTTCCAGAGATTCCCTCACCTTGGAAATCCACATGTCGAGAGAAGATTCAGAATCTTTGGCTGAACCATCTTTGTACTTCCAATGCGCCGCATATCCTTTCTCAGCAATATCGTCCATTCGCCGAGTCCTGATTTGCACTTCCACCCACTGTCCTCTGTTGGTCATCACAGTGGTATGGAGCGACTCGTATCCATTAGCCTTCGGGATACTGATCCAGTCTCTGAGGCGGTCCGGGTTTGGCGTATAAAAATCGGTCACTATGGAATATATATGCCAGCAGGCCGCCTTTTCATTCTCCTCCTCTACATCTACAATGATCCTGATCGCAAACAAATCATACACCTCTTCAAAAGGAATGTTTTGTTTCTTCATTTTATTGGCGATGGAGAAAATAGATTTGGGTCGGCCTTTTATTTCTACTTTGTAGCCCTGATCCGAAATCGTCTTTTGCATCGGACGGATAAAACTCCGGATGAATCGATTCCGTGCTTCCTTGGTATCATTGATCTTTTTAGCCAGATAGTTATAGTCATCTGGGTCGCGGTACTTCATTGACAGGTCCTCCAGCTCTGTCTTGATCGCATACAGTCCCAGCCTGTGCGCCAGCGGGGCATATAGATAAAAAGTCTCAGAAGCGATCTTGAGCTGCTTGTGTCGCTGCATGCTCTGCAGTGTACGCATATTATGAAGTCGATCTGCCAACTTGATCAAGATCACTCGGGTATCTTTAGAAAGAGTGAGAAGCATTTTACGAAAGTTCTCCGCCTGCTCAGACATGCTTTCCCCCGGTACACCACTGATCTTAGTTAGACCATCGATGATCCGCATGACCTTGTTTCCAAACTCTTTTTCTACATCGGTGAGCGTCCAGTCGGTATCCTCTACTACATCGTGCAGCAAGGCAGATACGATAGATGTGGTACCCAGTCCGATTTCGGCCACACATATATAGGCCACTTCGATAGGGTGATAAATGTAAGGCTCGCCAGTTTTCCTGCGCATATTCTTATGCGCTTCAGCGGCAGTATAAAAGGCTTTTCTGATGATTTTGGCATCATCGTCCTTCAAAAAAGGTTTGGCCCGTCTGAGCAACCGCCTGTACCTCCTCAGTATTTCCTTTTTCTCTTCTTCTACATCTACGAGCAGTGTCTCTCCCATTGATTAATGTTGGCTAAAAGCGATACAAAAACTCTTCATACAAAGATGACCATAAGGGCTGAAGAATCAATCAAGATTCTTCTTGAAATATTTTTGAGATTGATATTGACTAATTCGTTTTTAATACTACCTTTGCACTTCCAAATTTTTCGATCACGCGGATGTGGCGAAATTGGTAGACGCACTAGACTTAGGATCTAGCGCCGCGAGGCATGGGGGTTCGAGTCCCTCCATCCGCACAAACAAACACCCTCTACCTGTAATCAGGCTAGAGGGTTTTTTAATTTTGTACATAAAACAAGCATAGTTTTGGACATTCAACTAGATCAAATCTCAAAGACAGAAGCCCTAATTAAAATTAATTTAAAGGAGGCTGATTATCAACCTAAAGTTGAGGAAAAGATCAAAGAGTACAGCAAGAAGGCCAACATCAAAGGTTTTAGACAAGGAAAAGTACCGAAAGGAGTTATCCAAAAAATGTACGGAAAGTCTATCCTGGTCGACGAAATCAACCACATGGTTTCTCACAAAGTGATGGATTACATCAAAGAAAATGAAATCGAGCTACTCGGCGAGCCACTTCCTAATCAAGAAAAAGTAGAAGGACTGGACTGGGACAACGGATCAGAATTTGATTTCGAGTACAGTATCGGTATGGCACCAGAGTTCGAGGTGAAGGTGGATAGCAAGGTAAAGGTGGACACCTTTTCTATCAAAGTAGATGATGCTTTGATCAACGAAACGCTAGACAACCTGAAGAAACAATTCGGCGAAATGACTAATCCTGAGCAATCAGCTGAGGGAGATTCGCTTTATGGCTTCATTCAAGTAGAAGGTCAAGAAGAGCCAGCAGGCACTACACTTGATTTGACGAATGTTGAGAAAAAGAGCTTGAAGAAATTCTTAGAGCAGAAGAGCGGTGACGTGGTGGAATTTGATGTAGAAAAAACCATCAAAGATGAAGCAGCTCGTGCTCAGTTCTTAGGAGAGAACAAAGATTTGACTGGAAAGATCAAATTTGAGATCAAAAACATCAACAGAACTATCCCTGCTGAATTGAACCAGGAATTGTTCGACAAAGTATTCGGTAAAGACGCAGTTAAAACTGAAGAGGAATTCATCGAGAAAGTAAGAACTGCGATCTCAGAAAACTACAACAGAGAAACTGACGGATACACTCAGTTGAAAATCAGAGACAAATTCATCGAAGATACTAAAATCGAATTGCCAGACGAATTCCTTAAGAGATGGTTGAAACTATCTAATCAGGAAATTACTGACGAGCAAATCGAGCAAGAATATCCGCTTTACACTAACGATCTGAAATGGTCGATGATCAAAAGTAAGATCGCAAAGGCTAATGAAATCAACGTAGAGCAGGAAGAAGTAGTGGAAGCAGCTAAGAACATGATTCGTCAGCAATTCGGATCTATGGGAATGTCGGAGCAGATGGAAGCCAACATTGATACTTTCGCAATGAACTATCTACAGGCTGAAGAAGGCAAGAACTACAGACAACTGCAAGAAAACGTGTTTAACGACAAGATTATCTCTTTCCTAAAAGACAAAGTGACCATTAAGTCAAAAGAAGTCACTGCTGAGGAATACAAGGAAAAAGCATAAACTTTTAAAGTCTAAGATCGTCTATTGGAAAAGTCCTTTGATATAAGGGCTTTTTTTGTTTTTTTGTAACCGTATCTAAAACATGAAATCATGGACAAAAAAGAGTTTAGAGATTTTGCCGTAAAAGGCCAAAATATAAATGGCAATACCTTTGATCAGTACACTGGGTTTGTAGAAAATATGACCCGATCAGTGATCGAAGAAAGGCCGACAAGATTTGCCGAAATCGATGTTTTCTCCCGTTTGATTATGGATAGAATCATCTTCCTGGGAACTGGAGTGGACGACAACATTGCCAATATTATCACAGCTCAATTGCTGTTTTTGGAATCAGTAGATTCTCAAAAAGACATTCTTCTGTATGTCAATAGCCCAGGAGGATCTGTATATGCAGGCCTTGGCATCTATGACACGATGAATTATGTCAACCCAGACATCAACACCATCTGTACAGGCCTGGCGGCTTCTATGGGGGCTGTATTGTTGGCTGGAGGCGCAGCTGGTAAGCGTGCCGCTCTGCCACATGCCCGAATCATGATTCACCAACCTATGTCGGGTATGCAAGGGCAGGCTTCAGATATGGAAATATCATTGAAGCAAACATTGTCTGTAAAAGAAGATCTTTACAAAATCCTTTCATCACATAGTGGCAAATCTTACGAGCAAATCGAGAAAGATTCTGACAGAGACTATTGGATGAAAGCAGCAGAAGCCAAAAAATATGGCTTGATTGATGAGGTACTTGAAAGAGACACCAGTAAATAATTAGTATATTTAAGGTAAAGAAGAGGAAATGGCACAAGTAACATGTTCGTTTTGCGGGAGAAATAAGAAAGATGTGGATTTGATGATCTCAGGCATCCATGCGCATATCTGCGATAAATGCATCAGTCAAGCCAATCAGATTCTCAGCGAGGAACTGAAAACAAAAAATGACGTTTCCTCTCCTAACTTTAATCTGATCAAGCCTAAAGAGATGAAGGAGCACCTTGACCAATACGTAATTGGGCAGGATGAAGCTAAAAAAGTCATCTCTGTAGCGGTGTACAACCACTACAAACGCTTGATGCAAGAGACCAAAGATGATGATGTGAAGATTGAAAAATCAAACATCGTGATGGTAGGAGAAACCGGAACAGGAAAAACCTATTTGGCCAGATCTTTGGCAAAAATCCTACAGGTTCCATTTTGTATCGCTGATGCGACGGTACTGACCGAAGCGGGTTATGTAGGTGAAGATGTAGAAAGTATCCTGACTCGACTGCTTCAGGCAGCAGACTATGATGTCGAAGCAGCAGAAAGAGGAATCGTCTACATCGATGAATTAGATAAAATTGCCAGAAAATCTGACAACCCATCTATCACCAGAGATGTAAGTGGCGAAGGGGTTCAACAAGCGCTTTTAAAGCTATTGGAAGGGACATCAGTAAATGTACCGCCTCAAGGTGGACGTAAGCACCCTGATCAGAAAATGATCAATGTGAACACTGAAAACATCCTGTTCATCTGTGGTGGGGCCTTTGACGGTATCGCGAGAAATATTGGTTCTAGACTGAATACACGTCCGCTAGGATTTAACTCTGCCTCTAAGGAAGACGAGATGAAGGATGTGAATAAAGAAAACCTATTACAGTACATCACGGCTCAGGATTTGAAATCATTTGGTTTAATTCCAGAATTGATTGGTCGTCTACCAGTTTTAACGCATCTGGATCCATTGGACAAATCAGCGCTCAAGAAGATATTGACAGAGCCTAAGAATGCTTTGGTTAAACAATACACGAAGCTTTTCGATATGGAAGGCATTGAAATTGAGTTCAAGAAAAGTGCACTGGACTACATCGTAGAAAAAGCGCTGGAATACAAGCTGGGAGCCAGAGGGCTAAGATCTATTTGTGAATCGATTGTAAACGACGCAATGTTCGAGATGCCATCTGATGACAAGAGCAAAAAACTGGTCATCAACAAAGCCTACGCTGAAGAGAAATTCGAAAAATCTAAGATTAATAAGTTAAAAGTGGCTTAAGCCACTTTTAACATTAGAAAACATACTGAAGAGGTTCTACTTCTCAGTCAGTTTCTTTGAATAGAATGCGAGAAGATCGATAAAATCTTCCTCTCGATCTATGTCAAAATTCTTGTGTCCCTTTAGATATTCTTTGATGTCTACCTCTTTCCCGAGCACCCTGGCAACTCCCCGAAGAGATCTCTTCAAATCCTTGGGGCCTTCCTTATCTATAAGCACGTACTTTCTTGGGTAATATTTGTAATCATCAAAGTCAGGCCCATAATTATAGGCCGATGACTCTTGCCTCCTTTCTAAAAACTTACTTCTTCTTTCATAGAGCATGAACTGATCCGAAGTATAGAACAACAAATAAAAGCCTGAGCTTAACTTAGTACCTTCTGATAAGTTTAAATATTGAAACTTTAAACCCTCCATTTCAATGCTTTCAACTATCTGAGCATCCAGTACCTGAACATCAAGAGTCTTCGGTTTAAAAAGTACCTGATCCTTTTCTAGGTCCAACAAGATGGGGATACCATCATACACTTTGCCATTATCCAATCGAAGAGTGGCATTTTTCCAGTCACCGAATAAGTAGGGATGCCCTTTAATCCCCTCGTAGGACTGATCAAAGACCATTTGTGTATTAGTAGTAACTGTATTCGTTACTCCTGAAACTGTGTTGTATTTGTCTCTGGCTTCAAAATCAGTTCCTTGAGCCATAGAGGAATGAATGGTAAAAAATGCCAACCCTGAAACGATCAGAGCTGGCATTTTTTTAATATCCCGCGTTTTGAGGGATGTCATAAATCTCAATCTCTCTTTGAGGAATAGGCAACACGAGCTCATTGGCATCATAAGGCAATGAACCCACTGACATTTGCCAACGTTTGATATCATGCAACTTATGACCTTCAAAGGCTAACTCCCGCATTCTTTCTAGTCTGATTTCATCAATGGTAACAGTGGTCAAATCAGTCAATCCAGCACGGTTGCGAATCGCATTAATATCCGCTAATGGAGTAGCACCCACATTGGTTCCTGCTTCAAAGTTTGCCTCCGCACGAGTCAAATACATTTCAGGTAATCGAACAATCTGAATATTTCTTTCACTGTCCTGGTATTTAGCGCATTGGATCTGACCTGAATTTTGTCCACCTACTCCTATGTAGTACATTTCAGTTACCGTACCAGCAGTTGCTTCGTCTGACAGGTCATCCTGTAGGCCACTTCTTAAATCACCAGTCTCATAATTTGTAAAGTGGGTGGCTTGCACTTGTACATCTCCCCGACCGCTACCAAACAACCTTGCATAAAAGGTAGCTAAACCACCATTACTAGTCCCCGAATTACTCAATGCAGTCTGCTGGATGGTAAACACATCTTCGGGTCCATTGGAGACATTATTGAAGGCTTTGATCGGGTCATCTCCTAGTGTATACTCTCCACTTTGAATGACTCTGTCCGCTTCCTGAGCTGCCAAAGCAAATTCACCGCGTTGCAAATACACTCTGGACAGTACCGCCGAAACCGTGTAAGTCGAGATACTCGTCCCATTCTTACCATAGCTCACATCTATGAGACCTTTAGCCTCCAACAGATCGTCCAGCACCTGCTGATAGCCTGCTGCAACGGTAGACCTACCTTGCTCCATTAGAGCATCAGCATCTTCTACTGTGATCGTAGGAGTCAATACCAAAGGAACCCCTGGATCAGAAACCTCAGAACCAGTACCATAAGGTTGGGCCCAAAACCTTAGCAATTCGAAATACATGATACCACGAATCGCCAGCGCCTGACCTTCAATCCAATCACGTTTTTCATCCGTTTCTGCTAAATCCAGGTGAGCCAAAACATTATTCACAGAATTGATCACGTCGTAGGCTCTGATCCAATTGAGAGAAATCGCTGTATTGGTAACTGTGATCTCCTTATCGAAAACTTCACGATAAGCAGTAAAGGAACCACCCCAAACTACTTCATCAGTAGCGGCCAGCATTTCACTAAAAACCATATAATCCCCTCCATACATTTCGCCACCTTCATTGTTGCCGAAGGTGCCTTTCATTCCTGCATATGCCCCGAAAAGCACAGCCTCTAAATTCTCTTCATTTACCCAAACCAGGTCAGAATCCAATACTTGTCTAGGCTCTATATTCAACTTATCATCACACGAAAGAGTAAAGACAAGTACTACCAGTATATATATCTTGATATTTTTCATTTTTCCGATTTTTAAATTCCGATATTAATACCAAATGTGATTGTGCGAGCTTGTGGTGCAGTGTAAAAATCCACACCCTGCAGAATATTAGCAGTAGTAGGCGTTCTACCAGTTCCGCTCCAGGACACTTCAGGATCCCATCCTTCGTAATTCGTAAATGTCAAAAGGTTTTGACCAGACACATAAACTCTTGCACTTCTCAGTCGTGCCTTGCTGATCCAATTTTCTGGAAGGGTGTATCCTAAGGTGACAGTTTTCAACCTCAAATAAGACCCATCGGACAGGTATCTGGAAGAATGATTGTCCCCAATTCCTCCAACTAGCTCTGCCCTTGGCACATCTGTAATATCTCCTGGTTGAATCCACCTATCTAATTGGTCTCTGGTTTGATTATCCACAAAACCAGAAGCATTGTTTGACTGATAAATTCCCGCCTGGTTATAAATTTCATTTCCATAGACGAATTGCAAGAAGAAGCCTAAGTCAATGCCTTTATAGGACAGCTTGTTATCTAGACCCCCAACGAAATCTGGATTTGGAGAACCGATCACCACATCCTCAGCAGCATTGTAGCTGGCAGTGACATATTCATCACCGATGTGATCTACGGTAAACACAGTTCCATTGTCAATTTCTGTTTGCGTAGGCTCCCTATTCACGAAATACAAAGCATCCCCATTATCTGGATTAACACCTGCATATTCTCTAGCTACAAACACACCAATTGACTCACCTAACCGTACCCTATTTCGTCCCGAAATAATATCTGAATCACTATTGAGCTTGGTGATTTCGTTCTTATTGACCGCTATATTGAAACTGGTAGACCAGGTAAACTCACCCACCAAATTTTGAGTGTTCAAAACAAGTTCAAATCCCTTGTTGTTCAGTTCACCAACATTTTCAAAAATCGAATTGTAACCGGATATAGCAGGAATCGGCCTACTTAACAATAAATCCGTAGTGTTTTTGATGTAGTAATCTCCTTCGATAGTAATTCTATCGTTGAATAACCCAAAATCAATCCCAATATTCAGTTGAGCTGTTTTCTCCCATTTCAAATCAGGGTTGGCCAAAGCCCAAGGTCTCAAACCTGAAGTAGTAGTGTAAGGTGCGCCGGCATAGGTTCCCAAATGAGCTCTATTGGCAGAAGGTGCATTGCCAGTTAAACCATAACTCGCTCTCAATTTTAAGAAACTCAACAGGCTATTTCCTGCCAAAAATGATTCCTCAGACACGATCCAACCTGCAGAGGCAGCAGGAAAGAAGCCATAGCGATTATTTTCACCAAACTTAGATGAACCATCCATTCGACCACTAAAACCTACTAGATACCTATTGTTCAGCTTATAGTTAAACCTACCGAAGTAAGAAAGGAATGAAAATCCATCAGCACTTGAATATTGATAGATATTCTCTGCAGCACTCGCTACAGTATTCAAATCATCCGTAGGAAAGCCTGTCGCCTGAAGACTCAACGAATTATCATTTGACTCTTGATAACTTGACCCAACTATTAGATTGATGGCATGCTTATCGCTAAATGTCTTTGCATAATCCAGAGTCCCTGTAGTGGTGTAGTTAATCACTCTTACGGCACGACTATCCACCTGACCTCCAGGCGATCCATCCTGTGTTACACGCCCCTTGTAGACATCTTCTTGCTGATCCAGAATATCCAATCCATATTCTACTCTGGCAGTTAGTCCATCTACAATTTGGTATGATGCATTGATGTTGCCCAAAGTTCTAAATACGGTCGTTGTATTCGTAGAATTATCTCTTTCAGTCAATCCATTATAATAGATCGTATTTGGATTGGCTGTACCGTCATCGAGATAGGCTGCCTGAGTTGGAGCTAAAGCTATGAGCTGAAGTGGAGTAGCGAAAGCATTGTCATTCGAAACTCTATCCAGCTCACTTCTAACTACATTTAGGCCCATTCCCAATTTCAGCTTATCAGTTACCTTCTGATCCAAATTTAACCTTGCACTCGCTCGGGTAAAGTTGTTATCGATCAAGATACCTCTCTGATCATTGTAAGAGACACCTGCATAATACTGTGTTGCATCGTTTCCACCACTCATATTTACGTCTAGTTGACTAAATCCTGCATCATCTGCAAAAGCCTCAGACTGCCAATCGGTATCAGTTTCCATATCACTAGCAAAACCATCAACTAAAACCGCCTCTAGGAACTCCTGAGCATCTGTCACATCCTCAACAGTCGCCGTAACTGGATCAACACCAAGATATCGCAAAGTAGCCTCTGTGTAGATCTCACGATATTCTTCCGCATTCATCCATTCTCTGAGACGAGCAGGTTGGGAAGTACCCACCTGATAGCTTATGTTAATCTGAGGTTTTCCTGATTTACCTCTTTTTGTAGTAATCAGAACGACTCCATTCGAAGCTCTTGATCCGTAAATGGAAGAGGCATAGGCATCTTTGAGTACTTCAATCGATTCGATATCATTGAAATTGATATCAGCCAATGGGTTCGTAGGTTGGTTGTTATTGATCGATTGGTCTTCAGTAGTGATTGGAATACCATCGATTACATAAAGTGGCTGATTGTTACCCGAAATGGAAGAAGTACCACGAACGCGCATCTTGATCCCTTCACCTAACTTGCCACTCGCCTTCTCAATGAATACACCTGAAGTCTTCCCTTGAATCGCAGACTCAAAACTATTAACGGGAATATTCTGAATATCCTCACTAGATACACTGGCAATATTACCTGTCAGGTCTTGTTTCAGCTGAGTACCATAGCCCACGACAACCACTTCTGTCAGCTGTTTAGCATCAGCGGACATTTCCACATCAATAACAGACCTGGCACCTATCTCGGCTTCCTGTGTCATCATACCTATATATGAAAACACCAAGACGCCTCCATCGCCTGGCACAGCAATTCGATAATTACCATCAATATCCGTAGTAACACCACGAGAGGTGCCTTTTAGGATAACATTTACACCAGGGAGTGCTTCTTCTCCATCAGTGACACGACCCGAAATGGTCCTGTCCTGAGCAAAAGCTGAAGAAATCCCAAGCGCAACAAATAATAAACTAAGTAGAATGTTTCTCATATCGCTTAGATTTAAATAGAACAATTGATTTAACAGTCCTATAAAACCTAAGCGATCAAATACCCTTATTCCTTTCCATAGAAAATTTGGACATAAAAAAACCTGCACCAATGGTGCAGGTTTTCAATATTATTATTTGAAAATGAATTAATTCACATCCCAGAAAATCTTAGATGAAGCCTCATCACCTCCTGTAAGCTTAGCTTGAGCAGCTGCTAATGAAGTTCCATTCAATGTCGCCTCTCTCAAAGGATAAGTCATACGATTTGGAATATCAGCCATGGTCATTCCTGGAGGAGGAGTAAATCCATCAAAATCTAATCTTCTCCATGTAGACCAACCCTCTAAACCTTGGTTGTATAACCCTAACCACATTTGAGTACCAATGATTTGTTTCCAATCACCAGATCCACCATCAGCAGTAGTGTATGCCACCTCTGGTCTCGCCAAATAAGTAGCAACACCTGCAACACCCCATTGATCAAATGAAGCTGTAATAGCAGCATTATAATGAGCTTCAGCAGTTCCTGCCACAGTATAACCACCTCTTTCTATCATTTCGGCCATCAAGAAATGAGTCTCTGCAGCATTGTAAAGCGTACCAGGATAAGAAGGTGTATGTAATATATCCCCAACTTGAGAATTGGTAGAGTAAGCATTGGCATCACCATAAGTCCCTCCTTTATACATAGTCACTTCACCTAGAGTTGCCGAATCAGCAGCAGCTAAAGTAAATGGAGCTACCATAAAGTCTCTACTGGTCATTTCACCATCTTCATCATAGTATTCAATGATCATATTAGAAGTGAATGTTGAATCCTGAGCCATTCCATTGTCATCTACATTCCAGCCATAATCAATTGGATTTCTTGTGAATGTCATCAATCTTGGGTCCAATCTTTCATTCAAAGCATCTACTAAAGTGTTAGACGCAACAAAATCAGCACGTCCACTTAATACTAAATCCTCATGCAGTGGGCTTGAGTTTGGTGAAGATCCCTGGTAAGCCATTGAAAAATTCTGAGCATTAGTAGAAATAACTCCTGCAGCCATAGCCTCATTAGCCCAAGCAATTGAAGTTGCAGCATCAACATCAGCTAATTTCATTGCCATTCTCAATTTAATTGAGTTCGCAAATGTAGCCCAAGCATCCACATCTCCACCATAAACCAAATCAGAAGAACCAAATCCACCTGCGGCTGTATTGGCAGCAAGTAAAGTACTAGATGTAGTTAAGATGTCTTCTACCGAATTGTAAATAGATCTTGCATCATCATATACTGGATCTAAATTATCTGGATCCAAAGCCTCAGAATAAGGCACATCACCAAAAATATCAACCAAAGTGATGTAAGTATAACCCATCAAAATATCGATAACTGCCATTTGGTTACGCAATGTTTGCTCTGGGATCACATTAGTAGGATCATCTAATTGAGCCTGTATTCCAGTTTTAGAATCCTTTAGATCAATCAAAACATCTCTGTACTGATTAGTATAAATACTTAAAGGTATCTCTCTGGCAGTCATAGTATACTGACTTTCGTCAGGATACGTAGTTTGAGCCCACATTTGAGAATACAATCTAAATGGATTGTCATTCACGCTCATGCTCACAATATTGTCTACTACTTCTCTAGTAGCAGAAGCAAACAAGGCCTCTGGAGGAAAAGTTGATGGATTCTTTTTATCCGTATTCAACTCATCCAATCTATCATCACAGCTCACAAACACAGTAGATGCAAGCAGTAGTGTATATAATATTTTTTTCATATTCTAATTAATTAAAATTTGAATTTCACATCGAAACCTACTGATCTAACAGCTGGATAAGCACCTGACAAATACCCTTGTGAGAACTGTCCGCCTAGTCCAGATTCTGGATCCGCATAAGGAGTGTTTTTGTGAATAATCCAAAGGTTTCTTCCCACCAATGAAAGATCAACACCTTGAGACCAAGACCCAACTAGTTTTTCAGGCAAGCTGTAAGTCAATCTCAACTCTCTCAATTTCACATATGATGCATCATATACTGTCAAAGAAGCTGGGTTTCTAGATGAATTACCCCAGTAGTAAGCACCACCGTAGTAATCTGCACGAGCTCTAATTGTATTTTCAGAACCGTCTGCCTGTACCCCTTTATTCAAAATACCTCCACTAGTGTTATCACCAGTTACAGGATCTCTTTTTGGATTGCCTAATTCATTGTTTCCAGCTGTGTGAGCTAATACTCCAGTACCTTGACCATAGTGCATATCAAGAGAATAAACATCTCCACCCTGAGAAACATCAATTAAGAATCCTAAGGTTACACCTTTATAAGACAGAGAGTTATTGAAGCCCATAGTATAATCAGGGTTTGGATCCCCAATGATCTGGTCAGCTTCAGCTACATAGTATCCACTAGAGTTAACAATTTTACCACCATTTTCGTGGTAAGAGAATCCAGTACCTCTCAACACACCTAAAGGCTGACCTACAGTTGCGTTAGAAGAAATACCACCTTGGTAACTTTGAATAGTATAATTATCAGTTTCGTTACCATTGTCATCATTCAAATCAAGCACCTTATTTCTGTTTCTAGTGAAGTTAAATGTAAGGTTATATTTGAAATCTTGCGTTCTAACTACATCGCCAGACAACACTAATTCTATACCTTTATTTTGGATAGTACCAACATTGATAAATTTACTAGAGTAACCTGTAGCTCTCGAAACCTCTACTGGCATCAATTGATCAGTAGTCTCTCTGTTGTACCAAGCAAAGTCAACACTTACTCTGTTATCTAAGAATGCACCAGCCACACCAAATTCAACTTCAGTAGTTAACTCTGGTCTAAGGTTTACATTATTTTTTGTATTTCTAAGAGAAGCAGAAGTTGCTAATCCGAAATTATCATTTCTCAAATATGTATCGAATACTCTTAGCGCTCTTGTATCGTTACCTACAGTACCATAACTCGCTCTAACTTTACCGAAATCCATCCAGCTTACGTCAAGTACTTCTGAGAACAAGAAACTCAAACTAGTTCCCCAGTAATCATATTGTCTGTTTTCTCTAGGTAATGCCGAAGAAACATCAATTCTATAATTACCATCCAAATAGAGCATATTCTTGAAACCTAAACTTAAACTACCAAAGTAACCATAGATTTCTTTCTCATACAGCGTCTCAACAGGGAAAGGGTTGTTAGAAACAGAATTACTCAAAGAGTATAAACCTGGCACGGCCAAACCACCACTTGTTGATCCAAATGAACTTTCATAGCTTTCCTTCTGAAGATTAAATCCAACAAGTCCAGCCACGTTCAAATCATCAGTTACATTCTTGTTGAAATTTAACATACCATTGTAATTCCACTCAGACGCCTCGATGTCTGTTCTAGCGTATCCAGAAGATTCATCAGTTAAATTCACACCGAATTCAGCTGCAATACTTCCTACTGCTCTTCTTTCTTCTCTCAATTCTGAATAGTTATCAACAGATGCTCTACCTGAGAAAGACAACCAATCATTGAATTGGTAATTGATACCTACTTTAGATAGAACTCTATCTCTAACCTGAGTATTGTAGTTCTCATATCTCGTCCAATATGGGTTGTCCCAGTAGATTGGAGTTAAAGGCGTGTCATGGCTAGCACCATTCCAAGTATAGTTCAATCCAGTTCTCTTATAAACGTCCTCAAGTTGCTTAACATCAACGTTTACTTGCCACCACTGACGGAATTGAGACATCAAGTTGTCACTGTATCCAGTAGAGAAACCACCAGTCAAATCATGGTTACTATATTGGAACATTACATCAGTTTTCAATTTAGAACCCAAGTTAGCTGTACCGTTGAAGCTAACTGTATTCTTAACCAAATTACTATTTGGAAGAATATCATCTTGATTCAAATTCGTGTAGCTCAGTCTGAAAGTAGCATTTTCGTTTCCTCCAGAAAAAGCAACGTTAGTATTTGAGATCACTTGAGACTCAAAAAAGTCTACTGGAGTTGTTTTTCCAGCCTCGTAAGCATAAGCTTGACCGAAGTTTTCCTCTCCAGGAACAAATGAATCCCACTGGTAACCTACAATACTTCCATCCAATGGATCACCATAAGAAGCATCCTCAGTAGTTGGCACTACCAAGTCATCGGTACCATCACCATTGATATCAATTTCGTACATGGCACCATTAGGAGTAGATGATCCATAATATGGACCATATCCAGCACCATACTCATCTTGGTACTCAGCAAATGTGTTTTTGTTGATATAACCTACAGATACACCTGTAGAAATCTCAACTCCAATACCCTTTCCAGACTTACCTTTTTTAGTAGTGATCAAGATGACACCATTCTGTCCACGAGCACCGTACAACGCAGTTGCAGCAGCACCTTTCAGAATAGACATGGACTCAATGTCCTCAGGGTTAATATCAGAAGCAGGATTACCATAATCATAACCTCTTCTACCTTGCGCCTGAACACCCGTGTTTCTAGTTTTATTTTGAACTGGAATACCGTCAATTACAAATAATGGAGCATTATCAGTAATAGATGAGTTACCTCTGATATTTATTACTGCAGAACCACCCATCGTAGTAGTTTGACGCACATTTACACCAGCAGCTTTACCTGATAATGACCCAATGATGTTGTCTGTCTTTACTCGACTTACATCTTCATTGCTCAATGATTGTTGTGCATAACCAAGAGAAGCCTTCTCTCTAGATACACCCATTGCAGTTACAACTAACTCCTCTAGTTGCTTTGCATCTGCTGCCATGGCCACATCGATAACAGATCGAGATCCAATCTCAACTTCCTGGGCAGCCATACCCACAAATGAAAATATTAAAATCCCACCATCAGATGGAACACTCAATTTCCAGTTACCATCTATATCAGATGTGGTACCTGTAGTACTTCCCTTGAGAATAATGTTAGCTCCAGGGATTGCTTCGCCAGCATCATCTGTTACTTTACCAGATACTGTACGATCTTGTGCCCACGACTCAGTAACTAGCGCAGACAACAACATGAAACAAATAAGTAGAATCCTCCTCATATTGTATGTTTTAATGTTAAAAAATGATTAAAAGTATGTTTTCTATTCTCAAACATAAGATTTTTAAAACACATACACCAATCCTTACTAACAATTATTAGTTGGCATGCATACTGCATTTTGACAGGTTACACTCTGTACGCGAAATAATCTATCGGGTATTTCGACATTATCAAATCAAAACCATCAACGAATATGGAAAATCATCACCTCACAATAAATTATTTCTAAATAAGGGTTGTAATTTATATTATTGTTAGAGTTGATTTATTCAATATTTCAAGGCTCAACAACAATAAAATCTAATTCAAAAGACCAAAATTCGGACATTGTACAATAATTCTAATTTGGTTTAAAACAAAAAGAGGCTCTACTTCATAGTAGAACCTCCTTTTAATTATGTTAATGTTAGCTTATTGCTTAGTAAGTGTTGTTACGCCATTATCACCAAAACCATTAGACCATGAAATGGAAATAGTTCCATTTTCGTTTACCGTACCTGTCGCGTTAAAAACATCGCCACCATAAACAACGTCTGGTTGATCAACCACTGAAATCACATCGCATGCATCAGTAAATTGAACTGGATTATCTGACTCTCCATACACATCTGTATATAATCCAAAAGTAATATCAGAAAGATCATATACTCCATTCACCGAAGTTTCCGTAATAGTAACCGTATAGGCTTGATCTGTTCCAGCACTTCCTGTTGTAACAGAATTCCAAGTACCCGTCAAATCAGATGGACAATCTGCATCCTTTATGGTGATCTCTGAAGAAACTCTAATTGGTCCACGTCCACCATCAAACACCAAATTTGAAGTTTCTGCACCAACAGCTCCATCTAAAGTTACAATCAATGTTTTATCTCCATCTGTATCAAGATCTGTTAAAAATCTAATTCCAAATCCTACCTGGTCTGAAATTAGGTCCTCGCCACCAGCGGGAAGATAAGGCACCTTGATTACTGCTTCAGTGGCATTGGCAGATATTACAGCACCTGCATCATTAGATCCAGGCCCTTCAACCACCTCAAAGTCTATTCCATATTCCGCAGTTCCAGAAAAACTCACTGTTGACAGCAAATCTTCCCCACCACTTACTGGAGCCTGAATAGTAATCACAAAATCACTACCTCCTTCAACAACCTCAATTTCAGAAGGTGTATCTGCAGCAAACTGAACAAAATTATTCACTTCGCTTGCCTCACTAAGGGGGTCTTCCAGTTCTTCACAAGAAAAAACTAAAAACAATAACCCTAGAAGTATATATAAATTATTTTTTTTCATAAGAAGTCAATTATCATTGTTCAAAATAAACTGGTTTATCGATTCTCGGCGACACCTCAGGAGCATTAATATTGCTCTCGATTTCAGAACTTGGCACTTCGATACGACGGATTATCGTATTAATTGGTGCACCTACAGGAACCGTCAATGATGGCACCTTAGTTCTTCTCCAGTTAGACCAAGCCTCTGCACCTTGAAAATTCAATGCCTTATATTGCTGTAATTGAATCGCTTGTACAGGATCTGATGCAGTAGAAAGGTTCAAACTCCCAACATATGCTTGCTTGTCAGCAGTTGAAATTTCGAAAGCAGATCCATCAAAATGATTCATCGATGCTTGAACTCCACTTTCAAGGGCAGTTTGAGCGGCAGCTAAACCTCCAGGAGCCAAACCTCTTGCATATGCCTCAGCTGCCAGTAAGTAATATTCAGATGCTAAAAACCATTCATCTGACTTATCTTGTCTGATATAAAACAAACTCACATATCCTCTTTCTGCTGTAGGAGGTAGAGAACCTGCACCATTAACCGCTCCTGTAATTGGACCAGCAGGGTTGCTTATATCTCTCTGAAAAAAAGACCACATTCTTGGATCATTATCTGCTTCCAAAATATCAACCATCGCTTTACTAGCCAATCTCCAACGTTGATGTACTCGATTTCCATCAGCATCTACTTGAAAAGAGCCAAAACTCACGAAATTGTCAAAAGTAGCATAGTCAAAATTTTGATTGGCTCTATTAGGGTAGTAGGCAAACTCTGCATTTTCAGATCCATCCAGAGCATCTATAAAAGTTCCGCTAGCCAATAACTCAGTAATTTCAGCAGACCTATCCTCTACATAAGAAATTCTCATTAAACATCTTAGTTTCAAAGAATTTGCAAAAGCCAACCATTTATCCATATTACCTCCATAAAGTGGGTCATAATCGGTAATAGTGGTTTCAAAAGTTTGATTTGATGTGTCAATCATATCGATTGCACCATCAAGAATATCAATTATTCCTTGATAAATAACGTCTCCTGAATCAAATTTAGGAAATAATATAGCTGGGTCATTACTCTCCGTAAATGGCATTTCCCCCCATCTATCAACTCCTATTAACCAAGCCATCGCTTGTATAATTCTAATCTGCGCAACACCGTTCATTCTTCCAGATTCTTCCGCCAACGCAGCTGCCAAATTCAAGTCTTTAATGATATCACCATAAAATGTAAACTGCCAGAAATTATTATTTCCAATTGAACTGTAAGAATAAGTATCTGGACCAGTTAATACTACTACTGGTTTATGGTGTTGAATAAATGCTTCCCCATCTGGATTCAGAGTATTTAACAACACCTGAGACAATGCTAATGAAGCATTAGTCATTACTGTGCCTGGTGGAACTTCTGTAGATGCATTAGGGTTAGTATTCACATCTAAAAAATCATCACAAGAAGAAAAAACCAGCACAAAAACTGCCAATATATATTTATTGAAATTCTTCATATTATAAATTCTTTATCTTAAAAAGTAAGCTTAATATTAAATCCATAAGATCTAGTAGTCGGCAAGTTATAAGCCTCAAGACCTTGAGCATTCGTAGGGCCATAAAAACTTACCTCTGGATCTATATGAGGCACCTTAGAGTAGATGATAGCAAGATTTCTTCCCTCAACTCCAAATTCAACTTCTCCAAATGGTGTCTTATCTAACAAAGTTCTAGGTAGAGAGTAAGACAATCTAACTTCTCTTAACTTAACGAATGTACCATCGAATACACCATCTTCATCCACATCATTTTGCTGTCCCCAAAATTGCTCTGCCGTAATAGGAATATCATTTGGTCTGGTTTCTATCACATTTCCGTCTGCATCTTCGCTTACAAGAACAACTCCTTGATCAATATATGACACATCCCTAATTTCAGTTTCTTTGACATGTCCCCCAGCACGCAATTGCTGTACAGTTTGAGAATGTATATCTCCCCCCTGTCTCCAATCAAACAGAATGCTAAGATTAATTCCTTGATAAGAGAAGGAATTCATCAAGCCAGCCGTGAAATCTGGAGTGATATTTCCAATCTTTTGTTCATTCACATCATATCTTAAGCCATTGGCCGGATTAATTAAAATATTACCTTCGTCATCTCTTCTCCAACCAGAGCCAATAATAACTCCTAATGATTCATTTAAATATGCGCGCAGACTAGGATCTGTTCTTGTACCTTCAATATCCAAAAACTCAAAATTCTCAGGCAACTCAACAAGCTCGTTATTATTTTTAGCGAATGTTCCAGTTATCGTCCAATTAAACTTACCAAAATCTAATGGTGCTTGAAGCATTAATTCAACTCCCTTATTTTCAACAGTACCAGCATTCAACCTTTGAGCAAGGTACCCAGTACTAGGAGGTATACTCAATCGAACAATCTGATCTTCCGTTCTATTTGAATAGTAAGTTGCATCAACAATTAATTTACCGTTGAATAGTTGAAGTTCAGTACCAATTTCCCATGAAGTAGTTAACTCAGGTTTTAAATCCTGAGGAGGGATGGTTCCCGAACCTGCATAACCAGGAATACCATTCCAAGGATAAGTATTATCTACACCAAAAAGTTGAAATATATCAGTTTGTGGAAAGTAACTAAAATCAAGAACAAAAGGATCTGTACCATTACCCACTTGCCCCCAAGAACCTCGCAATTTCGCGAAAGATAGAATATTAGAATCAATATTTAATGCATCCGTCAAAATCACACTGGCACTAACACTTGGATAAAAGAAGGAGTTATTCTCCTCAGGCAATGTTGAGTTCCAGTCATTTCGACCTGTTACATTTACAAATGCCCAATCCTTATATGAAAGTCCTAGATCGAAGAAGACTCCTACAATTCTTGTTTGATCTAACACAGCATTCTGAACAGAATTAACTAGAGCATTATCCCCAATATATAATAACGGATCTGTTAACCCTTGTCCTCTGTTGAACGAGGATTCCAAATATCTTTGAAAGATATTATTCCCCAACAGTAGGTTAACATTAAAATCTTCTCCAATATTTCTATTAACAGTAATGAAGAAATCAGAATTTAACTGTGACTCAAATAAGTCATCCCTCCAAAACTCTCCTTCAGGTTTAGACACAGAGCCAACAGCCGTTCTTTGAAGACGTCTTTCGGTATAAATATCCGCACCACCTCTCCATGAAACATCAATCCAATCTGTGGGTTTCCATCCAATCTTTCCGAATGAAATAAAGCGATCAATATTCCCCGTATATAAATTTTCCTGTAAGGACCAATAAGGATTCTGATTTAATCCTAAAAACAATCTTGGGCTTCCATCAGGATTTTTATAATTTTTTAAAGAATCTAAATTATAATTTCTCGGCAAGAAATTAATAACTGATGAAATTGCACCATCATCATTAAAACCTGTAATTGGTCTACCTTCATTTCTAGTCATAATATAGGTAGCCCCATATTCACTATAGAAATTATTATCAAACTTGCGAGATCCCTTTAAGGAAATTGTATACCTATCCAAATTAGTGTTAGGAACAAATCCTTCTTGGTTAAACTGTGTAAAACTTAATCTATAAGTTGAATTTTCATCACCTCCCGCAATGGCCACATTATTAATCATCGTTTGGCCAGTTTCGTAAAAATCCTTTACATTATTTGGTTGTGCAGAATATACATCCTCATAACCATTAGCATTAGTAAAAGTCTGTCCTGCCATTCTTGGTCCCCAGTTAGAAGTCGCAGAACTATCAATTTTGTTAAGATTTCCTTGCCCAAAGGTATTTTGAAAATCAGGCAACTTAAGCGGATCGTCAAACCTTAAAGATGAATTGATTGTAACTGAAACCTTTGAATTCTTAGAACCACTTTTTGTTGTAATAATAATAGCCCCATTAGCAGCTCTTTGACCATAAAGTGCAGTAGCAGCTGCTCCTTTTAGAACTGTCATGGTTTCAACATCATCAGGATTAATATCCTGAATTCTATTTCCATAATCAGGTCCTGTAAATCTATCGACAGAAGCCACGTTGGTATTCGAAATAGGAATACCGTCCACTACATAAAGAGGTTGGTTATTGCTATTAATTGAACTCGCTCCCCGAATAACCACTCTTGATGATGCTCCAACTGAACCTCCAGAAGCCGTCACCTGAACTCCTGCTACTTTACCAGCCAGACCATTAGCAATATTTGCAGATCTTGATTTAGTAAACTCATCTCCGTCAACAGTTGAAACTGCATATCCAATAGTTTTATTCTCCTTAGCAATACCCATGGAGGTAACTACTACTTCTGATAATTGCTTTGCATCGGTGGCCATAGCGACATCTATTACCGATCTTGAGCCTATTTCAACTTCTGATGGAGCCATCCCAACAAAAGTAAAGACTAGCACACCTCCTTCTGATGGAACACTTAGTTTCCAATTTCCGTCAATATCGGAAGTGGTACCAGTTCTGGTTCCCTTTAAAATGACGTTTGCTCCTGGAATAGCTTCTCCAGAATCATCGGTCACTTTTCCTGAAACTGTCCGATCTTGTGCCCACGACTCAGTAACAAGTGCAGACAACAACATGAAACATATAAGTAGAATCCTCTTCATATTGTATGATTTAATTGTTAAAAAATGTTTAAAGTATGTTTTCTATCATCAAACATAATTTTTTTCATTTATTAATAATAAATTAAACTAACAATTATTAGTCGTTACGCATACTGTTTTTTAGCAGGATTAATCTTGCTCACGTTATATTATTTCAGCCGCATATTTATGCACGGAATAAAATTCTGTTACTACACCTATTTTCACTCGTCTAAAAAACAACAATTTGGTAGTAAGGGTTTTTGTCGTAAGAGTTGTTATTCCATAATTTTCTTAACGACGAACTCTATTCTCCTGTTTTTCGCTTGAATTTCAAGGTTCTCCGAAGTGTATTTGGGTTGGGTCTCACCGTACCCCTGGAAGGAAAGCTGTTGGGGACGAATACCCCGTGAGATGAGAAAGTCATGTACAGTTTCTGCTCTTTTAGTAGACAGCTCCATATTGTAAGCCTCACTTCCTTGTGAGTCACTATGACCAGCAATCTCCATCTGGACTTTAGGATTGTTTTTAAGAAAGTACCAAACCACCCGTAACTCGGACATGGACTCCTTCTTCAGCTCATAGCTGTCATGGTCAAAAAAGATATTACCTAACTCACTGGTCACTCCCACTTTGATAGGGTCTAACTCAATATCAAGTAGGTTCCGATCAAAACTTCTCATCTCCTCAATTGTGAAAGAAAAATCCTTGAACATGTACCCATCGCAGGTCACATAGATCCCATATTCCTTTCCTTCAGTGAGCACGAGGGTATAGGAGCCGTTGATGGGGTCTGATTCTAATTGAGAGTAATAGTTTTCATTGTTTAACTGAAAAATCTGAAGCTCTGCGGATAACGGTTTCTTGCTCTCACTATCTATCACCCTTCCCTTTAGATACGCACTTTCATTGGAGACTTGAAAAGAATCAGGTAAATCAAAAGAATACAACTTACTCAAAAAGCCCTGTTTGGTTTGTTTCTCAATCGTGTACACCCCGGATTTACTATCAGAAGCAATGTATAAGGAGACCTGATCATGTTCATCGTTCAAAGGGTATCCTAGATTGATGGGAAATTGCCATAAGGAGTCCTCCTCAATTTCGCTCATATATATGTCTAAACCTCCCAGTCCTTCATGACCATTAGAAGAGAAATATATCGTTTCTCCGTTGGCATGGATGAAAGGGCTTATCTCATCTCCATTGGAGTTGATTCGTTTGCCCATATTCAGAGCGGGCTGCCATTCTCCTTTCTTATTCTTGGTTGAGATCCATATATCCTTTCCGCCATGTCCTCCTCTCCTATTGGACACAAACAAAATCGTGCGACCATCTGCAGACAATGAAGGTTGAGCTTCCCAGCCAGGGGAATTTATGGCCTCTCCTATATTCTTAGGTCTGCTCCATTCATCTCCTTTCTTTTCAGATATGTAGATATCACAGCTACCAAAGCCCCTTCTTCCATCACAGGAAGTAAAAACTAAGGTTCGACCATCAGCAGACAGTGAGGCTGCTCCCTCATTAAACTCCGAGTTGATGTTATCAGATATACTTTTAGGCACAGACCACGCTTGTTCCGTCGAATCATAAACACAGTAATAAATATCTTCATCATCATAATTATTCATACCTACTCGTCGAGTGAAGTAGAGCTCTTGCTTATCAACCGAAAGGGCAGGAAAGTATTGAAGCTGAAATGAATTAGCATGAGCGACAAGCTCCTTGATATTATAGTCAAATGGATTGGCAATGGCCATTTGTGCGAAACGACAATCTTTGATGATGGCCTTAACGGACTTTTCTTTCACCAAATCATTTGGAACTGTGCGGATATAATGTTCCAAATACAATTCAGCGCTATCATAAATAGCCTGTTCGTAGAAATACTGTCCTATGGCATGATAGGCATACTTCGATTTCGGGTAATCAGGATCTATGCGAATGGCCTTTTGAAAATACTCAAATGAAAGGCTATCCCAACCTAAATTAGCGCTAGCACTTCCCAGTGCCAACCATACTTCAATAAAATCAGGATCCCGCTCTACCGCATCCAGCATCGGCTCCATTGCCTCTCTGAACTGTGCGCGCTTCAACAATTGACGAGCTTCTTCATAATCCCGCAAAGCCCTTTTGTCTTCCGAATGATAGGAAGTGTATTGGGCATAGGACGATCCAAAAACGAAAAATAGAAGTAGAATAAACAGGTAGCGCATATGTCGTTTGAATAATCTAACGACAATATTACGGGATATTCAGATATTTATGGGTCTGTAAAGAGATGTTCCAGCGACTATGGTCTTTAGCGTACTCTATGATTTGAGGCGTCATCTTTTCTGCTTTTGACCATTCCGGTTGCAAATAAAGCTTGCAGGTTCGATTTACCTTTTCGGCATGTTCCTCTGCAAAATCAAAATCTGACTTGTTAAAAACAATAGCTTTTAGTTCGTCCGCATGGGCATATATAGATTCATTCGGAGCTTTGAATTTTTTAGGTGAGAAACACACCCAATCCCATTGACCTGTCACTGGGTAGGCTCCTGAAGTCTCGATATTCAATTGATAACCCTTTTCTTTTAATGCAGCCGTTAGCTCTCCCATATCATACATCAGCGGCTCCCCCCCCGTGATGATTATAGTCTTGCATGGGTAATCCTTTATTTGGCTCAGGATTTCTGGTATGGTAAAAAATGGATGATCCTCTTCATTCCAGGATTCCTTCACGTCGCACCAAACACAGCCCACATCGCAACCTCCCAAGCGGATGAATATGGCAGGAGTACCTGAGTAAAACCCTTCCCCCTGAATGGAGTAGAATATCTCCATAATGGGAAGTTTCTCAGATATTTTAGGAACAAAGGTCAAAGAATCAGTATTTCTGTTTAGCCGCTTGTAGGGTATTGATCATCAACGAAGCAATGGTCATCGGACCTACACCTCCTGGTACAGGGGTAATAAAACTCGCTTTTGGTGCTACTTCATCATAAGCCACATCACCAGACAATCTAAAACCAGATTTTTTGCTCTCATCTTTCACTCTAGTGGTACCTACATCGATCACCACAGCTCCCTCTTTGACCATGTCTTTGGTCACAAGCTCCGGTTTTCCGACTGCTACTACCAGGATGTCAGCATTTCTGGTATGACTGGCCAGATCCTCAGTGTATTTGTGACATAACGTAACTGTAGCTCTTGCATCATTAGACATCATCAGGGCTAATGGGGCGCCAACTAAGCGGCTAGCTCCTACGATCACGCAGTTCTTGCCTTCTGTTTCGATTTCGTATCTTTTGATCAGCTCCATGATTCCAAATGGAGTGGCAGGCATCAACAAAGGATTTTTAGAAGTGATACTCCCAAAGTTTTGATTCGTGAATCCATCTACGTCTTTGTCTGGCGAAATGCTTTCTGTTACCTTCTCCACAGAAATATGCTCAGGCAATGGAAGTTGCACGATGAAACCATCAATATCTTCATCTCCATTCAATTGATCGACATGCTTGAGCAGCTTCTCTTCAGATATAGTACTGGCAAACTGCATCAAGGTGTAGTCAAAGCCCACTGCTTTACATGCCTTGATTTTTCCACCCACATAAGTGTGGCTTGCACCATCATCTCCCACTATGATGATCGCGATATGAGGTGCGCGCTTGCCTTCATTCTTCATGGCCTCTACCTGAAGCCTGATTTCTTCCTTGATATCCGTTGATATCTGCTTGCCGTCAATGATTGTGGACATATTCTTAATTAATCCAGTTTAAGTACTGCCATAAATGCATCTTGAGGAATCTCAACATTACCCACCTGACGCATACGTTTTTTACCTTTTTTCTGCTTTTCGAGCAGTTTTCTCTTACGAGAGATATCACCACCGTAACATTTCGCCAATACGTTCTTTCTCATGGCTTTTACTGTTTCTCTAGCAATGATTTTATTTCCAATGGATGCTTGAATTGGAATCTCAAACATCTGCCTTGGTATCAATTCTTTCAGCTTTTCACAAAGTCTTTTACCCCATTCATAGGCCTTGTCCCTGTGTACGATGGCAGACAGTGCATCTACCGCCTCACCATTCAACATGATATCTAATTTCACCAGGTGAGAAGACTTCAGCCCTGTCAGTTCATAATCCAATGATGCATAGCCTCTGGATATGGTTTTTAACTTATCAAAGAAATCGAATACGATCTCTGAAAGAGGGATATCAAACGTTAACTCTACTCTATCTGATGTAAGGTAAACCTGGTTCTGAATGGTACCACGTTTATCCATGCAAAGCGAAATAATCGGCCCTACATAATCCGCCTTACTGATGATTTGTGCTTTGATAAATGGTTCCTCTATCTGCTTGATTCTACTGGCATCTGGCATTTCAGATGGAGCGTTGATTTTCACTTCTGAGCCATCTGTCAACTGAGCGATGAACTGAACCGAAGGCACAGTCGTTATCACTGTCATATCGAATTCACGTTCCAATCTCTCCTGAACGATCTCCATATGTAGCATCCCAAGGAATCCACATCTAAAACCAAACCCTAAGGCTGCTGAAGTCTCTGGCTCCCAAACGAGCGATGCATCATTCAGCTGCAGCTTTTCCATCGAAGCACGCAGGTCCTCATAGTCAGTCGTTTCTACTGGGTATATCCCTGCAAAAACCATCGGTTTCACATCTTCGAAACCTTTGATCATGGCCTGAGTAGGTCGTTCTACATGAGTAATCGTATCCCCTACCTTTACTTCTTTAGCTACTTTGATACCTGAGATCAGGTAACCCACATCTCCAGTTTTTATTTCTTGTTTAGGCACTTGAGCCAAACCCAAAGTCCCGATTTCATCTGCCTCATAGGTTTTACCTGTAGCGACAAACTTTACTTTATCCCCTTTTTTGATTGAACCATTGAAAACCCTGAAAATAACTTCAATTCCTCTAAATGAGTTGAAAACTGAATCGAAAATCATAGCCTGAAGCGGCTCTTCCGGGTCACCACTTGGAGCAGGAATTCTATTAACAATGGCGGCCAGGATATTGTCTACCCCTACGCCCGTCTTACCACTAGCATGGATGATATCCTCATAGTCACAGCCAATCAAATCAATGATCTGATCCGCAACTTCCTCAGGCATAGCACCAGGCAAATCTATTTTGTTCAGAACAGGGATAATCTCAAGATCATGTTCCAGCGCCAAATACAGATTAGAAATGGTCTGAGCTTCGATTCCCTGTGATGCATCCACGATCAGTAGTGCACCTTCACACGCTGCAATCGAACGGGAAACCTCATATGAAAAATCCACGTGACCCGGAGTATCAATGAGATTAAGGGTATAATCTTTCCCCTCGAAAGGAAACAGCATCTGAATCGCATGACTCTTGATGGTAATCCCGCGCTCTCGCTCGAGATCCATGTCATCAAGCAGCTGCTCCTGCATGTCTCTGTCCGCTACCGTACCCGTATGTTGCAACAATCGATCGGCGAGTGTACTCTTGCCGTGATCGATGTGCGCTATGATGCAAAAATTCCTTAAATGATCCATTTTCCTTAAAAAGAAGGCAAAAATAGAGAAATAATATTTCACATTTGCAAAAAGTTTTGGAGGGATTCTGAGGATTGCCGCTTGACTGATCATAGCAGACTAATAACATGGAGCAAAGCAAAAATATAACCGAATACATCATAGAAATTTATCGTAAGGAGGATTTGATGCGAGCCTATAAATTTGATTTAGAGAAGTTTGGAACACAGGTCATCAACTTCTTTCCAATCTCTCCAAAAGAAAAATTGGCTCAAGTCAACTACTATGAAGAGTTGATGAAAAAAATGAAGGATCAAAGCATCGAACAATCCGGACATCTAGCTGAAATCAATGAATTGGTAGATCAACTGGAAGATTTGCATCAGACGCTAAAAAGGGAAGACCATGCATACCTAAAAGTATATGAACAAGCCCAACCTTTCGTAGAAGCCAATCTGGAAGAGGCCAAAGGGAAAGTTTCAAGTGAGGTTCAAATCTGCCTCAACGGAATATATGGCTTTCTCTTGCTCAAAATTGAAGAACGCCCCATCAAACCAGAAGAACAAAAAATGATAGATCAATTTGGTAATCTATTGTCTCTTTTGAGCTTCAAGTATGAAGAGAGGAAGTCTGCCAACTAAAACAAGCCCGCTCGAAGCATCACCAAAGTACAGCCTTCAATAGTTTCAATTCCTTTTGCTCTTGCGGCTTGTGCCAAAGCTTGATTTTCTGTGCCTGGATTGAATATTATTCTCTTGGGTTCAAGATTTAAAATGTAGTCATTCCATTGAGTCAGGTTATGACTCCCAATGTAAAGAGTCACCGTATCCACTTCATTAATTTCTGGTAATTCCTTTAAATCCTTGAATTGTTGTCCAAATAATTGGCCCTTCTTAATAGATACCAACTCCATGGGGTGCCCTGCTTCATGTAATCGATGCGCGGCAAGGTAAGCATATCTGTTTGGGTTGGTGCTTGCACCCAGCACCACGGTCTTCTTAGTTTCCTTGGTCAAAGTCTATCGGATTTAATTCTCACAATCTACAACAATAATATCATTAAAGAGGTTTCAAGAAATTTAAGCAATTCATCTTTAGTCCAAATGAGATTGTTTAAAACCTAAATGTCCCCAAATATTCAACTACTTGTATGGAGCATCTTATTGTTTCAACTTTTCTAATTATATTGAAACAGCATTTGTTAGGTTAAAATTGTTGATCATCAATCTACCGCGAGAAAAATTACATTGAAATAAGATCATTTATTAAACCTACTAGAATGAAATCTTATAAGGCAGGAAAAATACAACTATTCCTACCCCTTCCAGCTATTTTCGGAGGACTCATGGGACTCATGGGGTGGTACTTTAGTATTCCTATTTTCACTTCTTTGATCCCAGATGGACCAACCATGAAGTTCAATACTGCTTTGGTATTCATCATACTGGGATCTTATCTTTCGCTCAATCAATTCTTCGATTCCAAAAGACTGCTAAAAGTACTCTTAATCTTCACACTGGCTTTTAGTCTGATTACTATTTTAGAGTATCTGAATATTTTCGAAATCTCCATTGACAACTTTTTCATCTATGATAGACATAGTTCCATCTACCCTGGCAGAATGTCTCCTGCCACTGCATTCTCCTTCCTAGTTCTTTCTACGGCCGCCCTTTTTTATAAAAGCGAAAACCAACTCGTGGCAGGTAGCATACATGTCATGCTACTAATGATATTGGGGATTGCCCTGTTGTCCCTAATCACATATATTCTCAATATACCCGCACAGAACAAAGTATTCTTTTTAAGTACAATGGCCTTTCCCACTTCCGTTATACTTATTCTTCTTAATGCCTCCATTCTACTTCAAAGACCTGATTTCGGCTTTACCAGTCTAATGACCAGTCAATATCAGGGCAGCAAATTCATACGGTTATTCATGCCGTTTTTATTGGTTTTCCCTATTATCCTGAGCTACTGCCTTATTGCTATGATCAACAATGACAGCCTCAATTTGGACTTTGGCATCATATTGTACACCGTAGTTTTCATTTTTATCAGTCTCTCCTATACAGGAGTGATTGCACTCGCATTCAACACAGCAGATGAAGAAAGAAAAAAACTTTTGGTCGAATTAGAATCTTCAAACATTAATCTTTCACAGTTCAAAGATGCGATGGATCATGTATCCCTTGTAACCATTTCTGATCCTAAGGATATTATTCTGTATGCCAACAAAAATTTCGTCAAAACCTCAGGCTACACATTGGAAGAGTTGCTGGGAAGCACCCACGATCTATTAAAGTCTGGTCACCATAACGAGATGTTCTACAAAAAAATGTGGGACAGATTAAAAGGTGGAAATGTCTGGTCTGGGGACATAAAATACAAGGCAAAAAACGGAACTCCCTATTGGATTCATACGGCTATTATCCCGTTTCAGGACGAAAACCAACACATATACCAATATCTCTCGCTAGGCACAGATATCACAGAACGAAAAAAGGCCGAAGAATTGCTATCTAGCCAATATGTAAAAAAACTAGAACAAAAGAATGTAGAACTGGAACAGTTAACTTCAATAGCCTCGCACGACCTGCAGCAACCTATGCAGACTATTATCAACTACATCGATCTCATGCAACTCGAGTTCGGAGCAGAACTACCCTCAGAAGCGAAAGAGTATCTGGACACTATCAAAGCAGCGTCTAGAAGGAACAAAATGATGATCCAACAGCTACTTGACTATTCTAAGATTGGAAAAAAGGAAAAACCAACCATGGTTAATTGTAAAGCCTTGCTGGAGCAGTTGGAACAAGACTTACAGTATAGTATTCAAGAAACAGAGGCTGAAATCGAACTAGATGAATTACCTACAATTGAAGCTTACGAATCAGGCATAAGGTCTATTTTCCAAAACCTCATTTCGAATGCCATCAAATTTCAGAAAAAAGCAAACAAACCCAAAATCCACATCTCAGCGGAGCGCAAGGAGGATGGTTGGTGTTTTTCGGTTGAGGATAATGGGATCGGGATAGACCCCAAATTCAGTTCGCGGATCTTTAATATTTTCTACAGACTACATAGCGAAGATCAATTCAAAGGAACAGGGATCGGTTTGGCCCATTGTCAGAAAATTGTAGGTCTTCATGGAGGAAGAATCTGGGTGGATTCAGGAAAAAAAGAGGGGAGCAAGTTCAAGTTCATCATCCCCAACCACATCCTGCATAAAATTGACACACTCAATGATATGGTCAAATGAGCGGACTGTAATGCTTTATCACTCTTCAAAGAATATTCAGAATTGAATGTTTAATTTGTATCATCAAGAGCAATGAAAGTATTATTAACAGAGGATAACCTGGATTTACAAAAAAACATTTTGACCTATCTTCAAAATGAAGGGGTCATGTGTGAATGCGCTGAAAACATCAAGCAATGCCAGGATCGTTTGGTCGCCTATGAATACGACATCATCATCCTGGACAGGATGCTCCCAGATGGTGACGGAATTGAAATCATCGAATTCATCAAGTCTAGAAACATCCCAACAGGGATATTAATCGCCTCTGCTAAGAATGAATTAGACGATCGGGTGGAAGGTTTAAATCTTGGGGCTGACGACTATATCACCAAGCCCTATTTTATGACTGAGCTAATGGCACGTCTAAATGCCATCTACAGAAGAAAAAAGCTGGATGGGAACCCTTTTTTACAACTAGGCAATATCCGTATCGACACAGACAAAAGAGAAGTCAATGTAGAAGGATTGCCAATCGCTCTAACCAAAAAAGAGTATGACCTGCTCATATACATCTATGCCAACAAAAATCGAATCCTGACCAAGCTGGCAATAGCAGAGCACCTTTGGGGAGAAGATGCAGACACCTTAGGTTCTTTAGATTTTGTCTATCAGCACATCAAAAACCTGAGGAAAAAGATAATGAATGCTGGGGGGAATGATTTCATCAAAACCGTATATGGATCCGGTTATAAATATTCAGTAGAATAATGAAGCTGTCTCAAAAATTCATTTTAGCCTATTTTATTCTCTGTGTGATTGTCATATCATCAGGAGGCATCTTTTACTACTTCACCTTTACCCAACTGGTGGATCGTGAAACCGATTACGAGCTCAACAATCAAGTACGACAGTTGTCATCCCTGATTCAAAAAGGAATACCCTATGATTCGCTAATTGACGAACACATCAATATCCAGTTGATAAAAGATACAGCAGATATACAGGAAAGTCGAGAATACCTGGATACGATTGCTTACCATCGCCCTTTTCGTGCAGTCACCCATCATCGCAAGATCAAACAAGTCAAACCTATCAACAACAACTGGTACCGATTCGAACTATACGAGTCTATGATCGAGCAAGAAGATACTTTCGACACAACTTTTCAGGCGACTCTCACTTTATTCGTTTTCTTAGCGGTTCTATCATTAATAGCTGGGTTCTTTATATCTCGCTATTTATTGGGCCCATTCAACCAAAGTCTGGTTAAAATCAAAAATTTCAATCTGGAAAAAGGAGTGCCTGTAGAGGCTATTCCCAGTAGCACTTTCGAATTCAAAAAGCTCAATGAATTCCTGACACAGATGTCCAAAAAGGCCATCGCAGATTACAAAAACCTCAAAGAATTCTCAGGGGATATTGCGCATGAAATTCGCACTCCCATGGCCATTGCCTCAGGCAAACTAGATCTACTCATGCAGCACCAGTCTTTGTCAGAAGAACAAATGGAATGGATCGTGGATGCACAAAAAGCGCTAGGAAAAGTTTCGCGTATTCAACAATCCCTAGTCATATTAAGCAGGATAGAAAACAATGAATTTAACAAACTAGAGCGGTTACGGATAGACACCTTGATTGAAAGAATCTGTGAGGAAAAGGAAGACTTGTTCGAAATGAGAGGTATATCAATCGAAAAATCTCTAGAACCGACGGAGACCGAAAATGACCCAACGCTAGTTGAAATCATGCTGAACAACCTCATCCAGAATGCCATCAAACACAACCTGAAAGAAGGTGGTTCGATAAGCATCCAACTATCCCATAATCAACTGAAAATAACCAATCCGGGATTGGCACCTAAAGGTAAAACAGAAGAGCTGCTCCAACGCTTCAGAAAAGAAAGTACGACTAATGACTCCATCGGACTTGGTCTTTCGATAGTTCAAAAAATATGTGAAGTATCGGATTATACCATCAACTATCGTTTCGACGACAAAAACTCCCTGCACCAAATCTCTATTTCCCTTTAAACTTCAAATTCTCAATAGAATTGCTTTCAACCTTTGTAAGGTCAAAAACTAAAAAGCAAAAACTGAAATATGAGATTTATTATCACAGGAATTTTATTGGTACTTTCATCATTAACTTTTTTAGCCAAGGCTGAGGATGCAAGAAAATTCACCGTGTCTGGCAAAGTGGTAGATGCCTCCAATCAGCAAGCTCTTGGTTATGCCACAGTCTCCATTCATAACAAGTCCACGGACGAGCTCATATCAGGAACCATCACACAAGAAAGCGGGACCTTTAATTTTGAAGTTAAACCTGGGAGTTACTATCTGGAAGTAAAATTCATTTCATATCAAAGTAAGAAAATAGAAGTTGTAGTTAACAATTCGGATGTCCGTGTGGGTAGCATACCTCTATCTGAGGATAGCAAGCAGCTCAAAGAAGTGGTTGTCGAAGGAAGAAAAGAACAGGTTGAATTCTCCCTAGACAAAAAGACATTCAATGTCGGAGAGAATGTAAGCAACGTCGGTAAAAATGCTTCAGACATTCTGGACAACCTCCCTTCAGTTCAAGTTGATGTAGAGGGCAATGTTTCTCTACGAGGCAATGATAATGTAAATATCCTGATAGACGGGAAACCATCTGGCATGGCGGGCATGAGCAATCAAGATGCCCTTCGTATGCTTCAGGGCAACATGATCGAAAGGGTTGAAGTTATCACTAACCCATCTGCACAATACGATGCAGAGGGTACGGGTGGTATCATTAATATCGTACTGAAAAAAGATGCTAAGAGGGGCTTGAATGGTACGTTTGGACTAGACCTAGGATATCCAAACCTCATTAGGCCCAACGCCAGTATCAACTACCGATCAGGTAAATTCAACTTCTTCGCCGGGGCAGGTCTGAGCTACCGCCGCTATAACGGCTATGGAGAATCCTTTTCTAAATACTTTGAATTGGACTCGATAACCTCTCAAATTGACTCTACATACTCTACCGATAGAGACAGACGACACGACCGAGGTGGGATTTCTCAAAACTACCGTATAGGTGCTGACTATTTCATCAATGATAATAACAAGTTGACACTAACAGGGATTTACAATATCGGGGATGAAACCAACAACACTGCAATAGTCTATGAAGACTATGACATTAACGATTCGTTAAATTACGTCACCAATCGGAAAGATAAAGAGACGGAAGACGAAAGTCTCACAGAGATTTCACTCAACTATGAGAAAACCTTCTCCCAAGAAGAACACAAGTTAACGGCCTACTTTCAATACAGAGACAATAGTGAACTTGAACAGTCTGACATCATTGAAACAACCACTAATCCAAAAAAAGAAGATCTCAATCAGAAGGTAAGAAACGATGAAGGTGAAAACACCCAGCTATTTCAACTCGATTACATACATCCCCTATCAGAAAACAGCAAATTCGAAATCGGTACGCGTACCTCAATCCGAAATATTCGAAACAACTATCAACTCGACTCCTTGAACGGAACTGTTTGGGAACGAGACGAAAGATTTTCCAATGACTTTGAGTATCAAGAAAACATTTATGCTGGATACATCATTTATGGTAATAAATGGAATCAATTTTCCTATCAGCTAGGCTTACGAGTTGAAGCCACTGATATTGAGACCAAATTGCAATCAGAAAATCTTGTTGATAGAAATGAGAAAAATTATGTCAATTATTTCCCTTCACTTCACCTAACCTACGAGATCAATGAAGACCAAAATTTCCAACTAAGTTATTCACGCCGATTACGAAGACCTAGTTTCAGAAACCTCAACCCAATTAGCAGTTTCAGTGATAATAGAAATTTCCGTATTGGCAATCCTGATTTGGATCCAGAATTGACAGACTCTTACGAGGTTGGCTACTTACAAAACTGGCAAACAGGTTCTTTTTATGGAGGCATATATTACAATCATACCACGGATGAAATCGATCGTTTGAGTTTTCCAAGTACTGACCCAGATGAATCTGGAGTGATCTATTCCCAGCTATTCAATCTAGCAACGGAAGATGCGTATGGATTCGAACTCAATGTATCTCAAGATCTTACCGATTGGTGGGTTGTAAATGGTGATTTCAATATATATCGTAGAATCACATCAGGAGAGGCCGAAGATAAAGATTTCTATGCTGATGCCCGGTCGTATAGTGCCAGAGTTAATTCAAAAATCAAGCTTCCTCAAGACATAGATTTTCAAACCAATTTGAACTATCGAGGACCCCAAAACACAACCCAAGGAAAAAGACTAGCTTATTACACTGTAGATATAGGAGCTACCCGTGACTTTTTTGATGGGAATGCTACTCTAACCGCTAGTGTGCAAGATTTATTTAACACCAGAAAATGGAGAAATGAATCAGCCGATGCTGAGTTCGAATCTAAATCCGTATTTCAATGGAGGTCCAGACAATTCACCCTCAGCTTTACCTACCGACTCAACCGCCAAAAAGAGCGGAAAGAGGGTCGAGGGGGATTTGATGGAGGCGATGAAGACATGTAATACCCATAATGATTATAATTTAGTTTAACCGATCGCCGGAATGAATCTAATTTGTTCCGGCTTTCTTATATATGCAGTCTTATGTTCATCCTATTGAACAGTTTCATCAGATAAAGCATGATCACAGAAAACACCGCACTCCAAAGAATGCCTGGCACTCCACTTGCGAAATATTCAGGAATCACATGAAAGCCAAGTGAGGCATTGAAATAAATAATAATACCTGGGAGGATATAAATAAGAAGAGGATTGGCTGCTGCGGGCATAAAAAACTCACTCCACGAAACGCGTTTCTTTTCCTCCATCAGCCAATAAAGAAAATAATAGACAATCGTGCAGATACCTGCTGAATACAAGCACCAAGAGGGAGTCGCACGTATTTTCGAAACTTCAAAATAAGGCCTTAGTAATAATCCAGCACCAAATAATAGAGCAGCGAATGCAATAACGGCCCAATTTATTTTTTCCCATTTGCGTTCAAAAAACAATAGTGAAACCAGTACCCCTGCACTGACTATTGAAGCATGTGTCATGTGTCCCGAAACAAAACTAAAAACAGGATTTTCATTAATGGACAATCCATCCATAGAAGCTATGCAGTTGACACTAACACAAAGAAGGAAAAATGCAAAAACGGCTAATATCCTACCTTTCACCATCCAGTAACTCACAACTGTAAAAAGATAGGCCCAACCAATCAATCCTAAAATCCCCCACCATTTAGGTGTAAGGCCAATACCTCCATCCTCCCTAACATACAAGAAGTATAAAGCGACTAGCCCCAATACTCCTCCATATTGTAGCGCGTACTTCCACGTTTTGGAGAAGTTTTTACTGTACTTGTTCCAGATGGGTATGGGTAAACTATAGGCTAAAAAAGCCCAAAGTGAAGGAGTGATAAGCATCTGACTAGCATCATAGCCATACTCTGCATTGACCATATACAGCCCCATCACAATAAGTGCAAAACTACGGATGAGCGTATGTTTCCAAATTTCTAAGTTACTATCCCCTTTCCTCAGTCTTGCATTGAAAGCAAAGGGAACAGACATCCCTACAATGAATAAGAAAGCGGGAAAGACTAGATCAACAAAAGTCATCGCATCTGCCTCAGCTGGCATATGCTTCATCCATTGCGGGACATTTGACACTCCAGCCAATTCATTGACAAATATCATTACCAAAATAGTAATGCCGCGAAAAGCATCAATCGAAGTGATGCGCCCTTGATACAATTGCTCTTTAACCTTCATAAAACTTAATCGGTCAATTCTAATCTCTTCAAATTAAAGTCAGCTATGTCTTGTGCGAAATTTATTAGCTAAAGAACAAACTTTGGTTTCTAAACAACAAAAAAGGGCTCCTGAATCAGGAGCCCTTTCTAATATTATTCACTCAATAAATTAAGCCTTAGGGAACTTAGCTACTTCGCCAAGCTCTTCTTCAATTCTTAACAATTGGTTGTATTTCGCCATTCTATCAGATCTAGACAATGAACCAGTCTTGATTTGACCTGCATTGGTAGCCACTGCGATATCTGCAATAGTAGCATCTTCAGTTTCACCTGATCTGTGTGAGATTACAGCAGTGAATCCCGCTTTGTGAGCCAATTCGATAGCGTCCAAAGTTTCAGATAAAGTACCGATTTGGTTTACCTTGATCAAGATAGAGTTCGCAGATTTCTCTTCGATACCTCTTTGCAAGAACTTCACGTTGGTCACAAACAAATCATCACCAACTAGCTGACACTTGTCACCGATTTTCTCAGTCAAAAGCGCCCAAGTAGACCAATCTTCTTCAGCACATCCATCCTCAATAGAATCGATTGGATATTTCTCTACTAGTTCAGCCAAATAAGCTACTTGCTCTTCAGCATTTCTCTTCTGACCATTTGGCCCTTCGAATTTAGAGTAGTCATATTTGCCATCCACGAAGAATTCAGAAGAAGCACAATCCAATCCAATAGTAATATCCTTACCTGGCTCGTATCCTGCCGCTTTGATCGCGCTCAATACGCTTTCTAGCGCTTCTTCAGTACCACCTGTAAATGCAGGAGCAAATCCTCCCTCATCACCTACTGCAGTACTCAAACCTTTGTCATGTAAAATTTTCTTCAACGCGTGGAAGGTCTCAGCTCCCATTTGCATTGCCTGAGAAAAAGTCTCAGCTCCAACTGGACGGATCATAAACTCCTGGAATGCGATAGTCGCATCAGAGTGAGATCCACCATTGATGATGTTCATCATTGGTACTGGCAATGTGTGTGCATTAGTACCCCCGATGTATCTGAAAAGAGGAAGACCTAATTCTTCAGCTGCTGCTTTAGCTACTGCCAAAGAAACACCCAAGATAGCATTGGCTCCTAACTTGCTCTTAGTTTCAGTACCATCCAAATCAATCATCAATTGATCGATATAGCGTTGATCAAAAACAGATAGACCAATTACCTCTGGCTGGATTACGTCATTTACATTCTCTACCGCTTTCAAAACACCCTTACCTAAGTAAGTGCCCTTATCACCGTCTCTTAATTCAACAGCCTCGTTAACGCCAGTAGATGCTCCAGATGGAACAGCCGCTCGTCCTAACACACCGCTTTCAGTTACTACATCTACTTCGATGGTTGGATTTCCTCTTGAATCCAGTATTTGTCTTGCAAATACACTTTCGATCAAACTCATGATTCTTTTTGTTTTTTAATTAGTTGAATAAAATCGTCAAATAAATACCTGGAATCGTGAGGTCCCGGAGAAGCCTCCGGGTGATGCTGTACTGAAAATACAGGCTTGCCCTTAACTCTAATTCCAGCTACGGTATTATCATTGAGATTAATGTGTGTTAATTCTAATTTATCAGAAGCTTCCACTTCCTTTTTATCCACTGCAAAACCGTGATTTTGAGAAGTAACTTCACTTCTACCAGTCACCAGGTTCTTCACTGGATGATTTAGTCCTCTATGACCATGGTGCATCTTGTAAGTACTCACACCATTTGCCAAAGCGATGATTTGATGTCCCAAACAAATCCCGAACATAGGTTTATCCTCATCCATGATTTGTTTTACAGTCTCGATTGCATAAGGCATGGCTGCAGGATCACCCGGTCCATTAGAGATAAAATAGCCATCTGGGTTATAAGCCTTCAAATCTGCAAATGAAGTCTCCGCCGGAAAAACCTTTAACTCACAACCTCTATTGGTCATATTAGTCAAAATGGACTTCTTACACCCAATATCCAGCACTGCTACCTTATATTCACCACCTTCGTTTAGTAGGTACGGTTCCTTTGTCGTCACTTTAGAAGACAACTCCAAATGATCCATACTTGGCACCTTCCCGAGCTCTTCTCTCAGTTTAGCCAAATCATCAATCTCAGAAGTAATGATGGCATTCATAGCACCTTGACTTCTGATTTGCTTTACGATCTTTCTAGTATCCAAGTCCGCTATCCCAACGATACCGTTTTTCTCTAAATACTCGTCCAAAGTAGACTCACCATCGTGGCGGCTATGAATCTCGGAATATTCATTCACCACCAGGCCATTAATTTTAGGTCTGTCTGATTCTATTTCAAAATCAACCGAACCATAGTTACCAATATGTGAGTTGGTATTCACGATAATCTGTCCAAAGTAGGACGGGTCAGTATATACCTCTTGATAACCAGTCATCCCAGTATTAAAGCAGATCTCTCCACCACTGGTGCCTTTACTTCCTATCGAAGTACCTTCAAAATAACTCCCATCTGCCAGGAGTAAAAAAGCTTTGTCGCGTTGTTTTAGTTTCATATGAGCCTCAGAAGACGGTGATTAATTCACCGCAAATCTTACTATTTTTTAGACATAAAAAAAGCCATCCCGACACTTATCGAGATGGCTTTTATATGATAATAATCTTTTCAATTATTGCTTATCCTCTTTTTGAGAATCATCAGAAGACTCTTCCTTCTCAGGAGCTTCTTCTGTAGTAGCTTCAGGTGCTTCAGGAGCAGTTTCTACTACTTCTTCAGTAGCAGCTACTTCCACTGCTGGAGTTTCTCCTGCAGATGTTCCTTTACCTCTTCTACTTCTTCTTGTCTTAGCTTTAGCCGGAGCAGATTCCTTGAGCATCAATTCGTTGTAATCAACCAACTCCATAATACACATATCTGCATTATCCCCTAATCTGTTACCAGTTTTAAGGATACGAGTATAACCACCCGGTCTGTTAGCAACTTTATCAGCTACACTGCCGAAAAGCTCAGTTACAGATTCCTTATTTTGCAAGTAAGAGAACACTACTCTTCTAGAGTGAGTGGTATCATCCTTTGCTCTGGTGATGATAGGCTCTACGTACTTTCTTAAAGCTTTTGCTTTTGCAACAGTAGTTGTAATTCTCTTGTGCAAAATCAAAGAAGAAGCCATGTTAGATAACATCGCGCCTCTGTGCGATGCAGTTCTACCTAAATGATTAAATTTCTTCCCGTGTCTCATTTTTACTCCTCGTCTAATTTATATTTTGACAAATCCATGCCAAAAGTTAAGTTCTTATCAGCAACAAGCTGCTCTAGCTCTGCCAACGATTTCTTACCAAAGTTTCTGAACTTCATCATATCAGAAATTTCCAGTCTTACCAAATCTCCCAATGTTCTCACATCAGCAGCTTTCAGACAGTTATAAGCTCTAACCGAAAGATCGAGATCATTCAAGCCAGTCTTCAACAGTTTTCTCATGTGAAGCATCTCTTCATCCACTGCCTCAGGCTCACCTGCGTCATGCGTATCCAGGATCATCGTCTGATCAGAGAACAACATGAAGTGTTGGATTAAGATATTAGCTGCACCTTTCAATGCATTCTCAGGGTGAATAGATCCGTCAGTCTCGATATCAAGAATCAACTGCTCGTAATCTGTTTTTTGCTCTACACGAGTGTTTTCAACAGAAAACTTCACATTCTTGATTGGAGTGAAAACTGCATCGATTGGAATAAAACCAAATACTTGTTCAGCAGGTTTATTTTCCTCAGCAGCTACATAACCACGACCTTTTTCGATTGTCAATTCAATTTCGAATTTAACACTCTCATCCATGTGACAAATCACGTGATCCGGATTCAAGATTTCGAATGCTTCTGTAGAACCATTTATATCACCTGCTTTGAATTCCTTCTTACCAGATAAACTTACTACAATTTTGCTATCCGCTACATCTGCAATCTTCTTGAAACGAACCATTTTCAGGTTCAAGATGATTTCAGACACATCTTCTACTACACCCTCAATTGTAGAAAATTCATGCAATACTCCAGGGATTTTAATTCCAGTGATGGCATAACCTTCTAGTGAAGACAATAGAATTCTTCTCAACGCATTGCCCACAGTTACACCATAGCCCTGCTCAAGCGGTTTAAAGGTAAACAAGCCGTGAAAGTCATCAGCCTTCTCCATCACCACCTTCTCAGGCATTTGAAATGCTAGTATTGACATAATTATTTCTTGCTTAAAAAATTAATGAATAGATTATTTAGAGTACAATTCTACTATGAGTTGCTCCTTGATGTTCTCAGGAATCTCCTCTCTAGTAGGAAGAACTGTCAGTTTACCGGCTAGTTCAGTTGAATCCCACTCCAACCAAGGGTATTTGCTAACAGCCCCTCTTGAAAGACTATAAGTAATGGCTTCCAAAGATTTAGATTTCTCTCTTACCGCTACGATATCTCCCAATTTCACACTAAATGAAGGAACATTTACAATTTCGCCATTGACGGTGATATGCTTGTGAAGAACCAATTGTCTAGCAGCGTTTCTTGTAGGAGCGATTCCTAATCTGAATACGATGTTGTCCAATCTTGATTCCAACAATTGCAATAGAATCTCACCAGTAATACCGCTTTTTCTAGAAGCATGGTCAAAAAGATTAGAGAACTGCTTCTCTAACAAACCATAGGTATATTTAGCTTTCTGCTTTTCAGCAAGCTGAATCGCATATTCTGACTGCTTTTTTCTTCTACCTCTTCCGTGTTGTCCAGGAGGATAGTTCTTTTTAGCTAAAGTCTTATCTGGGCCATAGATTGGATCATTGAATTTTCTCGCAATCTTAGTTTTTGGTCCTCTATATCTTGCCATTTCCTATTTCTTCTAAAAATGATATTAAACTCTTCTTCTTTTTGGAGGTCTACATCCGTTGTGAGGCAGTGGAGTAACATCTTTAATCATAGTTACTTCGATACCTGCATTTTGGATAGTTCTGATCGCTGACTCACGTCCAGCTCCAGGACCTTTCACAAAAACCTCAACTTTTCTAAGTCCAAGCTCATATGCAGCTTGTGCACAGTCCTGAGCAGCTACTTGCGCAGCATAAGGAGTGTTTTTCTTAGAACCTTTGAAGCCCATTTTACCAGCAGAAGCCCAAGAAATCACCTGACCTGTTTGATTGGTCAATGAAATGATGATATTGTTGAATGAAGCTTTGATGTGCGCTTGGCCAATCGGCTCAACAACAACGACTCTTTTTCTACCTTTATCTTTTCTTTTTTGTGCCATTGTCAATTATTATTTAGTAGCCTTCTTCTTATTGGCAACAGTTTTTCTTTTACCTTTTCTGGTTCTAGCATTGTTCTTAGTATGCTGACCTCTTACTGGAAGACCCTTTCTATGTCTCAATCCTCGGTAACATCCGATATCAAGAAGACGCTTAATATTTAACTGTACTTCTGATTTTAGAACACCTTCAACCTTGAAGTTTTCGCTGATGTAAGATCTGATCTTACCTGCTTCATCTTCAGTCCAATCCTGAACTTTTTTGTTCCAGTCAACACCAGCTTCAGTCAATACCTTTTGAGCTGAACTACGACCCAGTCCGAAAATATAGGTAAGAGCAATCTCACCTCTTTTATTATCTGGAATATCTACTCCTGCAATCCTAGCCATAATTATCCTTGTCTTTGCTTGAACCTAGGGTTCTTTTTGTTAATAACGTAAACTTTTCCGTTTCTACGAATGACCTTGCAGTCAGCGCTTCTCTTCTTTACGGATGCTTTAACCTTCATAATTTTTTATTTATAGCGGTAAACTATTCTTCCTTTAGTTAAGTCATATGGAGACATCTCCATTTTCACTTTATCACCTGGCAAGATTTTAATGTAATGCATTCTCATCTTTCCAGAAATATGAGCTATTACCTCATGTCCATTTTCAAGTTCAACTCGAAACATTGCGTTTGACAATGCTTCTTTAATTGTACCATCTTGTTCTATTGATGCCTGTTTAGCCATAGTAAATCTTAATAATTAAGCGACAGCTATATTTTCCGATCTACCCTTCAGCTTACCAGACTTCATCATTCCTTCATAATGTCTCATCAACAAGTATGATTCGATTTGCTGTAGCGTATCTAAAATCACACCTACCATGATCAACAAAGAGGTACCTCCAAAGAACTGAGCAAAGTTAGTACTCACACCAGCCATCTGAGCAAATGCTGGCATCACAGCCACAATCGCTAAGAACAATGAACCTGGCAGAGTCACTCTGGTCAGTACAGTATCTATAAATTCTGAAGTAGCGCTTCCAGGTTTCACACCAGGAATAAAACCACCGTTTCTTTTCATATCATCTGCAATCTGATTCGGATTCACCGAGATAGCAGTATAAAAGAAAGTAAACAAAACAATCATAATTCCGAATGTCAAGTTATACTGCCAAGACTGGAAGTTAGAGAAAGTAGCACCTATATACTGCGCCACATCACTAGAGTCTGCAAAATAACTTGCAATCATAGCAGGCAAAAACATCAATGACTGAGCAAAGATGATCGGCATCACACCAGCCGAATTCACTTTTAGAGGAATGTATTGACGCTGACCGCCATATACTTTATTTCCTACTACCTGCTTGGCATATTGAACAGGAATTCTTCTTACCGCCTGAGTCAACAACACTACCGCCATCACTACGAAGAACAAACCAATCAATTCAAGAAGGAAGAACAAAGCTTCGCTCATACCTCTAGTGATTGCTTCCTGCAACAAACTACCCGGGAAACGAGAGATAATACCAATCATGATCAGCATCGATATACCGTTTCCAATTCCTTTATCTGTAATTCTCTCACCTAACCACATGCAGAAAATAGTTCCTGCTGTTAAGATTACAATAGATGAGAAGGTAAACATGACCTTGTTTTCTAGTACGATAGCCTCAGCTGGAATAGCTCCTGCCAAGTAGGCACTACCTTGTGCAAAGGTGATCGCAATAGTCAGTACCCTTGTAATCTGATTAATTTTCTTTCGCCCACTGTCTCCTTCTTTCTGCAACTTCTGGAAATATGGCACTGCCATAGTCAAAAGCTGGATTACAATAGAGGCAGAGATATATGGCATAATCCCCAGACCAAAAATGGAGGCATTGTTAAATGCACCTCCTAAGAATGTGTCTAAAAGACCGAATATACCTTCTGCTTTATCAGCAAGTTTAGAAGGATCTATACCAGGCAAAACTACGAAGGTTCCTAATCTAAAAATGATCAAGAAGCCAACCGTGTTTAAGATCCTAACGCGTAGATCTTCAATCGAGAAAATATTCCTTATCGTACTGAAAAACTTTTTCATAAATTAAACTGTAGTTGCTTTTCCTCCTGCTTTCTCGATAGCCTCGATCGCAGATTTTGAAAAAGCGTGAGCAGAAACCTCTACTTTAGCAGACAATTCTCCTCTACCCAAAACTTTTACCACATCACCTTTAGCTGCTAGTCCATTATCTACCAATACTTCAACAGTAATAGCAGTTATTTTCTTCTCATCAGCTAATTTCTGAAGTGCGTCAAGATTAATTGGCTTAGCCTCTACTCTGTTAGGAGATTTGAAACCAAATTTAGGTACTCGTCTATAAAGAGGCATTTGTCCCCCTTCGAAACCTAACTTTCTAGAATAACCTGATCTAGATTTGGCTCCTTTGTGACCTCTTGTAGAAGTTCCCCCTCTACCAGATCCCTGGCCTCTACCGATCCTTTTGTCGGACTTAATCGATCCTTCTGCCGGCTTTAAACTATTTAATTTCATCGTTATGTGATTTCAGAAATTAGTTCTAAAATTATTTCTTCTCTACAGACACTAAGTGTGCCACCTTGTTGATCATTCCCTCGATTTGAGGAGTCAAATCTTTCTCAACAGACTTATTAATTCTACCTAATCCCAAAGCCTGAATTGTCAGTTTTTGATCCTTAGGTCTCTTAATAATACTTCTCTTTTGTGTAATTACTACCTTCGCCATCTTCTTAGCCGTTAAAAACTTTAGACAATTCTACACCTCTTTGCTGAGCTACCGTATAAGGATCTCTCATTTTATTTAGCGCATCAAAAGTAGCCTTTACCACGTTGTGCGGGTTAGATGAACCTTTAGATTTAGCCAGTACATCATGTACACCTGCACTCTCTAATACTGCTCTCATCGCACCACCAGCAATAACCCCGGTACCTTGAGCAGCTGGCTTCAATAGAACCAATCCACCACCGAACTTACCAATCGCATCGTGAGGTACAGTACCTTTAAAAACAGGTACTCTTACCAAATTCTTCTTAGCGTCATCTATGCCTTTAGTGATAGAATCAGTTACCTCGTTGGCTTTACCCAAACCGTAACCTACTACACCGTTTCCATCACCGACAACTACGATAGCAGAAAAACTAAATCTTCTACCACCCTTCACCACTTTAGCAACTCTTTTAATCGCCACTACTTTTTCTTGTAGTTCGATTTCACTTGCTTTTATAGCTTTTACGTTATTCTTAGACATAATCAATTAAAATTTAAGGCCTCCTTCTCTAGCCCCGTCTGCTAAGGCCTTGATTCTTCCGTGATATGGGTATCCCCCTCTATCAAATACTACTGCACTGATTCCGCTTCCTGAAGCTTTTTCCGCTAATTTCTTACCTACTTCTTTTGCAGATTCGATGTTCACAGTAGCGGTACCTAGTTCAGCTGAAGATGTAGCCAACAGAGTAGCTCCGTTTACATCATCGATCAACTGTACATAGATTGCTTTATTGCTTTTATAAACAGATAATCTAGGGCGTTCAGCAGTTCCGCTAATCTTATTGCGGATGCCTCTTCTTATTCTAAGTCTTCTTTGCTCTTTAGTAATTGCCATGTCTATTTATTATTTAGCAGCAGTTTTACCAGCTTTTCTTCTAATAATCTCACCAACAAATCTGATACCTTTTCCTTTGTAAGGCTCGATTTTTCTAAGTGATCTAATTTTAGCAGCAACCTCTCCTACCAATTCTTTATCAGTAGATTCCAAAGTTACGATTGGGTTTTTACCCTTTTGAGTCTCTGCACTAACCGATACTTCAGATGGGATCTGCATAAATATATTGTGAGAATAACCCAGGTTCATCTCAAGAATTTGACCTTGAGTAGTTGCTTTATAACCCACACCTACCAATTCCAATTCTTTCTTATATCCTTCAGATACACCAATAACCATGTTATTGATCAATGATCTATATAGACCATGAAGGGCTTTATGTCTTTTTTGATCAGTTGGTCTCTTAACTGTAATCTGACCATCCTCAACAGCAAGATCAAAATCACTATCGACTTCTCTCGCTAAGCTTCCTTTGGCACCTTTCACGTTTACCGTGCTTCCGTCAATTTTGACTTCCACTCCTTGAGGTAATGCTATTGGCTTATTTCCTACTCGTGACATTTTGCTCTAATTAATAAACGTAACACAATACTTCACCGCCAACTTTTTGCTCCTTGGCTTCCTTATCGGAAATTACACCTTTGGAAGTTGACAAAATTGCAATACCAAGTCCATTTAATACTCTAGGTAATGCGTCAGCCTGCGCATACTTTCTCAATCCTGGCTTTGACACTCTTTCTAAGTGCTCAATTGCCGACTTTTTAGATTGAGGGTTGTATTTCAGCGCAATTCTGATTTTCCCCTGAACACCATCGTCTTCGAACTTATAGTTTCGAATGAACCCCTTGTCCATCAACACTTTAGTCATCTCCTTCTTTATATTAGAAGCAGGGATCTCTACGATTCTATGATTCGCTCTTATGGCGTTTCTTAATCTTGTTAAATAATCTGCTATTGGATCAGTCATTACAGTACACTTTTAACCCCTATTTTTTAACAGGGGTGCAAAGTTAGTTAATATTTTATATTTTAAAAACTCTTTTACCAGCTAGCTTTAGTTACACCAGGTATTTTTCCAGCACTTGCCATCTCTCTGAAGGTAACTCTGCTAATACCGAACTTTCTCATGTAACCTTTTGGCCTACCAGTAAGCTTACATCTGTTGTGTAATCTTACCTTTGAAGAGTTTCTTGGTAACTTGTCCAATCCTTCGTAATCGCCAGCAGCTTTTAACTCTGCTCTTTTGGCTGCATACTTAGCAACAAGTTTTTCTCTTTTTCTTTCTCTGGCTTTTATCGATTCTCTTGCCATATCAATTATTATTTTTTCCGGCGAATGGCATTCCAAACGCTTTCAACAATTCAAAACTTTCTTCATCAGTCTTGGCAGTAGTCACAAAAGTGATATCCATACCAGAAATTCTGTTGATTTTATCGATCGAAATCTCTGGGAAGATGATTTGTTCCTTCACACCAAGTGTGTAGTTACCTCTACCATCAAAACCTTTGTCTTTGATTCCTTTGAAGTCACGTACACGAGGAAGAGCTACAGTCATCAAACGATCGATGAACTCGTACATCTTATCTCCTCTCAAAGTCACGCGAGCACCGATAGGCATGTTTTCTCTCAACTTAAAGTTAGAGATCGCTTTCTTAGACAATGTAGGAACGGCTTTCTGACCAGTGATCTGAGTCAACTCCTCAACACCAGCATCTACCAATTTCTTATCAGATACAGCATCTCCAATACCACGGTTGATTGAGATCTTTTCGATCTTTGGTACCTCCATGATAGATTTGTACTGAAATTTCTCTTTCAAAGCAGGGATAATTTCCTCTGCGTATTTGGTTCTTAATCTAGGATTAGCCATTGATCACCTCCCCTGTTTTCTTTGATACTCTTATCAATTTCCCATTATCACCTGCTTTTCTAGCTACTTTAGTAGCTTCTCCAGATGCAGGGTCTACTAGCATCAAGTTGCTCAAGTGAATAGGAGCTTCTACTTTTTTGATGCCACCTTCTGGATTTTCTGCTGAAGGCTTGGTGTGCTTAGTCACCATATTCAGACCTTCAACGATAGCTTTATACTTTGCTGGGAATACCTCTAGTACAGCACCAGTTTTCCCTCTGGAATTACCAGCTAGAACCTTAACAGTGTCCCCTTTTTTTACGTGAAATTTCATTGTCTAATATTTTTTCAAATTAGAATCCTAACCTTAAAGCACTTCAGGTGCCAATGAAACAATCTTCATGAATTGCTTCTCTCTTAACTCTCTAGCCACTGGCCCGAAAATCCTGGTACCTCTAGGCTCATCGTTACCACCAAGAAGAACAGCTGCATTATCTTCGAAACGGATGTATGAACCATCCTTTCTTCTCACTTCCTTCTTAGTTCTTACAACTACTGCTTTAGATACTGTGCCTTTCTTTAGGTTACTCGAAGAAATTGCCGACTTAACAGTAACAACAATTTTATCACCTACTGAGGCGTACCTTTTACCAGTACCTCCCAATACGCGGATACAAAGTACTTCTTTAGCACCACTATTATCCGCTACACTAAGTCTTGACTCTTGCTGTACCATCGTTATTTAGCTCTTTCAATAATTTCTACTAATCTCCACCTTTTGTTTTTAGACAAAGGTCGTGTTTCCATGATTTTCACAGTATCACCTTCACCACATTCATTGTTCTCGTCGTGTACAGCGAATCTCTTCGTGCTGCTCACAAACTTACCATATATAGGGTGCTTCATTTTTCGGAGTACTTGCACAGTGATGGTTTTATCCATTTTAGTGCTTACTACTTTCCCGATACGTTCTTTTCTTAAATTTCTGGTTTCCATCTTGAACTTATTGTTGAGCCAATTCCTTAGCTCTGATTTCAGTGTTTAACCTTGCAATTAACTTCTTAGAGTCTTTCAATCTCATAGGGTTTTCTATGGGAGTGATGGCATGAGCAAACTTTAGCTTTGACAAGCTTTCTCTCTCAGCTGCGACTTTCGTCTTCAACTCTTCTAATGACAATCCTTTTATTTCAGAATTTTTCATAGTGCTATAATTTAATCAGGTAGGTTAAACCCTTATCCTTGATAATCTCTTCTAACAATAAACTTGGTTCTAAGAGGCAACTTTTGTTGAGCCAGTCTCAATGCTTCCTGAGCCAATTCTCTACTAACTCCGGCCGCTTCGAACAAAATGGTTCCAGGCTTAACACATGCTACCCAGTATTCTGGAGCACCCTTACCTTTACCCATCCTTACCTCTGCAGGCTTCTTAGTCACAGGCTTGTCTGGAAAAATTCTAATCCAAACTTGACCTTCCCTTTTCATCGCTCTAGTCATTGCAATCCTAGAAGCTTCTATTTGTCTACTGGTGATCCATCCTGGCTCCAAAGACTTGATACCAAAAGTACCGAAAGCCAGCGTATGCCCTCTCTGAGCCATCCCTTTGATTCTGCCTTTCTGTTTCTTTCTGAACTTGGTTCTTTTTGGTTGTAACATTTCCTTAATTCTTTATTCCAACAAATGGAAGTTTCAAAAATTATTTTCTATTCCTTCTAGGACCTCCTGGTCTTCCACCAGATCTACGGTTTCCACCGCTGCTTTGGCTAGCTGCACCTACGTTAGGAGACAAATCTCTTTTTCCGTAAATCTCACCTTTGAAGATCCAGACTTTAATACCAATCTTACCGTAGATTGTATCAGCTTCAGAGATCGCATAATCGATATCTGCTCTTAGCGTATGAAGAGGAATTCTTCCCTCTTTGTACTGCTCAGATCTTGCCATCTCAGCTCCACCTAAACGTCCAGAACATTTGATCTTGATACCTTCAGCACCTACTCTCATAGTTGCAGCGATTGCTTGCTTCATCGCTCTTCTGAACGAGATTCTTGCTTTCAACTGCTGAGCAATAGATTGTCCAACTAATACAGCGTCCAATTCAGGTCTTTTGATCTCAAAGATGTTGATCTGTAGATCCTTTCCAGTAAGTTTTTTCAACTCCTCCTTGATACGATCTACTTCAGAACCTCCTTTACCGATTACTACACCTGGACGAGCCGTGTGGATAGTAAGGGTAATTCTCTTGATAGTTCTTTCGATAACAACTTTAGCAATTCCACCTTTTGGAATACGTGCGTTGATATAATTTCTGATTTTGGTGTCTTCGACTAATTTATCTGGAAACGTCTTACCACCATACCAGTTAGAATCCCAACCTTTAACGATTCCTAATCTCAGTCCTACAGGGTTTACTTTCTGTCCCATTTGTATTAGTTTTCTGAATTTTCAGTGTTACTTCCTTCTTTTGACGCTGAAGCGTTCATGCTATCTACCACCACAGTTACGTGGTTAGATCTTTTTCTGATTCTATGAGCTCTACCCTGTGGAGCAGGTCTCAAACGCTTCAAGATTCGGCCGCTATCTACGTAGATCTCTTTTACAAAAAGATCTGCTTCTTCTAGCTTAGCCTCTTCATTTTTAGCTTCCCAGTTGGAAATAGCAGAAAGTAATAATTTTTCTATTCTACCAGCACCTTGCTTTGCTTCGAACTTCAAAATGTTCAAGGCATTACTTACTCTTTGGCCTCTTACCAAATCAGCTACTACCCTCATTTTACGAGGAGAAGTTGGTACGTTTTTTAATTTTGCTACAGCTTCCATAGTTCAGCTAATTATCTCTTTTTATCCTTCTTATTGATATGGCCTCTAAAGTTTCTTGTCGGAGCAAATTCTCCCAACTTGTGCCCTACCATGTTCTCAGTAACAAATACTGGAATAAATTTATTTCCATTGTGGACCGCAAATGTATGTCCCACGAAATCTGGAGATATCATAGATCTTCTAGACCAGGTCTTGATCACGGCTTTCTTACCGGAATCATTCATCGTGTCAACCTTGTTTTCTAGTCTGAAATCTATATAAGGTCCTTTTTTTAATGATCTTCCCATTGCTTACTTGTTTTTACCGATGATCAATCTGTTAGAATATTTCTTAGGTGTTCTAGTCTTCTGACCTTTCGCCATGATACCAGTTCTAGATCTTGGGTGACCTCCTGAAGATTTACCTTCACCACCGCCCATTGGGTGATCTACTGGGTTCATTGCTACACCTCTTACTCTTGGTCTTCTACCTAACCATCTGTTTCTACCAGCTTTACCTAGTCTCACGTTCATGTGATCGCCGTTAGAAACTGTACCAACAGTAGCTAAACAAACAGCAAGTACCATTCTCATTTCACCAGAAGGAAGCTTTACAGTTGCATACTTTCCTTCTCTAGCCAAAAGCTGAACATATGATCCAGCACTTCTAGCCATAGCTCCACCTTTACCAGGCTTCAACTCTACGTTGTGAACAATAGTACCTAATGGAATCTCTGCTAGTGGAAGGGTATTCCCTACCTCTGGAGCTACACCAGATCCAGACACGATAGTCTGATCTACTTTTAGCCCTTGAGGAGCGATGATATATCTCTTCTCACCATCAGCATAGTACAACAAGGCAATTCTTGCCGTTCTCATTGGATCATACTCAATTGACTTAACAGTCGCAGGCACACCGTGCTTGTTTCTCTTGAAGTCAATTACTCTATATTTCTTCTTGTGACCACCACCGATATTTCTAACAGTCATTTTACCACTGTTGTTTCTACCACCTGAACGGTGAGTGGATTTGGTCAACGATTTTTCCGGAGTAGATTTAGTTATCTCCTCGAAAACGGGAGCGACTCTGTATCTTGTACCCGGAGTTATCGGTTTTAATTTTCTTACAGCCATTTTTTAACTATTTATACTCCTCCGTAAAAATCTATTATATCTCCTTCAGCCACCTTCACAATCGCTTTCTTGAAAGAAGAAGTTCTTCCAGTAACCACTTTTGATTTAGTGTACTTTGTTTTTGACTTTCCAGCATAAACCATTGTGTTTACGCTCTCTACAGTTACCCCGTAAGCCTTTTCTACTGCCTTTTTGATTTCAACCTTGTTGGCGTTTTTATCTACCACAAAGCCATATCTTCCTCCCTCATTCAAGGCAGAAACTTTCTCAGTAACTATTGGTTTCTTTAGTATACTCATCTTCTTATTTCGTTAATAAGTTCTGAATCTTCTCAATTGAACCTTCCAAAAGGATCAAGTTATCAGCTTTCAACAAATCATAAGTGTTGATTTGATCAGCTACTACTACTTGAGCTTTTTTCAAGTTTTTAGATGACAACAATACATTCTTATCATCTTCTTTAAGAACCAACAAGGTTTTCTTGTCAGCGAAAGAAAGGCTATTCAACAATGCTGCATAGTCCTTAGTCTTAGGTGCATCGAAAGAGAAGTCTTCCAAAACAGAAATGCTCTTTTCAGTTGCCTTATAAGACAAAGCCGATTTTCTAGCAAGCACTTTCAATTTTTTATTAAGGTCGATATCGTAGTTTCTTGGCTTAGGACCAAAAACTCTACCCCCACCTCTGAAAACAGGCGACTTGATACTACCCGCACGAGCTGTACCAGTACCCTTTTGTTTCTTAATCTTTTTAGTAGAACCAGCAATCTCGGCTCTCTCCTTAGATTTGTGCGTACCTTGTCTTTGGTTCGCCAAATATTGTTTCACGTCTAGATAGATAGCATGATCATTTGGCTCGATTCCAAAAACATCCTTAGACAAATCTACCTTTCTCCCGGTATCTTCACCAGTCTTAGTTAATACGGATACTTTCATGACTATTTCTCTAGAATTACTGTACCATTTTTAGGACCAGGAACTGATCCACTTACTAAAATAAGGTTCTTCTCAGGTATGATTTTCAACACCTGTAGGTTGGTCACCTTTACTCTATCGTTACCTGTACGCCCGGCCATTCTCATGCCTTTGAATACACGTGCTGGATATGAAGCACCACCAATAGATCCTGGCGCTCTCAATCTGTTGTGCTGACCGTGAGTAGCTTGTCCAACACCACCGAAGTTGTGTCTCTTAACAACCCCCTGGAAACCTTTACCCTTAGAGTTAGCTACCACATCTACAAAGTCTTCAACCTGGAAAACATCTGCAACACTGATGGATTGTCCTAACTGTACACCTCCTTCAAACTCAACTCGGAAGTCTCTAAACTCAACCACGTGTTGCTTAGGAGTAGTTTTCGCTTTCGCGAAGTGACCTTTCAAGGCTTTAGTCGTACGCTTTTCTTTACGCTCACCGTAACCAAGCTGTACCGATGTGTAGCCGTCAGTCTCGTCGTTCTTAACTTGCGTTACCACGCAAGGACCAGCTTCTATTAGCGTGCATGCAACGTTTCGTCCATCGGCACTGTAGATGCTAGTCATCCCAATTTTTTTTCCTATTATACCTGACATTACAGTATTAAATTTTCAATAATTTATTGTCGCCTTTTACTCTTTTCGGCAAAAGGACTGCAAAGATAGTAATAATCTACTCTCTCTCAAATTTTTAGCTATAAATATTGGATACTTATAACAACAAAAAAGAACCAACATGCGTATGCTGGTTCTTTTGACTTATACCAGTCTAAATAATTAGACCTTAATTTCTACATCCACACCGCTTGGCAATTCTAACTTCATCAATGCGTCAACTGTTTTCGCACTGTTAGAGTAGATATCTACCAATCTTTTGTAAGTACAAAGCTGAAATTGCTCTCTAGCTTTTTTGTTTACGTGTGGCGACTTCAAGACTGTGAATTTCTCTTTTACAGTAGGAAGTGGAATAGGCCCGCTTACTACTGCACCAGTAGTTTTCACCGCTCTTACGATTTTCTCAGATGACTTGTCAACCAAGTTATGATCGTAAGACTTTAGTTTGATTCTAATTTTCTGATTCATATCAATAATTATTTAGCGGACTACTCGCCTTTTTCTTTCTTAATTACTTCATCTGCGATGTTCTTCGGAACTGGATCGTAGTGAGAGAATGTCAATGAAGCTGTTGCTCTACCAGATGTCATCGTTCTAAGATCGGTCACATAACCGAACAATTCAGATAACGGCACATCAGCTTTCACCAATTGTGAATTCCCTTTTACGTCCATTCCTTTCATGATACCACGACGTCTGTTCAAGTCACCTGTCACAGAACCCGTGTACTCATCAGGAGTCACAATTTCTACAGCCATAATCGGCTCTAGCAATACTGGACTTGCCTTCTTAGCAGCCTCTTTGAAACCTAGTCTAGCTGCCAATTCGAAAGACAATGCATCCGAATCCACATCATGGAATGATCCATGATACAATTTCACCTTCATCGAATCCAATGGGAAACCTGCCAATGGACCATTCAACATAGCCGACTGGAATCCTTTTTCGATCGCTGGGATGAATTCTTTTGGAATCACACCACCTACGATTTTGTTTTCGAATTGTAGTCCTACTTTGTCGAAATCTTCATCTACTGGAGAAAGCTCGAATACGATATCGGCAAATTTACCTTTACCACCAGACTGCTTCTTGTAAACCTCTTTGTGGTCTACTAGAGACTGGATAGCTTCTTTGTAAGCCACCTGTGGAGCACCCTGGTTGATCTCAACCTTGAATTCTCTCTTCAGACGATCAATGATGATATCCAGGTGAAGCTCACCCATACCTCTCAAGATAGTCTGACCAGTGTCATGATCTGTTTCTACTACCAATGTTGGATCTTCTTCTACCAACTTAGCAATAGCCATACCCAGCTTATCAGAATCTGCCTGAGTCTTAGGCTCAATCGCATATCCGATTACTGGCTCAGGGAACACCATTGATTCTAGCACTATCTTGTGCTTTTCATCACATAATGTATCACCTGTCTTGATATCTTTAAATCCAACTACAGCAGCAATATCACCAGCATGAAACTGATCAATCTGATTTTGCTTATTCGCATGCATTTGGAATATTCTTGATATTCTTTCCTTCTTGTCAGTTCTAGTGTTCCAAACATAAGATCCAGAATCAAGTGTTCCAGAATATGCTCTAGCGAAACATAGACGTCCAACGAATGGGTCTGTAGCGATTTTGAAGGCCAAAGCTGCGAAAGGCTCGCTAGCAGAAGGCTTTCTCAACACCTTTTCTTCAGTAGTCGGATCTATACCTTCAATACCTTCTCTATCCATAGGTGAAGGAAGCAACTCCATCACATAGTTAAGCATGGTCTGAACACCTTTGTTCTTGAAAGCAGAACCACAGAACATAGGTACGAAAGCCAAATCAATAGTTGCTTTTCTAGAAGCAGCAATAATTTCATCCTTTGAGATAGACTCAGGGTCTTCGAAATATTTTTCCATCAAAGTTTCATCGTATTCAGCTACTGCCTCTAACAATTCTTCTCTGTATTGATCTACTTCTTCTTGCATGTCGGCAGGAATTTCGATTTCCTCGAAAGTCATACCTTGATCTTCTTCATTCCATACCATAGCTTTTCTCTCTACGAGATCAACTACACCACGAAATCCTTCTTCTGCTCCGATTGGTAACTGAAAAGGAACGGCTTTAGTCGCTAATCTTTCTTTGACTTGCTTACACACCATCAAGAAGTCAGCACCAGCACGGTCCATTTTATTAACGAATCCCAGACGAGCTACTTTATAGTTGTCGGCTAGTCTCCAGTTAGTCTCCGACTGTGGCTCTACACCATCAACGGCACTAAACAAGAACACCAAACCATCCAATACTCTCAAGGAACGGTTTACCTCTACGGTAAAATCCACGTGACCTGGAGTGTCAATGATATTGATATGGTATTGTTTTTCTTTATAATTCCAAAATACGGTTGTAGCAGCTGAAGTAATAGTGATACCTCTTTCTTGTTCCTGCTCCATCCAGTCCATAGTGGCTGCACCGTCGTGCACCTCACCAATCTTGTGGCTGACACCTGTGTAATATAAGATACGCTCAGTAGTGGTAGTCTTACCAGCATCGATGTGAGCAGCGATACCAATATTACGTGTCAAGCTTAGATCTCTTGCCATTATTTCTTCTGATTAAAATCTAAAATGTGAAAATGCTTTATTCGCCTCGGCCATTCTGTGCGTATCATCTTTTTTCTTCACAGCAGCTCCTTCGCCTTTTGCTGCAGCGATGATCTCACCAGCCAAACGCTCTTTCATTGTTTTTTCGCCTCTTGATCGAGAGTATGAAATCATCCACTTGATTCCTAATGACGTTTTCCTCGAAGGTCTCACCTCAATAGGAACCTGGAATGTAGCACCGCCTACTCTTCTGCTTTTCACCTCTACAGATGGCATAATGTTGTTGAGCGCTTTTTTCCAAGTTTCAAGACCATTCTCACTTGTCTTTTCTTCTACAATGTCAATCGCATCATAAAAGATCGAATAAGCAATACTCTTCTTTCCGTCCACCATCAGGTAGTTCACAAACTTTGATACCAAAGTGTCCTGGAACTTCGGATCGGGAAGAATATATCTCTTCTTTGGTTTCGATTTTCTCATCTTATTTTATCAGTTTTTACTTTTTATCTTTTGGCTTTTTCGCACCATATTTAGATCTACGCTGTAAACGGCCGCTTACACCTGCAGTATCGAGTGCACCTCTAATAATATGGTATCTAACCCCTGGCAAATCCTTTACTCTACCGCCTCTGATCAATACGATCGAGTGCTCTTGTAGATTGTGACCCTCACCTGGTATGTAAGCGTTCACTTCTTTACCGTTGGTTAATCTTACCCTTGCTACCTTTCTCATCGCTGAGTTAGGCTTCTTTGGAGTGGTAGTATAAACCCTGGTACAAACCCCGCGTCTCTGTGGACATGCGTCCAAAGCCGGAGACTTGGATTTAGAAACCATAGATTTTCTACCCTTTCTAACTAATTGTTGTATAGTAGGCATTTATCTATATTTTAAAATAATTATTCTCTACCGTAAATTTTTTCGGAACGCAAAGATAGAGACTATTATCTCTAATAAAAACATTGAAATAAAAAAATGTATTGATTATCAGTAATTTTCGGGCCGCAACTTGCTAGTTTCCAGCCATCTTTTTGTTCCCTCACAAAAAAAGGAGTCCCCATTTGAGAACTCCTTTCTATTTATTTTTCAAGCTGACCTTAAGCCTCTCCTACAGCTCCTCCAAAATTCATTGGGAATTTCGGTGAATCTTCTACCTGTTTGATAGGGCCAAAAGTCTGTTCGTATTTCACAATATTTTCCTGAAGTGCCGCCTGCAATCTTTTGGCGTGCTCTGGAGTGATCACCACTCTAGATTTCACCTTAGCTTTAGGTACTCCTGGCATCAAACGAATAAAATCTACAACAAACTCAGAATTCGAATGTGCAATCATTGCCAGGTTCGCATATACGCCCTCTGCAATTTCTTCAGACAATTCAATATTAATCTGGTTGCCCTTTTTCTGTTCTTGTTTGTTGTCGTCCTTATTCATTTTCCTGATACTCTTTAGATCTAGATGCAAACTCTTCTTTAGAGCTTACCAACGAATCGTACTCTTCTTGAGAACCCACGATCAATTTATTGAAAGTTCTCTGTCCTGTACCCGCTGGGATCAAGTGTCCAACGATTACATTTTCTTTCAATCCTTGTAGTGAGTCACGCTTACCTCTGATCGATGCTTCACTCAATACCTTAGTAGTTTCCTGGAAGGAAGCTGCTGAGATAAAGCTTTCAGTACCCAAAGATGCTTGCGTAATACCCTGAAGCGTAGGTTTAGATACCGCTGGCTCTGCACTTCTTACAGTTGCCAACTTCATGTCCTTACGTCTCAAGCTTGAGTTCTCATCTCTCAGTTGTCTCGAAGTGATGATCTGTCCTGGTTTCAAGTTCGGAGAATCACCCGCATCAGATACTACTTTCATATCCAAAATCGAATCGTTCTCTTCCATGAACTTCACTTTGTCTACTACCTGATTTGGTAGGAAACTCGTATCACCAGCATCCAGGATGATTACCTTCTGCATCATCTGACGAACGATCGTCTCGATGTGCTTATCGTTAATCTTCACCCCTTGTAGTCGGTATACTTCCTGAATCTCGTTCACCAAGTACTCCTGAACAGCAGTAGGTCCTTTGATAGCCAAAATATCAGCTGGAGTAGTAGCACCATCAGATAGTGCATAACCTGCTCTTACAAAGTCATTGTCCTGCACAAGAATGTGCTTAGAAAGAGATACCAGGTATCTTTTCTTCACGCCATCTCTAGACTCGATAAAGATCTCTCTGTTACCACGCTTGATACCGCCATAAGTAACCACACCATCGATTTCAGAAACAACAGCTGGGTTAGATGGGTTTCTAGCCTCGAACAACTCAGTTACTCTTGGTAGACCCCCGGTAATATCTCTTGATTTACCCATCGAACGAGGAATCTTAGCCAAAATCTGACCACCTTTCACCTCGTCTCCTAAGTCTACTGACAAGTGAGCTCCTACTGGGATGTTGTAAGCTTTCTCATCATCACCACTGATCACAACAATCGCAGGGTTCTTAGTTTTATCTTTGGTATCGATAATTACTTTCTCTCTGTGACCTGTCTGCTCATCAGACTCTTCTTTATAAGTAATACCTTCTTCGATCGCTTCGAACTCAATCTTACCATCAAATTCTGAAAGAATTACCGCGTTATATGGATCCCAGCTACAAAGCTGATCTCCTTTTTTCACCTTTTTCTTATTCTTAACGTTCAAGAATGCACCGTAAGGAACGTGGTTGCTGATCAATGTTTTTCCAGTTTCAGGATCTACAATTTTGATCTCACCTGCACGAGCCATTACTACATTCACCTCGTCACCGTCACCGTTCGTAGTTTTGATAGATTTCAATTCTTCGAATTCGGTCACACCGTCAAACTTGGCAGTGATAGTAGCTTCTACCGCGATGTTAGATGCCGTACCCCCAACGTGGAAGGTTCTCAATGTAAGCTGAGTACCAGGCTCACCAATCGACTGAGCGGCAATTACCCCTACAGCTTCACCGATGTTTGCCATTTGTCCAGTTGCCAGGTTTCTACCATAACATTTAGAACAAACACCCTGCTTAGATTCACAAGTCAATACTGAACGTATTTCAACTTCCTCTATCGCTCTTTCGTCCGCTTTGTTAGCCAACTCCTCAGTGATTTCAATTCCAGAAGGAATCAAAAGCTCGTCAGTGATAGGATCGTAAACATCATGTACAGATACTCTACCCAGGATTCTTTCAGACAATGGCTCAACCACATCTTCGTTGTCCTTCAATGCAGAAACAACCAATCCTCTCAAAGTACCACAGTCATCTTCGTTTACAACCACATCCTGTGCTACGTCTACCAAACGTCTAGTCAAGTAACCCGCATCCGCAGTTTTCAAGGCTGTATCCGCAAGACCTTTACGAGCACCGTGTGTAGAAATAAAGTACTCAATTACATCCAGTCCTTCTTTAAAGTTCGACAGAATTGGGTTTTCGATGATTTCCCCAACAGACCCTTGAAGGTTTTTCTGTGGTTTCGCCATCAAACCTCTCATACCACCAAGCTGTCTGATCTGCTCTCTAGATCCCCTCGCACCTGAGTGCATCATCATGTAGATCGAGTTGAATCCTTGATCTTCTTCTTCCAGTTGCTTCATCAAGGTACCCGTCAACATAGAGTTGATACGAGTCCAGATATCAATTACCTGGTTATATCTTTCGTTATCAGTAATCAGACCCATTTGATAATTGGCCCATACTGCATCTACTTCTTCTTTCGCTTGAGCTACCAAACTATCTTTCTCATCAGGAATGTTGATATCACCCAGTCCCATTGACAATCCACCTTTGTATGCAGATTGGAATCCTAAGTGCTTGATATCATCCAGGAATTGAGCAGTTCTTGCCATTCCCGTGATTTTAAACACATGAGAAATAATTTGCTGAAGCTTCTTCTTAGAAAGTAATTCGTCTACGAAACCTACCTCTTCTGGTACGTATTGGTTGAACAATACACGTCCAGCTACAGTTTCGATGATTTTATTTTCTAGCTCACCATTTTCATTTCGAACCGAGGTTCTTACTTTGATATAAGCGTGCTTAGAAATTTTATCTTCGTTGATCGCGATGATTACCTCTTCAGAACTGTAGAAAGTCATTCCTTCTCCAGCTACTTTCTCTTTCTTAGTACTTCTTCTACCCTTAGTCACGTAGTAAAGACCCAATACCATGTCCTGAGAAGGTACAGTAATAGGAGCTCCGTTAGCCGGGTTCAGAATATTGTGAGAAGCCAACATTAAAAGAGAAGCTTCCAGGATCGCCTCGTGTCCTAATGGAACGTGAACCGCCATCTGGTCACCATCAAAATCGGCATTGAATGCCGTACATGCCAATGGGTGAAGTTGAATAGCCTTACCTTCGATCAATTTTGGTTGGAAAGCCTGGATACCCAATCTGTGAAGCGTAGGAGCACGGTTGAGAAGCACTGGATGGCCTTTCAACACATTTTCCAAAATATCCCAGATCACAGGATCCTTTCTGTCCACTATTTTCTTTGCAGATTTTACTGTCTTAACAATTCCTCTTTCGATCAGTTTTCTGATGATAAAAGGCTTGAAAAGCTCAGCTGCCATCCCCTTAGGAAGACCACATTCGTGCATCTTCAATTCAGGACCTACTACGATAACCGAACGACCAGAGTAGTCTACACGCTTACCTAGCAAGTTTTGACGGAAACGACCTTGCTTACCTTTAAGCATATCACTCAAAGACTTCAGCGCACGGTTTCCATCCGATCTTACTGCATTTACTTTTCTTGAGTTATCGAACAATGAATCGACTGCTTCCTGAAGCATCCTTTTCTCATTTCTAAGGATTACCTCTGGAGCTTTGATATCGATCAAACGCTTCAAACGGTTGTTTCTGATGATTACACGTCTGTAAAGATCGTTTAAATCAGAGGTAGCGAATCTACCACCATCCAATGGCACCAATGGTCTCAATTCCGGTGGAATTACTGGAACCATCTTGATGATCATCCATTCTGGCCGATTCTCGATTCTGGTTCTGGCATCTCTGAATGCCTCAACAACTTTCAGACGCTTCAGAGCCTCTGCTTTTCTTTGCTGAGAAGTATCAGTAGCAGCCTGATGTCTCAAATCGTAAGAAAGCGTGTCAAGTTCAATTCTTGACAAAGACATTTCTAATGCCTCAGCACCCATCTTAGCGATGAATTTGTTCGGATCATCATCATCCAGCATTTGGTTCTCTCTTGGCAACTTGTCCATGATGTCCAAATACTCGTCTTCAGTCAAGAAGTCGTGTCTGCTGATACCATCTTCTTCCTTCACGCCTGGCTGGATCACCAAGTAACGCTCGTAATAGATGATTTGATCCAATTTCTTAGTTGGGATACCTAAAAGGTAACCGATTTTATTTGGTAGAGATTTGAAGTACCAGATGTGAGCCACAGGAACTACCAATTCGATATGTCCCATACGCTCTCTACGTACTTTCTTCTCAGTTACTTCCACACCACATCTATCACAGATGATGCCTTTGTATCTGATTCTCTTGTATTTTCCACAATGACATTCCCAATCCTTTACTGGTCCAAAGATTCGCTCACAGAACAAACCACCCATTTCTGGTTTGTATGTTCTATAATTGATGGTTTCCGGCTGTGTAACCTCACCGTGTGAGCTTTCCAGAATAGATTCGGGAGAAGCCAAGCTGACGGTTACTCTAGAGAAGTCGCTGCTTAGCTTTTTGCTTTTTCTGAATGCCATAATTCAATATATAAGTTAGTGGCCCTAAAAAAGGGCCGAGTTATCAATAATAAATTAGTCCAAAGTGATTTCAAGTGCAAGTCCTCTCAATTCGTGAACCAATACGTTGAATGATTCTGGAATATTTGGCTTGTTCATGTTTTCACCTTTAACAATCGCCTCGTAAGCTTTTGCTCTACCAATGACATCATCAGATTTGATAGTAAGGATTTCCTGAAGCACGTTGGCTGCACCGAATGCCTCCAGAGCCCAAACCTCCATCTCACCAAAACGCTGACCACCAAACTGGGCTTTACCACCCAATGGCTGTTGCGTAATCAACGAGTATGGTCCGATAGATCTCGCGTGCATCTTATCGTCTACCAAGTGACCCAGTTTCAGCATGTAAGCAATACCTACAGTAACTGGCTGGTCAAATCGCTGACCTGTCAATCCATCGTACAAGTAAGAACGTCCATATTCTGGCAATCCAGCTTCTTTCAATTCAGCCGCTACTTCTTCCATAGTTGCTCCATCGAAGATAGGAGTCGCGTACTTTCTACCCAACTTGTATCCAGCCCATGCCAATACAGTCTCGTAGATCTGACCGATGTTCATCCTTGAAGGTACACCAAGTGGGTTCAAACAGATATCTACCGGAGTTCCATCTTCCAGGAATGGCATATCCTCTTCTCTTACCACTTTTGCAACCACACCTTTGTTACCGTGACGACCCGCCATCTTATCACCTACTTTCAGCTTACGCTTCTTAGCGATATACACTTTGGCCAATTGTACGATACCTGCTGGCAACTCATCTCCAACTTCCAGAGTAAATCTCTCTCTCTTAAAGATACCACCGATATCATTTCTTTTCTTGTTATAGTTCTTAACAAGATCGTAAATCATACCATTGATCTCCTCATCTGTCGTCCAGTTGTCTAAAACCAGATCAGAAATCAAGTTTACTTCTTCAGCTACGTGGTAGCTACTCTCATCTCTATATATATTCCTCTCTGGGAAGATATTCTCTTGAATATTCTTGGCATTGAATTTCACACCTTTCGACATGATCTCCTCACCAAACTTATGTCTGATACCCTGACAAGTTTTTCCAGAAAGCAAAGTCACCAATTTCTCGACGATAAGGTTTCTCAAATCCTTCAACTCTTTCGAGTAATTTGCTTTTAGGATTTCTACCTCTTTCTTAGCTCTTGCTCTTAGATCCTTGTCCTTTTTAGGTCTTGAAAAAAGTTTAGTATCAATAACAACCCCTCTCAATGATGGTGAAGCTTTCAAAGAAGCATCCTTAACATCACCCGCTTTATCTCCAAAGATCGCTCTCAATAGTTTCTCCTCAGGAGTTGGATCAGTTTCTCCCTTAGGAGTGATTTTACCGATCAGGATATCACCTTCTTTGATTTCAGCACCCACGCGGATGATACCATGCTCATCCAGGTTCTTCACTGCTTCCTCACTTACGTTCGGAATCTCAGAAGTCAATTCTTCCTCCCCTCTCTTAGTATCTCTTACTTCAAGTTCGTACTCATCGATGTGGATAGATGTAAACACATCGTCTCTAACCACTCTCTCAGAAATAACAATCGCATCCTCGAAGTTGTATCCTTGCCAAGGCATGTAAGCCACTTTCAGGTTTCTACCCAAAGCCAACTCACCATTCTCAGTAGCAAAACCTTCACACAATGGCTGCCCCGCTTCTACCTTATCGCCTTTGTAAACAATCGGCTTCAGGTTGATACAAGTATCCTGGTTCGTTCTACGGAACTTGATCAGATCATAAGTAGTCTCATCCTCATTGAAAGAAATCAACCTTTCCTCATCAGTTCGGTCGTATTTCACTACGATTTTCTTAGCATCAACAAAGGTTACTACCCCTGATTTTTCTGCCAGAATCAAAGAACGTGAATCAAGCGCTACTCTCTTCTCAAGACCCGTTCCTACGATAGGAGCCTGTGGTCTCAACAATGGTACCGCCTGGCGCTGCATGTTCGATCCCATCAAAGCACGGTTCGCATCATCATGCTCAAGGAATGGAATCATAGATGCCGCTACAGATACAATTTGGTTAGGCGCTACGTCCATGTATCTAAGCTCATGTGGCTCTACTACCGGGAAGTCACCTTCGTATCTTGCTTTTACTCTCTCGTTCAGGAATTCACCCTTGTCATTCAATGGTGCGTTTGCCTGAGCGATGTTGTATGTATCTTCTTCTTCTGCAGTCAAATATTTAACGTCAGAAGACATGTTAACAATTCCCTTATCAACTTCTCTATATGGAGTCTCGATGAATCCCATATTGTTCACTTTGGCGTGAACACAAAGTGAAGAAATCAGACCAATGTTCGGACCTTCAGGTGTCTCAATAGTACAAAGACGACCGTAGTGGGTGTAGTGAACGTCACGAACCTCGAAACCAGCTCTCTCTCTCGAAAGACCACCTGGTCCCAATGCTGACATTCTACGTTTGTGAGTCACCTCAGCCAATGGATTCGTTTGATCCATGAACTGTGACAGCTGGTTAGTACCAAAGAAGGAGTTGATCACAGAAGAAAGCGTTCTTGCATTAATCAAATCTATCGGCTTGAACTCTTCATTGTCACGAACGTTCATTCTTTCTTTGATGGTTCTAGCCATTCTAGAAAGACCTACGCCGAACTGAGAATACAACTGCTCACCTACAGTTCTAACACGTCTGTTACTCAAGTGATCAATATCATCAACTACTGCTTTAGAGTTGATCAAACCTATCAAATACTTAACGATCAAGATAATATCAACTTTCGTTAATACTCTTGATTCATTTGTTTCATCTAGTTGAAGTTTGCGGTTGATTCTATATCTACCTACTTCTCCTAAATCATATCTCTTATCACTGAAGAACAAGTTGTTGATGATATCCCTTGCAGTCTGCTCATCTGGTGCTTCAGTGTTTCTAAGCTGTCTATAGATTTGCTCTACCGCTTCTTTCTCTGAGTTAGAGTTATCCTTTTGAAGCGTATTGTAAATGATAGAGTAATCTGTAATGTTTACATCCTTCTTGTGTAGGATGATGGATTTAGATCCAGAATCTACGATGATGTCGATATCTTCTTCATTGATCATAGAATCTCTTTCCAGAATCACTTCGTTTCTATCGATAGATACTACCTCTCCAGTATCCTCATCCACGAAATCTTCTGTCCATGTTCTCAACACTCTCGCAGCAAGCTTACGTCCTACTACCTTAGAAAGTGCTTTTTTGGTTGCTTCTACCTCTTCAGATAGACCAAACAAATCTAAAATGTCTTTATCCGAACCGTAACCGATCGATCTTAGAAGCGTGGTTACAGGGAATTTCTTTTTACGGTCGATGTACGCATACATCACGTTGTTCACGTCAGTAGCAAACTCTATCCAAGACCCTTTAAATGGGATAATTCTTGCTGAATAAAGTTTAGTACCATTGGTATGTTTACTTTGGGCAAAGAACACACCTGGAGATCTATGCAGCTGAGAAACGATAACTCGCTCGGCTCCATTGATAATGAACGAACCTTTAGCTGTCATGTATGGGATGTTGCCCAAGAACACTTCCTGCTCTATAGTTTCAAAATCATCGTTGTCCTCATCATTACAAGACAAACGCAATTTCGCTTTCAAGGGAACGGAGTAAGTCAAACCTCTGTCGATAGACTCATCTACGTTGTACTTTGGCGGATCAACCAAGTAGTCGATAAACTCCAGTACAAAATTCTCTCGGGAATCCGATATTGGGAAGTTTTCTGAAAATACTTTGAACAATCCTTCTTGAACTCTTTTTTCAGCAGGAGTTTCCAGCTGGAAAAAATCCTCAAAAGACTGCAATTGAACCTTCAAGAAATCAGGATAGTCGATCACTGATTTTATCGAAGAGAAACTTATTCTTTCAGATTTATTGTTACTAGCCAAGGCCGTATAATTTAATGTGATAACAAATATGGAAATGTTTCTGCATAAGCAGAAACAGGAAAAGACCTGATCCCGAGGTTAGTCGGGAGCAGGTCTAAAATATTAGACGTTTTTAAAGAAAAACTGTCAACTCTTACTTAAGCTCTACTTCAGCGCCAGCTTCTTCTAGTTGCTTTTTCAGGCCTTCAGCTTCTTCTTTAGCCATTCCTTCTTTAACTGCTTTTGGAGCGCCATCTACTAATTCCTTAGCTTCTTTCAATCCAAGACCAGTCAATTCTTTAACTAATTTAACGATAGCCAACTTAGCACCTCCTGGTGATTTCAAGATTACGTCGAAAGAGCTTTTCTCTTCAGCAGCAGCTTCTCCACCAGCAGCACCAGCTACCATTACAGGAGCAGCAGCAGCAGCTGGCTCAATTCCGTACTCATCTTTCAATATTTCAGCTAATTCATTTACTTCCTTAACAGTCAAGTTTACCAACTGCTCAGCGAATTCTTTTAAATCTGCCATTTTTTTACCTAATTAAAATTTTAATAATTTGAAACCTAAATTAACGTTCAGACAAAGTTTGTAACAATCCTGAAAGTGTTTGTCCTCCACTCTGAAGCGAAGAAATAACATTCTTGGCTGGAGACTGTAGCAATCCAATAACCTCTCCAATAAGCTCGTCTTTCGACTTAAGCTCAGAAAGAGTGTTCAAGTGTTGCTCACCAATAAAGAGATCGTATTCGATGGAAGCCCCTTTAAGTGTTGGTCTCTGCTCTTTGTCTTCTTTTTTAAATTTTTTGATCACCTTCGCTGGTGCGCTTGCTGCATCTTGTTGAGCAAACAACACACCTGAGAAGCCTTTCAAAACTTCATCGTTCAATGAAGAGAGATCAGCATCGACTGTTTCCAATGCTTTTTTGATCAGAGTATTCTTAATAACTCTGTATTCTACGCCGTTTTCGAAGCACATTCTTCTGAAATTGTTAACTTCCGCTACAGTCAATCCTGACGCGTCAGTAACGTAGAAGTTCGAAGTAGTCTTGAACTTTTCCGAAAGTTCTTCGATCACCTTGGCCTTTTCTTCTCTTGTCATTTTATTTCTTTTAAATCTTACCTCTGCAGGTAGAGAATTATTTAAAGATCATTTACAATCCAGCAATCGAACCACTGTCAACTGAAATGCCTGGGCTCATAGTACTAGACAAGCTAATACCTTTCATGTAAGTACCTTTGGCACTTGCAGGCTTCAATTTTGACACAGTGCTAATCAATTCCATCGCATTTTCTTTGATTTGCTCAGGAGTAAAGGATACTTTTCCAATACTTGCGTGAACAATACCAAATTTATCTACTTTGAAATCGATTTTACCAGACTTCACTTCTTGAACCGCCTTGGCGACATCAAGAGTAACCGTTCCAGACTTAGGATTTGGCATGAGTCCTCTTGGTCCTAGTACGCGACCGATACGACCTACTTTGGCCATTACAGTCGGCATAGTGATAATCACGTCTATATCAGTCCAACCACCTTCGATTTTCTTGATATAATCATCCAAACCTACGTGATCCGCACCGGCAGCTTTTGCTTCCTCCTCTTTATCAGGAGTACAAAGTACCAATACTCTCACCTCTTTACCAGTTCCATGAGGAAGCGCTACGACTCCTCTTACCATTTGGTCAGCCTTTCTTGGATCGACTCCTAACCTAATATCGAGATCAACTGATGCATCGAATTTAGTTGTAGTAATTTCCTTCACTAGCTTAGAAGCATCTGTTAGAGAATACTTCTGAGTTTTGTCATACTTCTCTGCAGCTAGCTTTTGATTTTTCGTCAATTTTGCCATTTTAATTTCTAATTAATTGGCCCAAGGGGCTTGTCCACTTACTTTGATTCCCATACTTCTAGCCGTACCAGCTACCATCTTCATAGCAGACTCTACAGTAAATGCGTTCAAATCCGGCATTTTTGTTTCTGCGATCTCCTTCACTTGATCCCAAGACACAGATCCTACTTTGTCCCTGTTAGGCTCAGAAGAACCTTTCTTCAGGTTAGCTGCATTCATAAGCAATACAGCAGCTGGAGGAGTCTTGATTACAAAATCAAAAGTTTTGTCTGTATAGATAGTAACAAGAACAGGAAGAACCTGACCCGCTTTTTCCTGGGTTCTGGCATTAAATTGCTTACAGAAATCCATAATGTTAAGACCCTTACTACCTAGCGCAGGTCCTACAGGAGGAGAAGGGTTGGCTGCACCACCCTTGATCTGTAACTTTAAGTAACCACTAATTTCCTTAGCCATTTCTACTCTGTTTTTTCTACTTGTATATAATTAAGCTCTACAGGCGTGTTTCTTCCGAAAATCTTAACCATTACGTTAAGCTTCTTTCTCTCTTCAAAAACCTCTTCAACATTTCCCGTAAATCCACTAAATGGGCCGTCCATTACTTTGACTGTCTCACCTACGATAAACGGAGTATCAAGCTGTTCTTCTTGCTCTTCAGCCTCGTCTACTTTACCCAAAATTCGATTTACCTCATTTTGACGTAGTGGAACAGGAGTTTTGGAAGGACCCCCATCATTGGCACCTAAAAAACCAATCACACCTGGAATGTTCGTGATAGTATGTTGTACTTCACCATGATTGATGTCTGCAGAAATCAAAATGTATCCAGGAAAGAAGTTTCTCTCACGGACACGTTTCTTTCCATTTCTCATTTCATAAACCTTTTCAGCAGGTATCATGACTTGAGGAATGAAATCTTCTAGACCCATTCTGGTAATTTCAGTTTCAAGATAAGATTTAACTTTCTTCTCTTGTCCACTGACAGCACGAACGACGTACCATTTCAGATCACTCATTGTATCAGGGTTTAGGTTTATAGATTATGATAATACCAATCCAATAGATTCTCAAAGCTGAGATCTATCAAACCGATGAACAACGCAAAGATCAGGGAAGCGACAAGTACTAAGACGGAACTACTTTGCAGTTCTGAATATTTGGACCATGTAACTTTGTGGACCATTTCGTCATATGATTCTTTGAAAAAATTAATCAGTTTAGTCATTGTACAAACCTTTGCTATTTAACATCGCACGGGTGGAGAGACTCGAACTCCCAGCCGCTGGTTTTGGAGACCAGTGCTCTACCAATTGAGCTACACCCGTTTACTCAATTCCTTCGAAAAGGACTGCAAAATTAGAGTAATTAATTTATATAAACAAATGCGCTTCATTGAAAAATGAAACGCATTTTGTTTTTTCTTTTATGAAGTTACCTTAGACTTAGTCTAAGATCTCAGTTACCTGTCCAGAACCAACTGTTCTACCACCTTCTCTGATCGCAAATCTTAGTCCTTTTTCAAGAGCTACAGGGTTGATCAAAGTTACTTCGATAGTTACGTTATCACCTGGCATTACCATTTCAACTCCTTCTGGAAGCATGATCTCACCAGTTACGTCAGTTGTTCTCAAATAGAACTGTGGACGATATTTGTTAAAGAATGGAGTATGACGTCCACCTTCTTCTTTAGACAATACGTAAACCTCAGCTTTGAAGTGTTTGTGAGGATTCACAGAACCTGGCTTACAGATAATCATACCTCTTTTGATTTGAGTTCTTTCGATACCTCTCAAAAGTAGACCTACGTTATCACCAGCTTCACCTCTGTCAAGAATCTTACGGAACATTTCAACACCAGTGATAGTAGAAGACATGTTTTCAGCTCCCATACCAATGATATCAACAGCTTCGCCAGAGTTGATTACACCTCTTTCGATTCTACCTGTAGCAACTGTACCACGACCTGTGATCGAGAATACGTCCTCTACTGGCATCAAGAAATCTTTATCAACAGCTCTTTCTGGAAGTGGAATGTAGTTATCAACTGCATCCATCAACTCCTCTACTTTAGCAACCCACTCAGCTTCACCGTTCAATGCTCCAAGAGCAGAACCAGCGATTACTGGAATGTCATCACCTGGGAAGTCGTACTCAGAAAGCAACTCTCTTACTTCCATTTCAACTAGTTCAAGAAGCTCAGCATCATCTACCAAGTCAACTTTGTTCATGAACACAACCAAAGCAGGAACACCAACCTGTCTAGAAAGAAGGATGTGCTCTCTAGTTTGAGGCATAGGACCATCAGTAGCAGCAACCACGATGATAGCACCGTCCATTTGAGCAGCACCAGTAATCATGTTCTTCACATAATCGGCGTGACCTGGACAGTCAACGTGAGCATAGTGTCTTGTGTCTGTTTGGTATTCAATGTGAGAAGTATTAATTGTAATACCTCTTTCTGCTTCTTCCGGTGCGTTATCAATAGAACCGAAATCTCTTTGCTCAGCAAGACCTTTTCCTGCAAGTACCGAAGAAATAGCAGCAGTCAATGTAGTCTTACCGTGATCCACGTGACCAATAGTACCAATATTCACGTGAGGTTTCGAACGGTCAAAGGTTTCTTTAGCCATGTCTGAAAATTCCTATTTTAGTTAAAACTTTATTTTAAATATTAAAAAACCACACCTCAGTGATGTGGACTATGTATTCTGCCAATATATATCCTCTTTTAACAAGGAATCTCAAAACCAGAGCCAGCCATTTTACATAACTCAAATTTCAATGAGCCAATGACGGGATTTGAACCCGTGACCTCTTCCTTACCAAGGAAGCACTCTACCCCTGAGCTACATCGGCTTAAAATTAATAAGAGCGGGAGACGAGGCTCGAACCCGCGACCTACAGCTTGGAAGGCTGTCGCTCTACCAACTGAGCTACTCCCGCTTATTAATATCATACCATGCGCTGCACGGCACGGCCAATGGTGGGGGGAGCAGGATTCGAACCTGCGAAGACATAAGTCAACGGAGTTACAGTCCGTCCCAGTTGGCCGCTTTGGTATCCCCCCTGGTCATAAAATTTAAGAACCTATCCTAGCAAACCGTCGGTTTTAAACCCGCTCTCGTTTTTTAGGAAGTGCAAAATTATATGCTTTTGATTCTTATTCAAATTTTCAGAAAAATATTTTGATACTTTTTAAAACTTTTTCTGAAACCGGCTTTCAATCCCATTTAAAGGCTGATTTTTGACGAAATTAATTTGATTAAAAAATCAAAATCAATTCATCTTTTTAACCCAAGATCAAATGAGAATTAATCCGTTTGCAAAACTAGTTTTTTTATTGGTTTTATCAGGCCTTTTCTGCCAATGTAATCCAACAAAACAAGAGAAAAATATGACAAAGCCCGTAGTGTCTTCTGACACACATAGTTATGCCCAACCTTCTGAGTCGGCCATCACCCATCTGGACTGGATGGCTTCTGTAGATTTTGATAATAAAGTGATCCATGCGACTGCCACTTACGCGCTGGAGAACAGTAGTTCCGCCTCTAAGCTCACTTTGGACACCAAGGACCTGGATATAAAGTCCGTTCAAGATTTGTCAGGCAAAGAACTTACTTTCCAATTAGGAGAGACTAAGGAACATCTGGGCAAACCACTGACCATAGATATAAATCCGGAAACTAAGGGAGTAATTATCTCCTATAGTACTTCCCCAAAAGCAGAAGCCCTACAGTGGCTGAACCCAGATCAGACAGCAGACAAAAAAGAACCTTTTCTATTTACCCAATCTCAGGCCATTCTGGCAAGAACATGGATTCCAATACAGGATTCTCCTGGGATTCGCTTCACCTACAGTGCGGAAGTAACGGTGCCTGGCCAGCTCATTGCACTGATGAGTGCAACCAATCCACAAGTAAAAAATGATTCTGGTGTCTATCAATTCGAGATGAAACAGCCCATCCCTGCCTATTTGATGGCCCTGACGGTCGGAGATATCGATTTCCAAAGTCTAGGAGATCGAGCGGGCGTATATGCAGAGCCCAGCATGCTAAAGAAATCTGCTGCAGAATTCGAAGATCTAGAACAAATGATCACTGCGGCAGAAAACCTATATGGCGACTACAGATGGGATAGGTACGACATCATTGTCCTCCCTCCTAGTTTCCCCTTCGGAGGCATGGAAAACCCAAGGCTAACCTTCGCGACTCCTACTATCATAGCTGGAGACAAAAGTCTCACCTCTCTAGTGGCTCATGAACTGGCTCACTCCTGGTCAGGAAATCTGGTTACTAATGCCACATGGAACGATTTCTGGCTAAATGAAGGTTTTACGGTATATTTCGAATACCGCATCATGGAAGCATTGTATGGTAGAGAGTATTCGGAAATGCTGGCCTTACTCTCTTATCAAGATCTGAAGGAAGAAATTAAAGACATTTCTGAAGTCAATCCAGCTGACACTCACCTAAAGCTTGATCTCGAAGGCAGAAATCCCGACGATGGGCTGACAGCTATCGCTTATGACAAGGGTTATTTCTTCTTAAGATTATTAGAGGAAAGTGTAGGAAGAGAAAAGTGGGACCAATTCCTAAAGAACTATTTCAATCAAAATGCTTTTGAGGTAATGACAACAAAGGAGTTTGTGGAAATATTAAACAAGGAATTGCTTTCCCAGACTGAAACAGGACTTGATTCCAATTTCTACGACGCGTGGATCTATGGACCTGGTCTTCCAGACAATTGCCCTGTCCCTGTATCTAACAAATTTGAAAACGTAGATCAAGCCCTGACGAATTGGTTAGAAAATGAGGATGCAGGACAACTAATAGAAAGCTTTGGCAGTGACAGCTGGAGCACGCACGAATGGATGCACTTCATTCGCTCGATTCCTGACAATTATAGTTCAGAAAAAATGGCAGCTCTTGATGAAGCTTTTGGTTTTACCCAATCGGGGAATAGTGAAATTTTCTCAGCATGGGCGATTCACATTATCAACAACCAATACGAACCGGGGTATGACGCCTTGAGTTCCTTCCTGATTCAGACAGGTAGGAGAAAATTCCTGACGCCATTATATAAGGCCATGATCCAAACAGAGAGTGGAAAGGCCATGGCACTTGAAATCTATGAAAAAGCCAGACCCAACTATCATTCCGTGGCTTACAACACGATGGATGATTTGTTAGGATATAATTAAAAAGAAGAGGCTGTTTCAAAAGGTTTAAAAAATAGAGTTTGTCACATTGAGCTTAGTCGAAATGTACCTTTGAAGGTTGCAATTAATGTTTCGACTTGGCTCAACATGACAAAGAAAGACTTTTGAGACAGCCTCTTCTTTTAAAACTGATCGTAATATTCTTTGAGTCGCTCATCTGTCTCAGACTCCTTTATTTCGTCCAGCAAATCACTGACACCTTCTAAATCCGACATCAACACTAGTCCCTGGTAGGCGGACAATCTGGTATAATAGGTCGGATGGTTTTTGGCTATCTCTGCATAAGTCGACACAGCTGCCTTTCTTCTTGCATCAGAGGCTTTGATCAACTTCTCTGAATAACTATGAAGCAAGAAATATAGCGTCTCATCATCGACTACTTTGATTTTTTCTTCGAACCAATCAAAAGAATCTTCCCCATCCTGTTTCAAATAATAAGCCGACATGGCTAATACTACATTGATGTTTTTCTCTGCAGACAATCCCGCGATCAACTTCGGATCTACTGGCAAATCATATTCGAACAAATAAGTCAAGGCTGTGCTCTGCACCAGGTATGACTCATCTTCCAAAGCTTTTTTAAACTCCTCCAGATATTCTTCGAAATCCGTCTCTGCCAGATAAGACAAGGTGTAACTTCTTACCTGAGAAGATTCGTCTTTCAGACATGCCAAAACAAGAGACTCATACTTTTTGATCTTCACTTTGTTGTCTATCATGTAATTCAGAGCATATTGTTTGATCGCATAAAAAGGATCCTTCAATGCCTGAATCAGTATTTGCTGAATCAATTTCTTGTCACTGATCTCAGCAAGAGCTTCCATGACTTCCATGCGGCTTTCGAACCGATCAGAGTGGCTCATCTGAAAAGCTAAAGCCTCTGGAGATTTGGCATGGTTCACCTCAGCCAGCAACTGTCTTTCTGTATCGAAAATCACCAAACTCGGCTCCTCCTTCATGGCAAACTGATAGGTTTCTACCTCTGACTCCAGAATGATGGGGTAAGTCTCACTTTCTTCTCCTTGCCAGATCTCAACAAACAAAGGCAATTTGTAAGTCGGAAAATCTTCACTTTGGATCTGCTGCACTAAAAGAGTCAATGAGTCATTTTCAAAAGTTTCGGTGACAACAATCTCAGGATGGCCTGGAAAGAAATACCACTGATCAAAAAACCAATTCAAATCCTCTCCGCTCACCTCTTCAAAAGCCATTCGAAGATTGGCTAACTCTACTGATTCCAGCGCATTTTCTTCCAGATATAAATTAAGTGCAGCAAAAAAGGCCTCATCTCCTACATAGTTTCTCAACATATGCAGTACCGCCGCTCCTTTATTATATGAGTGACGATCAAACATATCCTCTTTATCCTCATAATAGTATCTCAAAAGATCTTTTGGGTCCTCGGCTGCTTCTTCAAAATATGACTCTCGGTCGTTGATAAAATTGTAGTCTGCCTCGTCTAATCCATATTTGTGTTCATTCCATAGATATTCGGAGTAGCTAGCAAAGCCCTCATTCAATGTCAGGTTGGACCAGGATTCACAAGTCACATAGTCGCCAAACCACTGATGAAACAATTCATGAGCAATAATATCATCCCAATGACTGTCCAAAAGCTCCTTTTTACTCACTTGCAATTGCTCCATGAAAACCGAGGCGGTGGTATTTTCCATCGCGCCAGACACAAAGTCCCGTACCACCACCTGATCATACTTAGGCCATGGAAAATCCACTCCTAATACATCCGAGAAAAAACCAATCATTTCGGGCGTATGGCCGAAAATAGCTTTTGCATCCTCCGCATATTCCTTCTCTACGTGATAAGCCAATGGAATGTCCTTCCACTTATCCTCAATCACTGCATACTCACCTATAGACATCATAAACAAATATGGAGCATGAGGAGTGTCCAGCCTCCATGTATCTATTCGAGTGCTGTCGTTGACTTTTACTTGTTCAATAAGCACTCCATTAGATAAGGTGCGGAAGCGATCCTGAACTGTCATCGATATTTCTTGTGTACATCGTTCATTGGGATAGTCCAAAGTTGGGAACCATACTGAATTGGATTCAGTCTCTCCCTGAGTCCATATCTGCTGTGGCTTATATGGATCACTCCCATCCGAATTGATAAAATACAAGCCTTTTTCTTGCGTGATGGCTTCACTGCCAGTGCCCTTCCACTCATTGGGTCTGGCGATGTAGTCTATTATTAAGGTCAGGGTATCCGTTCTTTCATACATGCGATCCAGTTTCACTTGTAGATCGTATCCATCATATTCATAGGACAGCTTTTGGTTTTGCTTTCCCTTCAGAGTTACCGAATTGATCATCATGGCCTTTGCATCCAAAGTCACATCCTGCTGAGCATAAAAAAGCGGCTTCAGTACCAATTCAGCCTTTCCAATCAATTGCTCTTTTGACCAATCAAAAGAAACCTCCAGATCGGTATGTATCAAATCAAAATAACGGGTTTCGGTCGCGCGATAGATGGCTGGTTCTTCATAATACTCATAAGCACTATCGGCCTCTTGACTCCATGAGACTAATGGCAATAAAACCATTAGCAATATTGTGGTTGTTTTGTGCATATTGTTAATGTTTCTCCTTCTGAAATAATGACTGAAGGGACGTAAAGCTAATCAATTAGACCTTTTGCAAAAGAGACTCAAAAGTGGATCAAGTGAAAAAATGTTAACAAATCGAAGTAAAATGAAGATAAGGCCAAACGAACTGATCCTTTGGTCAATAATTACTATTTTCGCCAGTCTAATTAAAATAAATCCATGATTGACTACAACAGACTCAACAACCTCACCGGTTGGATCATATTTATCATTGCGACTACAGTCTATGCATTGACAGTAGAGCCTACGGCTAGTTTCTGGGATTGTGGGGAATTTATCGCTGTATCCTACAAGCTAGAAGTACCGCACCCTCCTGGGGCACCTTTATTTTTACTATTAGGTAGAATGTTCTCCTTCCTGGCTGGGGGGGATACGACTCAAGTAGCCTATTGGATCAACATGTTGAGTGTACTAAGCAGTGGATTTACCATCCTTTTTCTGTTTTGGTCCATCACTCACATTGCAAAAAAATTGGTTTCTGCTGAAGAAAATCTAACCAACCATCTATTAGTAATAGGCAGTGGTGTGGTAGGGGCTTTGGCTTACACATTCTCAGATTCATTTTGGTTCTCTGCAGTAGAGGCTGAAGTATATGCGATGTCTTCTTTCTTTACGGCCTTTGTCGTTTGGGCTATTTTGAAATGGGAAAACATCAAAGATCCATCTGATGAAAACCGTTGGATTATTTTGATTGCTTACATGGTTGGATTGTCTATAGGAGTTCACCTTTTGAACCTTGTGACTTTACCTGCATTGGGCTTGATCTACTATTTTAAAAAGAGAGAAAAAGTCAGCAAAAAAGGCATTTTTACCACATTGGCTATCAGTGGGGCCATAGTGATGATCATTATGATTGGGGTGATCCCTGGCTTGCCTAGCATGGCCAGTAAAATAGAAATCTTCTTTGTCAACAATTTGGGTCTCCCATTTGGTTCTGGCATCATCTTTTTTACCATTCTCTTCTTGGGAGGCTTGGTATACGGAATCTTCTACTCGATCAAAAACAACAAAATCACGCTGAATACAGCGCTTGTCTCTTTTGCTTTTATCATCATAGGATACTCTTCTTATTCTATCGTTTTGATTCGATCGAATTACAATCCTCCGATTGATGAAAACAACCCTGAAGATGTATTGAGTTACGTTTCTTACCTCAAACGTGAGCAATATGGTAGTCGACCTTTATTACATGGACAATACTATACTGCAGAGCTAGTAGGTCAGGAAAAGGGCGCTCCTGTATATCGCAAAGGCAAGGAAAAGTATGAAATCGCTGATTATAAGCTGGAGTATAAATATGACCCTGCGCACACCACGATTTTCCCTAGAACCTATAGCTCTCAACCACAGCATGTACAGAAGTACCGTCAGGTAATGGGACTACAGCAAGGTGAAAAACCTAGCTTCAGCGACAACATCTATCATATGCTTCGTCACCAATTAGGTACCATGTACTTCCGCTACTTTATGTGGAATTTTGCTGGACGTGCCAGTGATATCCAGGGAGCGGGATGGCTTGGAATATTCGATGCGATGGAAGAAGTTCCAGCCTCATTGGCTGAAAACAAAGGAAGAAACACCTTCTTTATGATTCCTTTATTCCTTGGAATCATCGGATTGATCTTTCAGTATTATAAGGATCCAAGAAACTTCTCGTTCGTAGCGATGCTGTTTTTCCTGACAGGTGCTGCGATTGTACTATACCTAAACTCACCCCCTACAGAACCAAGAGAAAGAGATTATATCTATGCGGGTTCCTACTATGCTTATGCATTTTGGATAGGGCTAGCAGTCATTCCTATCTTCTCTTTGATCCAAAGAGCTTTAAAACCTGGAACCATCGCTGCAGCCTTATCAATTGCGATCTGTCTAAGTGCACCTGCTATCATGGCAGCAGAGGGATGGGATGATCACGACAGATCAGATCGTTATTTCTCTGTGGATTCAGCGAAGAACTTCCTGGCATCCTGCGAACCGAATGCCATCATTTTCACTGGTGGAGACAATGATACTTTCCCTCTTTGGTATGTACAGGAAGTAGAAGGGTTCAGAACTGATGTTCGTGTGATCGTACTTAGTTATTTCAATACAGATTGGTACATCGCTCAGATGATGCGGGATGCCTATGAGTCTGAGCCATTGCCTTTCGGCTTGAGTTTAGAGAGATATGCCCAGGGCGGATTGAATGATTATTTGCCATTGGTCGAAAGACAAAACATCAAAGGAGGAACCATGAACGCAGAACAGTTCATCAAACTGATCAACGATGAGCACCCTGCGCTACAAGTACCTACTTCTGTGAGCAAGTACAATTCAGTACCGGCGAAAAACTTCTATCTGGATGTAGATACAGCCAGCGTACTAAGTATGGGAATCATCCCAGAGCAGTACAAAAACATGATGGTAGATAGAATGCACTGGAGCATGAAAGGTGGCGGCCTGGAAAAGAAAGACTTGGCTATTCTAGACCTGATTGTTAACAACAACTGGGAGCGCCCGATCTACTTTAACAACACCTCTGCATCTAGTGTCAATTTCAACATCAAGAAATACATGATGCAGGAAGGAAATGCCTTCAGACTCTTACCTGTAGAGAATCCTGCCGGAAATGAAATGATGGTGGATACGGATAAAATGTATGACAACATGATGAACAATTTCCATTGGAGAGAATTGGACAATCCTGAGGTCTACTATTCTGAGGACTACAGAAACTTCGTATTGAACCACCGAGCAACCTTCAACACGCTGATCGATGCATTACTAATGGAGGGTGACACGGAAAGAGCTAAAGCGGCCACCATGAAATGTCTGGAAGTAATGCCTGATGAGGCCATTCGTTTTGACCACTTCAGTGTTCAGTTGGTTTCATATCTATTGACTTTGGAAGAAGACGAGTTGGCGATAGAAATAGCTGAGAAAATTGGAACACGTGCTGATGAGATGCTGAACTACATGTTTGAGAAAGGCATCACAGAGCGTTTCGAATTGCAAAAGAATTTGATCTCGCTTAGCGAACTAGCTCGATCCTTTAGGTCTGCGGACAAAAACGATCTCGCACAAAAATATGAGACCATGTTCCGAAACTATTACGGAATGGTACAATAAGAAAAAGCCCCAACCTAGGTTGGGGCTTTTTTATGATTTTAAACCTTAAATATTACTTTTTCAAAAACTTATAAGCTTCCTTGAACTGACTTTCCTTGTCTTCTACTATCAAAAAATAATAACCTGAGGAAAAGGTTCTCAAGTCAATTTTGTATTTATCCTTCCCCACTTCCTCCGCTGTGACGTCTACAGTATTGCCAATGACACTATGTAGCTGAAAGCTAATCTTCTTCAAATTGGAATTTTCAATCTTAACAATGATGAAATTGACAGATGGGTTGGGATAGATGTCAATTTGATTTGTGAGGTCTAAGGCCTCTGAGTAGGCCAGTGTTTCAGAATTCGAAGCGTACACATCACCTTCATTAGCCGTCTGACCTTGAACCAACAAGGCAGAACCGCTCAAAATGAGGCCGATGATAACTGCTTTTAACTCCATATTTACTGTATTCCAAATACACTGCTGCTATAAAACTACGGATAGAATCCGCAATGGTTATGATGAATATAATTAATAAATTATTAATATCCACGAAGCTCAGTCCTTAATCATCCCGGCATGGTGAAAAAACAGTTTTTCAACTTGGCCTTGTTTGAGCTTTTCGAAAAGCTCGGGGCAAAAAATTAATCAAGTCTGAAGCAATTAGTGTTTCAGTTGATCCATGCTCTAAAGCCAAATCTCCAGACAAGCCATGAAGATATGTGGCCAACAAGGCAGCCTCTAATCCACCATAGCCTTGTCCTAAAAATGCGGTAATGATTCCTGTCAACACATCCCCGCTTCCTCCTGTGGCCATTCCAGGATTTCCACTACTGTTGAAGAATATATTACCCTCCAGATCTGTGATTGAACTATTTGCTCCTTTTAATACAACCACTACTTGATATTCTCTAGAAAAGGCCCTTTGCTTCTCTAGCTTTTCAAAATCATTTTTCCAATCCCCTACCAATCGCTTAAACTCCCCGGGATGAGGCGTTAAAACACTCCCTCTTGGAATCAGAGAGGCTGAATTCTCCCTGGCAATGATATTGAGTGCATCCGCATCCAACACCAAAGGGAGCGCTGAATCGACCAATATTGCCTTGACCATCATTCCCGTTTCTTTTTCCATCCCCAGGCCAGGGCCTATACCCACAGCATGGTAGCCATCCAAATCTGGTGAATGAGAAAGCACATCTAGTGAAGGGCTTGTGATTGTCATGGCTTCTGGTACAGCTATTTGCATGATCTGATTGCCACTTTGCGGAATATAAGTAGTGAGTAGTCCAGCTCCTGATCGTAGACAGGCTCTAGCAGCCAGGACTGCTGCTCCCATCTTGCCCTGACTCCCTACTAGCAACAAGCACCTACCAGCCGTTCCCTTATGGGCATATTTACTTTTTGATCGAAACAAAGAAGTAATAAATTGAGGAGTAACAAAGTATCGCTGGGTAATTGATGCTTCCATTTGTCTTAAATCCAAACCAATATTCACGACATTTAATTCTCCAACATAAGGCTCGAACTCAGCTAACAGCTGAGTGTATTTGGGAACTTCGAAAGTGATGGTTTGACTGACTCTAAGTATCCTTCCTCCTTCAAAAACTTGATCACAACCTAAACCTGAGGCAATATCCACAGCCACAGCCTCCAGAGACTGCTCATTTAAATAATCGATCAACTCTCCAAACAAACCACTAACCGCTCTCGAAAGCCCAGATCCAAACAAGGCATCCACCACTACTACTGCTGAATCCAAAACTGGGAAATCTTCCTTAGAAGCTATGATATCACATGAGCAATAGGCTTTTAATACAGCATGATTCGCCTGAAAATCCTTGCTGCCTTTTTCTGGCTTCCCTACAACAAAAGCCTCTACCTTGTAGCCTTGCTCGACCAATAGTCTGGCTATGGCCATTCCATCTCCACCATTATTACCTGTCCCAGCTACCACTACAACGGATCGATCCCGCGGGTATGACTGGATAAAAGAACTGACGAAGGCTTCAGATGCTCGCTCCATCAAATCGATTGAAGGAATGGGCTCCGTTTTGATAGTCATTTGGTCTAGCAACTGGATTTGCTGTGGTGACAGGATTTTTTGACAGAGGTTAAAATTCATAGCTTGTTTGGTGAACTCCTACCAAGTTAAAGAATCCCCAGTTTTGTTAAAAACAACAACTTGAATATCCCTTTATGGTTCAACATAATGTGTTACTTTTATCTCAAATCCACTTTTATGAATGCTGAAGAGTTTCGCAATTTTTGCCTAAAGAAACCGGGAGTTACTGAGGGCTTTCCTTTTGGTGAACCTACCCTGGTTTTCAAGGTCATGAACAAAATGTTTGCGCTTTGTGATATTGACCAATTCGAATACATCAATCTCAAATGTGATCCTGATTTAGTACCCGAATTAAGAGAGCAATTTGCTGCAGTTAAACCCGGATATCACATGAACAAAAAACACTGGAATTCGGTGTATGTAAATGAAGATGCATCGGACCAGCAAGTGTATCAATGGACCGATGACTCTTATGAGTTAATCGTGCAATCTCTTCCCAAAAAATTGCAGGCCGAATTAGAAAATATGCAATAAAGCGCCCAGCTCATTGCATTATTAACAGAATTCATATAAATATTTCTAACTGTGACAGCTAAAGACACATATTAATACCACTATTCTGTACAGGATTAAGGAAATATTCTACAATTTTGGTTGTTAGTGTTATTGTATCCACCTGAACCTAAGTATTGAATAAAATTTGTGAGGAGAGCTACTTTCCCAATATTGATTTTGTGCTGTGTGTTGTTTTGCGCCTGCAAAGACAATGTCGTATGCCCAGCTTTTCAGAGTACATATATTCTGGATGACTCGCTACGCATGGCCAGATATTCTCTCTTTCTCAACGATACTACCCCAAAAATGCCCGTAGCTTCTCGTAGGAGCAAATACGGTATCAACAAAAAATCCAGTCTCTTCAAAAAGAACTACGATCTGATGACGGCTCCTAAAAAGAACCAAATTCGCTGGTTAGAAGAGGATTCGCTTGAGATGGATCAGGGAGAGTTTATTGCCAGTGATTTTGTAGATCAGGATACCCTGGGTGTAGACTCGGTTTCTACTGCCCCCATACTGGCTGCCGTCGAAGACGAGGAAGAAGCGGTCCGATACAAATGGAAATACTCCTTGGACAACAACTATAACCAGGAGCAGGTCTATTACAACAAGTACTACGGAGAACTGTTCATAGACACACGCCCCACACAGAAAGAACTCGCTGCACAGCAGCTGGATCATCTAGATGAAATAGCCAGTGACTCTACTATCCAAGAGACCGAAAAAAAAGGTTTGTTTGGAAGAAACAAATCTGAAGACAGTGACGTGGAAGAAGAAAGTGAAACGGAAGCAGAAGTCGACGAAGAAACCTTAGAAAATGTCATAGAGACAGAGGAAGACGAAGCTGAACCTGAAGACACTACGGATTCCGAAGAATAGTTCTTATTCTTGCCTAAATTTTCATTCCCAATTATTCAGTTATGTTGAATCAGTCACCGCTGGCAGAGCGCATGCGCCCTCATACCCTCGAGGAACTCGTTGGGCAGGATCATTTGAACAATATCCTGAAGCGAGCAGTGCAATCCGGAATCGTCCCCTCCATGATTCTTTGGGGTCCTCCGGGAGTAGGTAAAACAACCATCGCCAACATTATCGCCAATACGGCCAAAATGCCCTTCTTCTCACTGAGTGCCATCAATGCAGGAGTAAAAGACATCAGAGAGGTCATCACCAAAGCAAAATTTGGTTCCAAATCGATTCTATTCATTGACGAGATTCATCGCTTCAACAAATCGCAACAGGACGCCCTACTGGCGGCAGTAGAAAAAGGACAGATTACGCTGATTGGTGCCACTACCGAAAACCCAAGTTTTGAAGTCAATGCCGCCTTGTTGTCCAGATGCCAAACCTACACACTCAAGGCGCTGGAAAAAGAAGAACTACTGGAGCTGATCAACAAAGCCCTGACTCAGGACAGCGAGCTAAAAAAGCTGAAGGTGAAGATCGAAGAAGATCAAGCCTTACTGAGACTATCAGGAGGAGATGGAAGAAAGCTGCTGAATCTGCTGGAAATCGTGGTGGAATCCATAGAAGGAGAAGAAAAAGTGGTAACCAATGATCGCGTAATTGAAATCTCGCAAAAAAAGGCCGCCATGTACGACAAAAGCGGCGAGATGCACTACGACATTATTTCTGCCTTTATCAAATCGATCAGAGGGAGTGATCCAAATGCGGCGGTTTATTACCTGGCGAGGATGATAGAGGGAGGCGAAGATGTCAAATTCATCGCTAGACGATTGCTGATACTAGCCTCCGAAGACATCGGCAATGCCAATCCAACAGCACTGGTCATTGCCAACAATGCTTTTCAGGCAGTCAATGTGATAGGCTATCCTGAAGCAAGAATTATCCTGTCCCAATGCGTGACTTACCTCGCTTGTTCTGCGAAAAGCAATGCGTCTTACATGGCCATCAACAAGGCTCAGCAACTGGTACAGCAGACAGGAGATCTTTCCATCCCCATGGATATCAGAAATGCGCCGACTAAACTAATGAAGGACCTGGGCTATGGCAAAGGATATCAGTATGCCCACGATCATGCAGGCAATTTTGTAGAACATGAATTCATGCCAGACGAAATCAAAGGGACTACTCTATATGATCCCGGCAAAAACCCTCGTGAAGAAGACATGCGCAAAAAGCTCCGCGCACAGTGGAAAAACAAGTACGGGTATTAAACAAAAATGGCGATACCCATTGATTGTGAGATATCGCCATTTCTTTGAGCCAATTAAGACCTTTACTGAATCGTAAATTCAACTTTCAACTCGTCCCAGGCCATAGTAACTAAACCCTCAGGCGAAACAGTAATACTGAACATTTCCTGCAAGCTTGATTTTTTAGGTTTCACTTCAAAAGAAAACAGATTCTCTGCTTCCTTGTAGCTGTATGCGCCCCATTGATTAGGATTCTTATTGATAATAACCGTCCACTTATCCTGATTAGGGATGGTGAATATCGCATACTTACCTTTTTTCAGATCCTTGCCCGCAACTTTCACATCTGCTGAGACCTCCAGAGTAGTCGCCTCGTTGGCACCAGTCCTCCAAACCTTACCATAAGGCACCAACCCGCCCCAGATTTTGCGATCCTTTTTCGATGGTGCAGAGTATTCGATCGTCACGGTTTTACCATTGACTTCAGCCGATGTACTCTTAAACGGACTGGCCTTTGGGGCTTCTTGTGCGTAACTCAATTGGGATAAAAACAATACACTAAGTACCAGTGTAGACAAAAAGATGGATTTCTTTAACATGATATATAATTTTAATACGAAAGTAAAGACGAATTCTTCAACCTTCTGGTTGGAATTGTGCAATAAGTTAAAGAGAAAATTGGCAATAATGTATATTTGGGGTTTCTAATTGACTGAGCAAAACTCCCGAAAAGTAAAGCGCTAAAACATTAAATGAACAAACCTGTAAAAATATTGATCATCGACGATGACGAAATCAATAACCTGATTTGCACCAAAGTGATCAAAGATTACAATCCTGAAACAGTAGTAGAATCACTGACCAGTTCGACCAAAGGACTGAGTTATTTAGAAGAAAGAGTAAAAAACAATCCGGAAGACCTTCCTGATGTCATTTTGCTCGATATCAACATGCCTACGATTAGTGGTTGGGATTTTATCCGCGAGTATAGAAAAATGATGACTGCTGTAGAAGCAGAAAAGATCAAACTATTTGTCCTGACTTCCTCTCAGTACTATCAAGATGCCGAGCTGGCTGACCAATACAGGGAAGTTCAGAAACTATTTACCAAGCCACTGACCGCAGAGATATTAGAAGAGGTAGACACCTATCTGGCCAAAAACGCAGAATAGTTCAGTCGCTTTTTCACTTTTCAAACAATTGGAGCTATGATAATTTTGGACAATGCGGTTCTTTCGGATGACTTGAAAGAAAAGCATTTCGTATGTGACCTGAACAAGTGCAAGGGTGCATGTTGTGTCGAAGGAGATTTGGGAGCTCCACTAGAAGAAGAAGAATTGCCGCTGATCGAGGGAGTTTTGGAGGCAGTCAAACCCTATCTGTCCAAAGAAGGTTTGGAAGTAATCGAAAAAGAAGGAAGTTACATTCTCGATGAAGAGGGAGACTACTCCACCACTACCATCAATGGTAGAGAATGTGCCTTTGCCATCTATGATGAAAACAAAATATTGAAATGTGCCATCGACCAGGCCTATAGAGACAAAAAGATAAGCTGGCAAAAACCTATCTCCTGTCATTTGTATCCCATACGGATCACCAAATATGACCACTACGATGCGCTCAACTACGACAGATGGGACATCTGTGCACCGGCATGCAACCTGGGAGAAGAATTGAAAGTACCGGTATACAAGTTTTTGAAAGAGCCATTGGTCCGAAAGTATGGATCTGAATGGTATGAAAAATTAGAGGAAGAAATAGAAGGAAAGGAATAAGACCGCATGGAACAAGATTACCTGGAAAAGCTCAACCCACCTCAAAGAGAAGCTGTAGTCAATACAGAAGGTCCTACCATGATTATCGCTGGTGCGGGATCCGGTAAGACTCGGGTGCTGACCTATAGAATCGCTCACCTGCTCAAGACAAAAAATGTCGATCCATTTTCTATCCTGTCTCTGACCTTTACCAACAAAGCTGCCCGAGAGATGCGCGAGCGTATTGAAGGAGTAGTAGGCACCGATGCTCGCAACCTCTGGATGGGCACCTTTCACTCGGTGTTTTCCAGAATATTAAGATCCGAAGCAGACCGATTGGGTTACCCCAGTCATTTCACCATTTACGATTCGGATGACTCCAAGTCTCTGATCAAAAACATTGTCAAGTTTTACGGTCTGGACGACAAGGTGTATAAGCCCAATGTGGTACTCAACCGTATCTCCAGTGCCAAAAACCGTCTGGTTTCTTGGCAGGAATACATCAACAACCCCATCTACCTCGCCGATGATACAGAAAACGGCAAACCGGAAATGGGTAAAATCTACAAGGAGTATGTCAAGCGATGTTTCAAGGCTGATGCCATGGATTTCGATGACTTGCTCTTCAATACCAACGTGCTGTTTCGGGACCACATAGATGTCCTCAACAAATACCAACAGCGATTCCAGTACGTGATGGTGGATGAGTTTCAGGACACGAACATCTCACAGTATCTGATCACAAAAAAATTGGCTGCAGTGCGTCGCAACATCTGTGTGGTGGGGGACGATGCGCAAAGTATCTATGCCTTCCGCGGGGCTGATATCCAGAACATCCTCAATTTCGAGAAGGACTATCCAGAACTGAACATCGTAAAGCTGGAGCAGAACTACCGTTCATCCAAAACGATAGTCGGAGCAGCCAACTCCATCATAGGAAAAAATAAAAATCAGCTACGAAAGAGCGTATGGACTGACAATGGTGAAGGTGATCTGATCGATTTGATCAAGGCTACTACAGACAATGAAGAAGGAAAATTGGTAGCCTCCGCTATTTTCGAATCCAAGAATCAAAACCACTACCGCAACTCCGACTTTGCCATCCTCTATCGCACCAACAGCCAGTCACGGGCACTGGAAGAGGCCCTGAGGAGAAACAACATCAAGTACAAGATCATTGGTGGGCTTTCTTTCTATCAGAGGAAAGAAATCAAAGATGTGCTGGGCTACATCCGTTTTGCAGTGAATCAAAATGATGAGCAGGCGCTGCGCAGAATCATCAATATGCCGAAGCGTGGCATTGGGGCTACCTCAGTAGAAAAACTGGTGGTGGCAGCAACAGAAAACAATGCCGATCTCTGGACGGCCCTTCTGAATGTCAATCAAATCCTGGGTGGTAGAGCGGCATCAGCGGTCAGCGAATTTGTGACCTTGATCAAAAGCTTCAAAACAGCAGTCGAGAAAAAAGATGCCTTTGAGGCGGCTTCTCATATTGCTAAGAATTCCGGTCTATTGAAGGAACTCTATGATGACAAAACCATCGAGGGGCGCAACCGCTACGAAAACGTACAGGAACTACTGAACGGGATCAAGGAATTTGTAGAAAATCCAGAGAACGAGGACAAATCCATGCCGGCCTTTTTGCAGGAGGTAGCGCTCCTTACCGATGCGGACAACGAAAAGGATGAAGACAAGGACTACGTGACGATGATGACCATCCACTCCTCTAAAGGACTGGAGTTCAAAAACGTATTTGTAGTAGGAATGGAGGAAGACCTGTTCCCCTCGCAGATGATGATCAGTTCGCGTCAGGATTTGGAAGAAGAACGTCGACTGTTCTATGTGGCCATCACCCGTGCAGAGAAAAAACTCTACATGAGTTACGCCCTTACCCGCTACCGTTTCGGTCGATTGAAAACTTGCGAGCCTAGCCGATTCCTCGAGGAGATCGACAAGGATTACCTGAAGATCAATCAGAAGTTCAGCTCTTCTCCATCACCGGCTAACGACTATGCCAAGAACTTCATCAGCAAAAACACAGTTCAGCCTACAAGGAAACCTGTGAATCAAGCGGTGATTCATAAGCCTTCACCGAACTTCAAACCAAGTAATACGGCGAAACTTGCTGTGGGAGACAAAATCGAGCATCCTAAGTTTGGCTTTGGTGAAGTGACAAAAATCGAAGTGCAGGGTGCCAATAAAAAGGCTCACATCAGTTTCGAAAAAGCAGGAGACAAAACCTTGCTGTTGAGCTTTGCCAAGCTCCGAATCTTATAAAACATTTTCAATCAACTAAATTACTTTTTCCACATGCATTCTATTCTCAACCAGAATTTGTTCTTCGTGAAAGAACACGTGGGTATGTTCAAAGCATCCAACAACTACGACATTTATAATCCCAATAGTCAGGAAATGATCATGACCTGCAGGGAGGAGAAGCTCGGTTTCTTCACCAAAATGCTTCGATTCACGGACTACAAACGAATGACGCCATTTGATGTGGAAATCAAAACCACTTCTGGAGAGAAAGTATTGCGGGTCAAAAGAGGAGTTTCGTTCTTCTTGTCTGATGTAGAGGTCCTCGACGAAAATGAAAACCTTATCGGGAAATTCAAGCAGAAGTTCTTTTCTATCGGAGGGAAATTCGATGTTTTGGATGCACAAGAAAATCTACTCTGCCAACTCAAGGGAAAGTGGACAAGTTGGGATTTCAAATTCGTAAAGGATGAAGTGGAATTTGCTGCTGTTAGCAAAAAATGGTCAGGCATTGGCAAAGAACTTTTCACCACTGCCGACAACTACATCCTCAAAATCGATGAGAAAGTAAATGAAGGTCACCCTATGCGACTACTCATTCTCGCTGCTGTGATGTGTATCGATATGGTGTTGAAGGAATAGAAAACTTTCATCAAGTTTAAGGTTCAATGAATCGAGCCTTAAACTTGATTCACTTAAAATACAACTCGATAGGTTTCATCGCCTTTTCGTGAAAGTCCGGGCAAGTATCGACACCAGCAATCCCTCCAAATTCACAAATCACTTCCTGGTCCGCATTGTACACCACAGACATGGCATCCGGGCACTGGTAGCAATGATCGACCTGAAAAACACAGTCTCCCTCATATTCCCATTGTAGTACTTTGCTCACCTCCTGATCTTGCTCAAACCCAAAAATCATCCGCTCTAACCAATGGAGCTGCTGAATCGGGTTTAGGTAAGAACAAGCCCCAAAACCTACAAATCCAAAAGCCTCCAACTCATCGATGTACTGGTCCTCCACCAGCACCATTAGGTATTTTCCGTTCCCACAAGTGCAAGCTTCGCAATAGCCCTGGTCACTGATCACCTCATGAATCTTCAAAGCAATGATTGGGACTTTTAGACCCTTTTCGGATCGAAGAGCGTCTATGATTTCTTTTTCAGATTGGCCTCCCAGCTCCCAGGGGTTGGCGCATTGGAGCACTTGATAGTACATCAGCGAATACTGCTCTGGTAAGCCCTCAGTCATTTTCAACTGCTCAACCGTGCCACCAATCATCAGACCTATAGACTTGCCACTGGGAACAAAGGAGCTATAAGGTGGAAAAAGAAACGTACCTGGCGCCTGCAACACCTCTGGCAAATCAGTCACCAATACCGAAGTATCCTCCGCAACCTCTACATACCAACCGACTCCATCTGCGGCTGGATCTCCTCCATATTTGATCTGAACTACGTCAGATCCATGGATCTGACTGAGATAACTCGATTCAAGTTCCTCACCTTCACAAGCGATAATCAATAGGGGGAATAATAAAAGAGAAAACAAGTTTTTCATGCTTTGACATTTAAGTCTAAACCAAAGACACGGTTAACCCTCAAATGGTTGAAAGAACTAAAAATTAAACCAAATCTCTATTCGAGTAGGTCGCCTTTTCGAAATCACGGATGTTGATCGACACGATAGGAACCTCAGGAAACATGGCCTTCAACTCCCTGATGATGCTATCAGAAAGCTTCTTTTTTTGATCCACCGTTCTGCCCTCCATGATATTGCCAAATACATGAATAAAATCCTTTTGGGTCCCTCCCACTATATAATGCTCGAAAGCATTGATTCTGACTTTGATCTCACCAGGAGCAAAAAGCCCTGAAGCATCAGCGGTATCATATACCTTTTGGATGATCACTTGGGGTGATTGATGGGCAAGGATGTTTTTGGAGCAATCAATAACGAAATGGGGCATGTTTCAAATGTTTTTAAGCCTATAAAATTTATTCATCTCTTTCTAAATCCTTAAGGACAGTGCTTACAACCATTTTGGCAGCAATATCCTCTTTTAAGATGGTACTTGGCGGTAAAAACCATCAATCCCTCCTCATTGAAATAGAAATCCTCAGGAGCTAAAACGGGCTGTGACTTATTCGGTTCTTTGTCTGACAAGGGCGGGGAATTAACGTGGCTTTTAGTAATTTTGAGCGAATCTAAGGAGTTCTGACTTGATACTCCTTCTCATGTTAAAAATACACATCGATGGTAAACGAAATGACAAGCGAGCAAGCGATTGCTCTCGAAGACAAATATGGCGCACACAACTATCATCCACTACCAGTGGTACTGGCCAAAGGTGAAGGCGTACATGTATGGGATGTAGAAGGAAAGAAATACTATGATTTTCTTTCGGCATATTCTGCCATGAATCAGGGACATTGCCATCCGAAGATCGTAGGAGCGCTCACTGAGCAGGCGCAGAAATTGACCCTGACCTCTCGTGCCTTTTACAACGACGCATTGGGTGAGTACGAAAAATATATTACTGAATACTTTGGGTTCGACAAGGTACTGCCAATGAACACGGGAGCTGAAGCTGTAGAAACGGCCATCAAACTGACTCGTAAGTGGGCGTATGAAGTAAAGGGAATTCCTGAAAATGAAGCGAAAATCATCGTTTGCGAAAACAACTTTCACGGTAGAACTACCACGATCATTTCCTTCTCGAATGACCCAGACGCACAAAAGAACTTTGGGCCGTACACTGCGGGTTTTGTTCGCATCCCATACGATAATATCGATGCACTAAAGGCTGCCTTGAAGGAAGAAAATGTAGCTGGACTACTCATGGAACCTATTCAGGGTGAAGCGGGTGTTTATGTCCCTCAAGATGGTTTCTTGAAAGCTGCCAGCGAAGCTTGTAAAGAAGCGGGCGTGTTGTTTGTAGCAGATGAAGTGCAAACGGGTATCGCAAGAACAGGTAAGCTTCTAGCGGTAGATCATGAAGAAGTAAAACCTGACGTATTGATCCTGGGCAAAGCTATCTCTGGTGGAGTCTATCCAGTATCTGTCGTTTTGGCCAATGATGACATCATGGGTGTAATCAAACCGGGACAGCATGGATCTACCTTCGGTGGAAACCCGGTAGCAGCCAAAGTAGCCATGGCTGCTCTGGAAGTAATCAAAGACGAAGCTTTGGCAGAAAATGCAGAGAAGCTAGGCCAGATCTTCAGGGCTCGCATGAATGAATTCATCGAAAGCAGCGATTTGGTTTCTCTGGTAAGAGGTAAAGGACTATTGAATGCCATCGTGATCAATGATTCAGAAGACAGTTCGACCGCATGGGACATCTGTGTGGCCCTGAAAGAAAATGGTCTTTTAGCAAAACCTACGCATGGTAATATCATACGTTTTGCACCTCCATTGGTCATGACCGAGGAGCAATTGCACGATTGCAGTGATATCATCATCAATACAATCAAGAATTTCAAAAAGTAAATGGATCAATCAACTGCAGGAACACCACCTGCAGTTGATCCCTATATTTGTTTAATAGTTTACATTTTATATTGAACAAATATTCCTCCTCCTCGTTTCTTACCTCATACTCAGTAAGAAATGAAACACTTCGTAATCATAGGCGGCTCATCAGGAATAGGAAGAGCCATAGTTGAAAGACTTTTAGAAGCAGGGCACCATGTGACTGCCACCTATCGCAATACAGAACCCTTTACCCAGCATGATCATCTCACATGGATACCATATGATGTATGGTCTGACTCCCTGGATGAACAACAACTTCCTGAAGTGATCGATGGTTTAGCCTATTGCCCTGGAGCTATAGATTTATTACCATTCAAAAGACTAAAGCAAGAATCGCTTTTGCAGGATTTCAAATTGCAGGTGACCGGGGCAGTAAGTGTACTCCAGCATTTAGAATCCCGAATCAAAAAAGCAGAACAAGCCAGCGTGGTATTGTTCTCAACCGTGGCGGTACAAAGTGGTTTCAACTTCCATACCCAAGTAGCCATATCCAAAGGAGCGATAGAAGGTCTGACACGATCACTGGCAGCCGAGTGGGCTCCCAAGGTGAGAGTCAATGCCATCGCTCCATCTATCACCCAAACAGACTTAGCGAAAAAACTTCTTTCTTCTGAAGAAAAAATCAAAGCCAATGCCGACCGTCATCCACTCAAAAAAATAGGTCAACCTGAGGATATTGCCCAATTGGCTTCTTTTCTGCTACAGGACAGCAGCGGTTGGATGACCGGACAAGTCATCAAACTAGATGGCGGCATTTCAACACTTAAAATATAAAATCATGTTTGGAATATTTAAAAAGAAATCGGAGCGCGAAAAACTCAACGAGCGCTACAAAAAGTTGATGAAAGAATCTCATCAATTATCCACAACGGATCGGTCCAAAAGCGATCAAAAATTTGCCGAAGCGCAAGAATTGCTGACTCAGTTAGACAACATGGAGAAGGAGAATTCCTAATGAGACGCCCCTGGAACATCATCGATTTGCCCGTCTATAGTCTGGCTACCCTAGGGTCTACAGGGATCAATATGAATATCTGTACCTATGTATCAGGCATCAGTCGTAATCCCAAAAAGTACATGATTGCTCTGGAGCCTCAGTCTCAGACCTATCTCAATTTCAAGAAAAGGAAGACTGCAGTGCTACAGATCTTGAGTCAGGAGGATATGCAATGGGTCAACTACCTTGGTAAGAAGTCTGGCAAAGAAACGGACAAGGAAAAATATCTGCAGCAAAAGCAGGCACTTTCCGAATGGAAATCTCATGAGGTATTGAAAAATGCCAGTGCACTGGTACTTCTACAACTAGATCAGGAAATAGATGCAGGCGGCGATCATCAGCTGATGATAGCGGAAGTAATAGCCAGTAGAACCCTCCGAGAGGATAATATCCTTATGTTTCAGGATTTGGTTGAGTCTGGTATCATCTTATGATTTAACTTAAGGTTGATGATTAGCTTTCCTACCCAATATGCCAAAATCATAGAACGGATCGATCAGATAGATCCCGTTCGCTATTCCAAATCCCGAAACTATTTGGATGGAGCGGTTTCTTACTTGTCCCCTTACATCTCTCGAGGAGTGATCTCTACCAAACAGGTAATGGAACACGTGTTGACGCTTGGGTTGAAGTATTATCAAGTGGAAAAATTCATCCAGGAACTTGCCTGGAGAGACTATTGGCAGCAAGTATGGATCAACAAAGGTGATTTGATCAATCAGGATCTAAAACATCCGCAACCCCATGTCGTCCATCACGAAATGCCAGCATCTATTCTAAAAGGGGATACTGGTATCAAAGCCATCGACAAAGCCATCGAGGAACTCAACCGAATTGGATACATGCACAACCACGTCAGAATGTATGTGGCGGCTATGGCTTGCAACATCGCTCACAGTCATTGGTTGACGCCTGCCAGATGGATGTACTACCATCTGCTAGATGGAGACTGGGCCAGCAATGCACTCAGCTGGCAATGGGTGGCAGGTGCCAATAGCAACAAATGCTACCTGGCCAATCAAGAAAACATCAACCGATACTGCCATACGGATCAGACAGGCACTTTTTTGGATAAAAGTTACGAGGCACTAGGCGCATCATCCAGCTGTCCTGAAGTCTTGCAAGCAACCACACTACCCAAATTAGAAACTCAACTACCCACAACAATCCCATTAACTCTCGATCCAGAAATTCCAAGTGTGATTTACACTTCCTACAACCTGGATCCTAACTGGAAGTCAGATATTGCTGCCAATCGAATCCTCCACCTGGACCCGATCCATTTCAAACAGTATCCTGTTTCTTCCCATGTCATTAGTTTCATCATCCAGCTAGCCAAAGACAATATTCCCGGCATTCAATTGTTCACCGGAAGTTTTGATGAATTAAAACGTCAGTTATTGGGATCTCAAGTTTATTTCAAAGAGCATCCAACCACCCGGCACTATGAAGGGGTAGAGGAAGAGAGAGACTGGATGTTTTCTGTCAAAGGCTATTACCCTTCCTTTTTCTCCTATTATAAAAAGTGTAAAAAGGAGTTGGCTCATCTCAAGACTTAGCAGCAAACCTAAGCTAATGTGCGCGAACACATAATCGAGATTCCATGTTCATACATTGTTAAACATGCGTTTTCACAACTCTTACCAATAATTCATAGGCCAATGAAAATTCCACATAAGAAGGCCTTAACTTTCAGCATGGCAGCTAACAAATTATATCAGTTACCACCTCTACTTTCCCTAATTCTATTATTTCTCACACCCGTTCAAGCGCAGACGAACCGCATCAATTTTGAGCAGTTTAGTTTGACCGAAGGACTTTCGTTCAGTACAGTCAACGAAATAACCCAAGACCATAGAGGTTTTGTCTGGATCGCTACTGAAGATGGCCTCAATCGATATGATGGCACAACTTTCCGAATCTATCGCAGCACCAAAGGCGATAGCACCACCATCGGAAACAATGGCGTCAATGCCGTTTACGAAGATCCATTCGAACGTTTATGGGTTGGTACGACTGGAGAGCTGAGCCTCTATGACCGAGACCTGGATATTTTTCATACGATGAAAGGGACCGCTAACGTTTCCATTTCAGGTATAGCAGGTGTCAGCGAGTCAAAATTATGGATCATTGGTAATGCAGCATCGGGAAAAGACATTTTCAGCTATGACCTTGAAAGCAACAAAATCAGCCCCGTACCTCTAAACGCCATACAGGGTCTAAAAGCCTAGAAGCTCCTGCCCATAAAAAACAACTACCTACTCGTTTCTACCTTGGGTAATGGATTGATCAAAGTAAACCCTACTGCCAACGAAATCTTGAAGGGGTTGGAGGGCAAAATAGTAAGAGATTTCATCGAGATGAATGATGGTACCCTCTGGGTAGGGACTGAAGGTGATGGACTCTTTCATCTGGACGGCAGTTTGGCAGTCATCGAATCCTACAATACCAGCAACGGTCTCCTGGCAAGTGACAAAATATGGTCACTGACCCAGGACGCTGATAATAATATATGGATAGGAACCGATGGCATGGGTCTCTTTCTATTGAACCAGGAAGGTAAACTCACCAACTACCAAAAGGATGATCAAAATCAAAGAAGTCTAAGCTCTAATGTGATTCGCTGCATGTTTAGAGATCGTCAGGGGGACATATGGCTCGGTACTTATTTGGGTGGAGTTAACTACTTCAACAAGAAGAACAATCTCTTTGCACATTACCGAAATTCTTCTTGTGATGAAACTACCCTTTCTCACAACGTGGTCCTATCCTTCACTGAAAATGAGGATGGGAAAATCTGGGTCGGTACAGATGGAGGTGGGTTAAACCTCATGGATTCTGAGGGTAAATTCGAACGATTTTATCCAGAAAGAGGAGGCTTGAGTGGACCAGTCGTATTAGACCTATTCGAAGATAGCGATGATGATCTATGGGCAGGCACCTATGCCAATGGTCTGAACTTATATCGAAATGAGGAGTTTGAGGTATTCAACACCACCAATGGACTTGGCAACAATTCCGTCTGGGCTATCGGCGAACGAGTCCCTGGAGAAATCTGGATCGGAACCAATGGCAGTGGAATAAGTGTGCTCAATAAAAATTCTGGTGAATTCAAAAATTATCTCAGTGATCCTTCTTACCCTAAAAGTCTGAGCGACAACACTGTGCGCTGCATATACAAGGACAAAAAAAATCGTCTTTGGATAGGAACCTATGGAGGACTTAGCCTTTACAATCCTGGCACTGATGACTTCAGTCGATTCAAATATGAATCAGAAGACAATGAAAGAGGAACAGCGCTGGTACTATCTATTGCAGAGGACAATAATGGGGTTTTGTGGCTTGGCACCTATGGTGGTGGGCTGCTACGCTTCGACCCTAAGACAGAAAAATTCATGAATTACACGGAAGAAGATGGACTCAGCAGCGGCATTGTATTCGGTGTAGTAGTAGGCTCTCAAGGCTACATTTGGCTGAGTACAAGCAATGGACTATTAAAATTCGACCCCAAAGAAGAAAGCGTCATAGTCTATGGTGAGAGTGATGGATTGCAAGGAAGCACCTATAGTGTAGGATCCTATTTTAAGGATTCAAAAGGCAACATTTATGTTGGAGGCAATAATGGTTTCAATGTTTTTGACCCCTCCTTGATCAAAAACAGCAATGAGTCTCCTGAAGTGGTTTTGACTCACCTTTTGATCAACAACATAGCTGTCAAGCCCACCGATAAAAACTCGCCGCTGAAAAAACAAATCAGCGAGGCTGACGAACTCGCGCTCAGCGCTGATCAATCTGTATTTGGTTTCGAATTTGCAGCACTCAATTTCACCAATTCTGATAAAAACATGTACGCCTACCAGATGGAGAATTTTGAGGATGAGTGGAACTACGTAGGCAATAGAAACTTCGCAAGCTATACCAATCTGGATGCTGGCGATTATATCTTCAAAGTAAAATGTGCAAATGCTGATGGCGTATTCAACGAAGAGTATAGAGCCTTAGCAGTTACTGTTTCACCCTATTGGTACCACACCTGGTGGTTTAGATTTTTTATTCTCATAGTAGTGGTGACTGGTGTATGGTATTACCAGAGAATGAAATCAAGAGAGCGACAAGAAAGCCGAAGAATTCTGGAAGAAAAAGTGGAGGAAGCTGTAGCTGAGGTCAAAACACAAAACAATGAATTACTGACTCAGAAAGGACATTTACAATCGGCGATTGAAGACACTAATTTTGTAATGAGAGAGGCAGTAGAATCCGGAAATTTCAAAGCCAGAATATCTACTGACAACAAAGAAGGACAATGGAAAGCTCTGGCAGTTTCGGTCAATGAGCTATTCGAGTCAGTACTTACTCCTTTCAATGATATCAACTTTGTGATTCAAAAAGTAGCAGATAGTGACCTAACAGCTCGATACGATGGTAATGCGCAAGGAGATATTTTAGTTATCACGGACAATCTCAACACAGCCATGCATAACCTGGCGCTTTTGTTGAAGGACATCGTCGACAAAACAACGTTCATTGGGGAGGCTTCTGACGAAATGCTCCATACGACACAGGAGATGACCTCCAGCACAACGGAGATTTCAAGCTCCATTGGCGAAATGAGTCATGGTGCCAGCTCACAGTTGGCCAAAGTAGATGAGTCTTCCAATTTGATCGAAGACATGCTGGCTTCCTCTGGCGACATGAGCGAACAAGCCCAGTCCATCAATGAAACGGCTAAAGAAGGAGTAGAAAAGACGCAAGATGGGATTAGAATAGTAAACAAACTGAATGAGAGCATGAAGGACATCCTACTGGCCTCACAAAAAAGCTCTCTATCTATCGATGCCCTAACTACGCGCTCTAAGGAGATTTCAAGCGTCATAGGAATTATCAAACAAATTGCTTCTCAAACCAATCTACTGGCCTTGAATGCGGCCATTGAAGCAGCACAGGCTGGTGATGCAGGGCGTGGATTTGCGGTAGTAGCAGAGGAAATCCGGAAACTTGCAGAAGACTCTAAGCAGTCGGTGGATAAAATTGAAAATCTAATCACTGGCATCCAGGACGACACCCAGTCCACGGCCAAAATGGTAGGTGAAATGGATGGTTTCGTCAAAGTGAATGAAGAAGCCACCAATAGTACGCTTGAAATTTTTGATCTGATCTCCAAACAATACAACGAGACACTCGGCAAATCAGAAAAAATCGTTGAAGTAACTGGTAAACAAACCCAATCCTTACAGGAGGTGGTGAACCTGATGAGAAGTGTAGTGGTGATCGCTGAGCAAACGGCTTCAGGGACTGAACAGATTGCCAGTTCAGCCACTGAGCTTTCTTCAGGTATGATCAACTATTCGGACAGAAGCAAAAAGGTACTAGAGATCGTAAACGAACTCCAGGAAAAAGTGAAACAATTTAAACTTTAATCTCTGGGATCATGAGCAGCATAGGACAATGCAGACTCAGATTTGAGTTCAAGTAGCTTATGAATAAAGTTTTGATTCATTTCCGCATAATAGGCAGGAATCATTTTGAGTCGCCATTGTTCTGCAAACAGACTCAGATGCCCGGGACTTTTGTAGATCGTCAAACGATAATAGGGTAAAGCCAATACCCAACTATCCAGTTTTACTCTAAACCAAATAATGATTCCTTTGGGTCTTAGCTCTATGTTGACATGACGTTGGAAACTTCTGTCACCTATCAACAATTCTATCTCCTCATTTGCCTCTTCAATGACCAGTTTTTGAGAACCAATGCCCCTCATTTTAATCCTGTCCATAAAACCAAATGGCTTCCCAACAGTGTCATTGATGAGTTGATCAACTTCCTTTGAATAATTTGATACTTGCAGCAACATATTACTGTTTACTACTTAAATACCAACAAGTTGCATATTGATCAATTATTTCGATAAGATTCAATTACAGGACATTTAAGCCTTTGGAACTGTGAAGTAAAAAGTACTGCCCTCTCCTTTCTTACTCTCCACTCTGACACTTCCACCGTGCCTTTGTACAAACTCCTGACAAAGCACCAATCCAAGTCCGGTTCCCTTTTCATTATGCGTCCCCTTGGTGGTTGTTTTCTTATCAATCCTAAAAAGATTAGGGATAACTTCCTCGTCTATACCCACTCCATTGTCCTTTACAGATATCTCGATAAAATCTGTTTGATCGATTGCCTCCACTTTGATCTCACCGCCTTCGTTGGTAAACTTCAAAGCATTGGAGATCAAATTTCGGAGGATCGTAGACAGCATAAACAAATCAGCCATTACAATAGTAGTCGGGCTTAAGTTTATCTTCAATGTAATAGACTTATTGCTTGCCGAGACATGTAACAGTTTAGCTACATCTTCAGCCACCCCTTTCACAGAAATAGGCTCTGGGTTATATGCAAGATCTCTAGACTGTGCCCTTGCCCAGGTCAGTAGATTCTCAAGCAACTTGAATGCATGGTCACTGGTGTCTTTGCACATGGACAAGAATTTTTGACGTTCCTCGTCTCCGATTGATTGATAATTGCTCAATAAAAATTCTAAAGTTCCCGTCATCGAGCTCAAAGGGCTTTTAAGGTCATGTCCGATAATAGAAAAGAAACTATCCTTCGTGACATTGAGCTGCATCAGCTGCTCCCGGTTTTTGATCAGTTCCAGTTCAGTCAACTTCTTCTCATTGATGTCCCTGGACACTCCTAGTATCTCTATCTCCCCCTTTTCATTTTTAGTAAGCTTATTATCTACTTCGATCCATATCAACTCTCCGTCTGCTTTGTATTGCTGCAATTCCAATCTGACGCTTTTGACATACCCATCTCTTTCCAATATGGCTACAGATTCATTGATCGCATTTTGGGCGATTGCCCTTGATTCTTCCGTTAAGGTTTCTCCAATATTAATATTCCTAAGTTGATCTGGATTCAATCCAGAATATGATTCCTTTGAAGGACTCACATATTCAAAGCGGTTTTGAGTGAGGTTATAAATCCATATAACATCTGTTATATTCTTAGCCAGCAGTTCGTATTTTTCGTTTTGCATCTTGTTAGAAAAGCTCGCCTGCAGGGCAAATATCGTTATCACTAGGATTAGTAGCCAAGCTCCTCTGCCTAACCAAAGCAATGCAAAGAACAAATTGTGTCCATCCTCAATCTCATCGTGTAATACTACTATTTGCCAATTTTGACTTAGGAGTTCATGCTCTAATTTGATAAAGGGATTTTGTTGAAAAAGATTTTGGTTACCATACAGTGGGATCATGGCTCCTCCTTCCAGCTTTCTGATCGAAACATGATACCCTTTGTCTTTTAGTTCTGCTAGGGTTTCCTGAAAGAACTTCTCGATATCCATCACAATCGATAGTAAGCCCCAATATTCACCATCGATAATTACTGGACTTCTATAAATAAATGCTTCTCCACCCTGCACCAAATTAATAGGACCCGAGAGAAGCTGCTTTCGTGATTCGATTATCCGTTTAATATCGGGCCACTGATCTGGATAGTTTTTATAATCTATGCCAATTGCACGTTCATTTCCTTCAAGAGGAGCTACATATTTAAGAACTGTACCCCTAGACAGGCCTAGGCTTCTGATAAATGGAGTATTGAATTTTACTTGTTCCAGAACGGCCACTATGGCCTCAAAACTTGCAGAGTCATGATAAACCTGCAGATAGGCATCTACACCCGATGACAAATAGATTAGCTTACTCAACTCCCTTTCCAACCTCGGCACCAGTTCGTTTACATGCGAGAGGTTATGGATTTCTTCCTCTTTGGTGATTTGATCCTTGCGATAGTACATCATGGCCTCAAAAAGCCCAAGAAGAATAAATGACAACACGATTGCTACTACAAGAGATCGTCTTGAGAAATATTTATTATGTCCTGAACTCGTCGAAGAAAACTTGAATAGAGATCGCAGCATGTTGGTTAATGTTCTTTCCTTTCCGACAACCCACCCTCTTTACATTCAAATCGTACCGAAAAATGAATCGCCAGACAATATATTAAGCCCAGAAAGATTTAACAATTACTTGAATAAATAATAGCGAGAAGCTGACGATTATCAGACACGAACAGGTCACAACACCAACAGTCAGCTACTTAGAGGATTTGCAACCAATACACATTCTCATTGCCATTCATTCATAAATAAACGACAGTTATTCATTATCCATCTAATCAATAAGCCTTTAAGCGAAGATTTGCTAAATTCGCCATCTCTATTGAAGAGGATATTTGACAGATGGGAATGGCAAAAAGGTTAATTCCACCTATGTCTCTTCATACTTAGACTATTATTCAGTAAATAAGCGGACCACAAACGCGAATCAAGCAGTTTTAAAAACATGACAAAATCAAAGATCATTTACACTAAGACGGACGAAGCGCCAGCTTTAGCCACTTATTCATTTTTGCCAATCGTAGAAGCATTCACTTCTGCAGCAGGTGTCGAGGTAGAAACCAGAGACATATCGTTGGCAGGCCGTATCATCGCCAATTTCCCCGAATATCTGACAGAGGAGCAAAAGATCGGTGATGCGCTAGCTGAGCTTGGTGAGTTGGCTAAAACTCCAGAAGCTAACATCATCAAATTGCCTAACATTTCGGCTTCTATCCCACAGTTGCAGGCGGCCATCAAAGAACTTCAAGGTCAGGGATACAAACTGCCAAACTACCCGTCGGATCCAAAAACTGACGAGGAAAAAGAAATTAAAGCGAAGTATGCCAAAGTATTAGGAAGTGCGGTAAACCCTGTCTTGAGAGAAGGAAACTCTGACAGACGTGCCCCTAAAGCAGTGAAAAACTTTGCGAAAAAATATCCGCACAGAATGGGTGCATGGACGGCAGGTTCTAAATCACACGTGGCGAGCATGTCAGGTGGTGACTTCTACGGAAGCGAAAAATCTACGACTATAGCGGCCGCTACTGATGCAAAAATCGAATTTGTAGGAGCGGATGGATCAAGTGAAGTATTGAAAGCTTCTACTCCATTGCAAGCAGGAGAAATCATCGATGCGGCTGTAATGAGCATCTCTGAACTGAAAACATTCGTCGCTAAAGAAATCGATGATGCGAAAGCCCAGGGTGTGCTTTTCTCTCTTCATATGAAAGCTACCATGATGAAGGTTTCTGACCCTATCATCTTCGGAGCAGTAGTAGAAGTATTCTACAAGGATGTTTTTGAGAAATATGCAGATCTATTCGCTGAGTTAGGCGTTACCGCTACCAACGGTTTGGGTGATGTATATGCGAAAATTGCCGGTCACCCGAAAGAGGAAGAAGTGAAAGCTGCCATCGAAGCAGTATATGCGGACAGCCCAGACATGGCGATGGTCAACTCTGACAAAGGCATTACCAACCTGCATGTACCATCAGATGTGATCATCGATGCATCTATGCCTGCTATGATCAGAACCTCTGGTCAGATGTGGAACAAAGAAGGAAAGCAGCAAGACACCAAAGCGGTGATTCCAGACAGATCTTATGCGAGTGTATATCAAGCAACTATCGATTTCTGTAAAGAAAATGGTGCTTTCGATCCAGCTACGATGGGATCAGTGCCTAATGTAGGCTTGATGGCCCAGAAGGCTGAGGAATATGGTTCTCATGACAAAACCTTCCAAATGAAAGCAGACGGTACAGTGAAAGTAACTGATGCTTCAGGAGCTGTATTGCTAGAGCAGGAAGTAAAAGAGGGCGACATCTTCAGAATGTGCCAGGTAAAAGACGCACCTATTCAGGACTGGGTAAAACTAGCCGTATCAAGAGCAAAAGATACTGGAGTACCTGCAGTATTCTGGTTGGACGAAAACAGAGCACACGATGCACAACTGATCCAAAAAGTAAATACTTACCTGAAAGATCACGATACCACTGGTTTGGACATCCACATCATGGCTCCACTAGAGGCCACTCTTTTCTCATTGAAGAGAATCAAAGAAGGTCTGGACACCATCTCTGTGACAGGTAACGTATTGAGAGACTACTTGACTGATTTGTTCCCAATTTTAGAATTAGGTACTTCAGCAAAAATGCTTTCTATCGTACCATTGATGAATGGCGGTGGACTATTCGAAACGGGTGCAGGTGGATCTGCTCCTAAGCACGTACAGCAGTTCAACGAAGAAGGCTATTTGAGATGGGATTCTTTGGGTGAATTCCTTGCATTGGCTGTTTCTTTGGAGCACTTGTCTAAGGTGTTTGACAATCCAAAAGCGAAAGTATTGGCTGAAGCCCTAGACGCAGCGACTGGCAAATTCCTCGACGAGGACAAGTCACCTGCTCGTAAACTAGGCAGCATCGACAACCGTGGATCACACTTCTACCTGGCATTGTATTGGGCACAGGAATTGGCTGCTCAAGACAAGGATGCTGATTTGAAAGCGAAGTTTGAGCCATTGGCGAAAGTGATGACAGAAAACGAAGCTAAAATCAATGAAGAATTGATCGCAGCGCAAGGACAGCCACAGGATATTCATGGCTACTACCAGCCAGATTTCGAATTGGCTGCTAAAGCAATGAGACCAAGTGCAACGTTGAATGAGGCTTTGGCTTCATTATAAATATTAAATAAGCTGTCTTAAATTTACTCATCGTCACTTCGACCCTTAGGGAGAAGTCTCATGTGGGCTACAATGCCGAACCGGATATCTCGCTCTGCCTGCCTAAAGCCAGGCAAACTCGATATGACGTAGTTTTTTAAGACAGCTTTTTGTCTTTTTCGGGCAAAACAAAACATCGGGAAGAACTCGATAGAGTGCTACCCGTTCAAGCAATGGACATATGGAACCAAGCAACTACCAGATTATCCTTCTATTTGCCGTAGGCGGCTTCTTTGCCATCATGGGCGCATTGGTCACGGGCCGATTGCTACGACCTAGCCGACCTAATGAAGAAAAACTCACCACCTACGAATGTGGAGAAGACCCTACAGGTAGTGCCTGGGGCAAATTCAACATCCGATTTTATGTAGTCGCCCTGATTTTCGTACTCTTCGAAACAGAATTGTTATTCCTTTTCCCATGGGCCATCGTATTTAGCGATGAAGGTCTAAACACCTTGACTGAAGGAAAATGGGGTATCCTGGCTTTTGTAGAGATGTCTCTTTTCATCATCGTACTGGCTTTTGGGCTGGTATATGTGTGGAGCAAAGGATTTCTGGAATGGGAAAAACCTGATGTCAATACCAGAGATTTTCAATCCAAAGTACCCGATAATCTCTACGACCAACTCAACACAAAATACAGTTCAAATCAATAAATACATTAGTCTAGTATCTTGAATCTAATAACTATCTTCTAATCATATGAAAGGTTTACTCGATCAAAAGTTCAACAACGGCGGGGTAGTCATCAGCAGCCTCGAAGACCTGACCAACTGGGCACGTATGTCCAGTCTTTGGCCCATGGGCTTTGGTTTGGCCTGTTGTGCGATCGAGATGATGGGGACCATGGCTTCTGGCTATGACCTGGACCGATTTGGAGTAGTACCTCGTGCCAGCCCCAGACTATCGGACGTGATGATCGTGGCAGGTACAGTTACCTACAAGATGGCCGACCGTGTACGCCGCCTGTACGAACAAATGGCCGAGCCACGCTATGTCATCTCCATGGGCTCATGTGCGAACTGTGGCGGCCCCTATTGGGAACATGGCTACCATGTGGTGAAAGGAGTGGATAAAATCATCCCAGTAGATGTTTACGTCCCAGGCTGTCCTCCCAGACCCGAAGCGCTAATCGGGGGGATTTTGAAATTAAGAGAAAAAATTGAAAGCGAGACGCTGGTAGAACCAGAAGGCTTAAGAGAAATTGTAGAAAATCTAGACTAATGGAAATCACTGACTTCAAACAACTACTGACAGAGGAATTTGGGGAAGACGTGGTGCTTTCCATAGACGAAAATGCTACACCTAAAGCATTGGTAGTAGATGCAACTAAAATTCAGGCGATCTGCCTTTTCCTCCGCGATCATGAGAATAGCTTTTTCGATATGCTCTCATGTCTAACGGCCATCGACAATGGGCCTGAGGCCAACACGATGGAGGTCATTTACAATCTTTATTCCATCCCTCACGAGCATTCACTCATGCTCAAAACGGTGATCGATAGAGAAAGTAGTGAAATAGACTCTGTAGAATCCGTATGGCGCACAGCAGACTGGCACGAACGAGAAGCTTATGATCTGTTGGGAGTCAATTTCAAAGGACATCCGGATTTGAGAAGAATATTGATGGCGGCAGACTGGGAAGGTCACCCCCTCCGTCAGGACTATGTAGAGCCCGAAACCTATCGCGGCATGAAAACCATCAGAGAGGAGGGCGATCCATCATGAGTACAATAGAATACAAATACAAGCCCGGCAATCTAAACGCCTCGGCCCCCGCCTTCTACAAAGAAGAAAACCTGAAGCGGGAAGAAATGGTCATCAATATCGGACCGCAGCACCCTTCTACCCACGGGGTATTGAGACTAGAAGTGGTTACAGATGGTGAGATCGTAGTGGATCTGGTTCCACATCTCGGCTACCTGCATCGCTGCTTCGAAAAGCATGCACAATCTGTTCCTTTCAATCAGGCGATTCCATTCGTTGATCGACTGGACTATGTAGCAGCCATGAATTCCGAGCACGCCTTTGTGATGGGGATAGAAAAAATGCTCGGGATAGAAAACGACATCCCCAAAAGAGTCGAATACATCCGAGTACTCGTGGCAGAACTCAACCGTATCGCTTCTCACTTTGTGGCAATCGGCACCTATGGGCTGGACATCGGGGCTTTCACTCCTTTCCTCTGGGTGATGAGGGATCGCGAACATATCCAGCGATTGCTGGAGTGGATCAGTGGAGCACGCATGCTCTACAACTACATTTGGGTAGGCGGATTGTTTTATGACTTGCCTGTCGGGTTCGAAGAAAAATGCCTCGAGTTCATCAACTACCTCAAGCCGAAGCTGGTAGAGCTAGATGATGTGCTGATCAACAACAAAATATTTGTGGAGCGTACCGCTAACATCGGCGTACTTCCTCGCAACCTCGCCATCAACTATGGCGTGACAGGACCTGTGCTCCGTGGGTCAGGATTAAAATATGACCTCCGCAGAGTCGATGGCTATTCAGTCTATCCCGAATTGGATTTTGATATCCCTGTAGGAAAAGGCGAAATGGGTCAAACAGGAGACTGCTGGGACAGAACATTCGTCAGAGTGCAAGAGGTAAAAGAATCGGTAAAGATCATCGAGCAATGCCTCGAAAAACTCACCAAAGAACACAAACGCACCCGAGATTTTGATCCGAGAGCGATGGTTCCCAAAAAGATTCGTCCCAAAGCACAAGACTTTTATGCGCGTGCCGAAAACTCGAAGGGGGAACTGGGTTTCTTCTTCCGAACTGACGGCAGGTCTGATATTCCTGTTCGATGCAAGGCGCGGGCGTGTAGTTTTTCTAATCTTTCCGTATTGGCCGAAATCACACGAGGACACATGGTCGCGGATATGATTGCCATTATCGGTTCGATTGATTTTGTGATGGGGGAAGTGGATAGATAAATGCTCAAATCTTTTCTATCCACCCTCCTGCTAGTATGCTACTCTTGCTTGGTTCAAGCCCAATCTGCTGAGTGGAGCACTAAGGATCAGGAATTAGTCAAATCCCTCAATCAAGAGGTCGATTTGATCAACCTACTTGCGTTGAAGACCTACAAAAATGGAAGAAACTACCATCGCTACAATGAAAGGTTGAATCAAAAAGTCACCTCTGATGCGGAAATAACCAGAGTTCCTCGCTTTTACTTCACTCCAGTCCTATTGCCTACCGCAGACTTTGAGAAGGAGAAAAAACAGCTAGCTCAATACCTCGAAGGGTCAACGCTGGAGCAGCTTCTGGATTCACTATGGTCACTACAAAAAGCCCAAAACCAGACGGGCTCAGCACTCGCTGATCTTACTCAGGAACAACCAGAGCTAAATGATTCATTAGAAAATCAAATATATGCTCACCTCCTATCACTGGAGCAATCCAACGCAGGCTATAGGCAATTGTCATTGCAAATAGAATCTTTGGCCTATGAGACAATAGATAAACGCACTCCCGACAGAAACAATGATTGGAGCAGAAGTGCTACAGCATTAAAATCAGCATTAGACACCGCCCGCAGCTATCTGGCACTAATCAGAAATGGACAATTGACTGATGGCCTGGCATTTGACACAACTGCATTTTCCTCTCAATTGCGTCAATTGGAAGAAAGCAGAAGTGACAACATCGGCCAGATCATGGATCTGGGATCAAATAATGGCAACTCTGCCCCTTCCAGGTACGACAAGGTTTTGTTTCACCTCGATAGAATGATCTCTGAATTCAAAACGGGAAAAAACCTGCCGCTAAATGATCCTAGTAAGTATGAATACATTGTCAACCATTTCAATCAAGCAGTAGATGATTACAATGCCTTTGCACGCATCAGTACCATAAATAACATGGAACCTGCCTTTCTGCTCCAAACGGTGAAAGAACCTGGCATTTATACCATGACTCGACCTGAAAAAAAGGTGGTCCATCCCAAACTACAATCCGTCTCGATGGAAGGCTATGCCATTAACCATACCACTCTTGTACTCGACGTATCTGGCAGCATGAATCACCCTAGCAAACTCCCTGTGATGAAGGAGGCACTAACCGAACTATCCAGCATCATGAGGCCTTCCGATCGCCTATCGGTTGTCATTTATTCGGACGATGCGCGTGTCATCCTGCGTGACGTGTCCTTTACTGACAAAGCTGAACTAAACAAACTGAATACACTCGAGTCCTCTGGTAAAACCCATGCGCAAAAAGGCCTGCAGCTAGCTTATCAAATCGCCAATGAGGGCATGATTCCAAGTGGAAACAATCGGATCATCATCGCCACAGATGGAGATTTCGACATCAGTAGAGAGGGTCTGAAGCAAATTAGATCAGAAGCGAAAAATGGAATCAAACTGAGTGTGTTCGCATTTGGGTCCAGAATTAAAAATATCGATCAACTCAAAGAAATGGCGGATAAGGGAGAAGGCAATTACCAAAGCATTCACCGCCAAAACAGCATAGATGCATTATTGAAAGAGTTGCAAACACCTTGACCGCAATCAGTTACCTCCCTAATTTTAAAATTCGAATGGCTCCCTGAATCACCAGTAGGAAGACAATAGTACCTATGATCAAATCGGGTAGATGAGAATTTAACCAAAACACCAGCATTCCCGCCAGGATAACCCCTAAATTGATAATCACATCATTAGAGGTAAAAATCATGCTAGCCTTCATGTGTGCTTCCTCTTTGCTCTTGGATTTTTGGAGTAGATATAGACAAACACCATTGGCTATCAAAGCCAAAAAAGAAACTACAATCATCGTAGTAAAATCCGGCATCTGCTCAGCCCCAACAAATCGCCGAATTACCTCTGCGAACCCAATGAGAGCAAGAATAACCTGAAAATAACCCGCCAGACGAGCAATTCTTTTTTTTCGATTGAGCGTACTTCCGACAGCCAACAAACTAATACCATATACAAACGCATCCGCCATCATGTCGAGGCTATCTGCCACTAGTCCCATGAATTGAGAAAAGAAGCCAGTGGTCATCTCAATCAAAAAGAAAGCAAAATTGATTACTAGCACGCTCCACAGCAACTTTTTTTGATGGCTTTTTTCATCAAAGTCCATAGCCTCGATCTGCTCAGTACTTACCCTTTGGCCTCCCAGGTTCAGGTCCAGAATCAATGCTTCAATAGGAACAACCACCCCATCATGAAAAACCGTCAGTCTCCTTTTGGCAATATCAAAATCCAAATTACGAATACCTTCCACCCCGTCCAGCTTCATTCGGATCAAACTTTCCTCAGAGGGGCAGTCCATTTTGCTAATTATGAATACTGACTTCTCCATATTTCCCTTTGTTATTTACTCACAAATACTGCTCTCCTAAAATTAGTTTAAATTCTGCAGCAAAGCTCAGCGCGTCTTTTGATATAAGAGCCAAATTAGTGAGAATCTACTACCCTACTAGCGAATCTGTGACATCTGTGTTCCGCCGAGGTTGGCTAAATACTCATCCCGATAGCGGTTCGGAACGCACATGCACTCTACTCCTTGTTGTGCATCGTCTTTCTCAAATTATACCAATCAGAAATTTCAGAGTTAGGTAGGATATTAAAATAACTGCTGTAGAAATTGATAGTCCCAACGATTTCTTCTTGAAGGCCACAACGGCCAAAGTCAGGATTTGTCCTATTGAAGTTAGGTCAGCATGGAATCCAGGCGCCTGTTCGCTTGCACCCCATCCTAATACTAAAAATTCAAAAAAAAACAGAAGCGTAAATTAATACGACGAATATTATCAAATTCACCGTTACTACGATTCCAGTTCTTAATATAACATTATGAGGTAGTTTCATGGGCAGTTCAGTTGGTTATGCCACAAAGGGCATGATGCACAATGCTCTTACCAAACAGACATGAGAGTCAACCGAAGGGCGACCAAAGCGTCCTTGGTAATTATAGAGGATAGAAGTTCGGGCCAAAAAGGAGGAGAAGCAATAGCCAATGACGTTTAGTTGATGTTGTGGTATCGCTTTTCATAATTAGATCGAGTCAATTGCCATCGATTCACTTCTTGTTCAAAGTTTGAAGCTCCTGGGACGGTGACATGACTCATAACAAACTCAAACCCTACTTTTTCCACAGTTTTATTAGGTGCTGGATTAAGAGCATATGGTTCGCAAAATAGCGTCTGTAAATTGAGATTGTTGAAATAATAAGGAAGTGATTTTTTCACAAAATCAGTTCCTATTCCTATTTGTCTGTTTTGTGAATTCCACAGATGCAAATGCATAAATGCCTTATTGCCAAATTCTATTTGATTAACATTTGAACATCCAACTGCTTGTCCATTAATTAACCATGTCAGAAAGTAAGTTTTTCGATATTTCATGTCAATGTCAAACTGATCATTGACTAGTTTTTCTAGCTGGTCCTTTGTTGGTCTTATATTTATGTCAACTCCCATACTTTCTAGAAAGTCAGGAGAAGAACATAGCCAATAGTCTACAAATAATCCAACATCCTATGGTGTCATTTCTCTTACTTGAATCGAATTATCTCTAGTCATTTTAGTCTTTGATGCACCACAACCTAAACTAACAGGAGTGCGTCCCGAGCTTAACAAGTTCGGATAAAACTAATGAATCTGCCGGTGCTTCCAAAGTTTGCAGAAAGCACTCAAGCACATGCCTTAGTTCCCATGATATAACCCAATGGCGTATGAAGTATAAACCAAAGGATTTATATCATGGAAGATTTAAGCACTTACAATTTATTCATTGGCTTGGACGTACACAAGCGCAGCTGGTCGGTTAGCATCTTTGCTGGCCATATTCACCATCGAACTTTCACCCAGCCACCTGAACCAATCGCACTCAAATCCTACCTCGACAAGCATTTCCCTACTGCCAAGGTGATCTGTGCCTATGAGGCCTGCAAGATTGGGTTTTGGATCTGTAGAGATTTGGAGAGTTATGGCTATCGCTGTTTGGTAGTCAATGCAGCAGACATCCCCACCACTCACAAGGAAACCACCGAAAAAACCGACCCAATTGATAGTCGAAAGATAGCCAAAGCTCTTAGAGCTGGATTACTTCGGGGCATTCATGTTCCCAGTATCGAAGTAGAAGGTCATAGGCAACTGTTTCGTTACCGCAAGAAATTGTGGGCAGAGTTGGTCAGGATCAAAAACCGCATCAAAGACAAATTATTATTTGCGGGGATCCCCATACCTACAGAGTTTGATAATGCCTATTGGAGCAAAGCCTTCTTGGTTTGGATCTCGCAAGTTCAGTTTGAATCCAAAAACACAAAACTGACTGTCAACTTCTTGCTGGAGCATTATCATTTTACATATCGTCATTTGCTTAAAGTGGCGATACAGGTCAGGAAAATCCAACGATTAGCTAAGTACAAGCAACAGGCAAAATTACTCAGAGGCATCCCTGGGATCGGCCCATTGACCACTGTACAACTACTCATAGAACTGGAGAGCATAGATCGTTTTCCCAGCTTCAAACACTTCAATAGCTTTATTGGTCTCAAACCAACCAGTCATTCCAGTGGAGAAAGAGACGTGAAAGGCTACATGACTAACCGCCGGCACAAAGCCCTGCGTAGTGCATTGATCGAATGTGCCTGGAGTTGTGTGCAGAAAGATCCCGCTATGTTGATGAGATACGAGGAACTAACCAAGTCGCATACCAAGAAAAGATCAATAGTAATTATAGCCAGGAAACTGGTCTCAAGGATATATCATGTACTCAAAACAGGAGAAGAATATGAGATAGGATTAGTAAAATAGTAAAAAGACCAAAGACTTAAAATCAGCCCCTAACGACAGTTGAGCACCCTGACCTCTTAACACTCGCTGTGTCCCGAACACTATCTTAGTATGGGGCGGGGTGCCATTTTTAAACATCTGACGGGAAACTGTGGACTTTAACGGTACCACTAATGGAAGCATGGGTTGTTTTTGAATCTCGGTCAAAGTTAATAGGCAGCTAAAAGTAAGTAAAGGAGTGGGAGCTACATCAGAGCCCACACAGGAGAATTATGGCCATCCTTGACTTACTTTCATCCACCTATTGGATCAAAGATTCGATTCCAAAACGGCCAAAAGAAACATTATGAAGAAGTTTAACTAAATTTATGCTGCAGAGGGTTATTCATGGAAGTGTTTGTTGGCGATTCGTTATTTTTCTATTCTACTACTGAACCTAATCCCAACCTCCTTCAAAAACTCAAAATCATTTATCCACCTAACATTCATATTGTCACAGACATTAGGGATTTTGATACGTTTCGAGTTAAGTTGAGTGACTTTCTCTTCCTTAGTAACAACAGTTGCTCCTTCGACAAGGGAGTGTGCAATTATCCAAGGGTCTGCCAATGATCTAGCTTTTGTATTGTCAACTAGAAATTTATGTTTGGGATCAGAGGTGTAAATGTTTTGTAGCGCAATAGTTACAGACTCAGTAATTTGCTTTATCGGAATGCTACTTCGTTTAAGCCAGTCTGATAGATCATCTTCTGTTCGAATAATCTCATCTCGCACGGCATTAGGAATAAATATTCTTTCCGCTTTGCCCAGTTCATTCAGATTATCCCAATATTCAGGGCATAGTTGAGGAGAGTAATATTTTTGCCATGCTTGAATAAGGACGTTCGCATCCAAGCAATAAGTGTTAGATGCTTCAGTCATTTATAAATCTGTAGTTCTAATTTAGAGAAGTTGTTTATTGATGTATTCAGTAGAGTGCTAGCTTGAGTCGGCTCAATATTACCGCCTCTAAAAGCATCTAAAACCAATTGAGTAAACAGCCTGCTATTTTTGTTAACTCTCAATAAATATGGGTTAGGTCCACCTTCTCTTTGTTTTGCTTTTTGCTTTTTCTCTTCCTCACGAACCAAAAACTCATTGAAATCATTTTGGACTTGAGCTTTCAAAGTTTGATAATGATCAAATGAAATGATAGATAGATTCAATGCCCTTACAATTAATGCGAAACTACTAACGCCCAAAGTCTTGGCAGTTCGAAATACGGATTTAGAATTATCGTAAACTCTGTAGTCAAATGACTTGATGAGTTCCTCAGGCATTAGCACACTTGCTGCTACTTCGTTGCAAAACCTCTCTATTGGATTGCTGTTATTCGAATCCATTTCAACATCATTTGAGATCCCTGTTTCAGCAATCCATAAGTGGGCAAGTTCGTGAATCAGAGTAAAGAGTTGTGGCGCATCCCAGTCTTGCGAGTTAACAAAAACAAAAGGCGCATATGGGTCTGCAATTGCAAATCCTTGCAATTCATCTTTGTCCAGAAGCAATCTTGAATGAATAAAACTAGTTCTTGATACAAAAATCCCATTGGCTTCAATTTGGTCCACCCAATACTTCACCGAAGACTCTTGCCCATTCATATTCCTTGATATACCCAAGGTTTTTATAATATCCTCTGCGACTTCTGTTGGGCTGTTGTTTAGGGAAAATTTACCAATGAAAGACAGTTTAGATTCTCCGCTTTCTTCCATCACTTCACTAAGCCAATTTTGCTTTTGTTGTATTTCTCTAATGATAAAAATTGAACCAGTAGTAAGATTTTTGGAATCAGATTTGCGGAAATCTTGAAGAGGTTGAAAATCGTTTGGAATTTCTGGTAAAAAGAAAAGAGCAAACGGCCTCTTATAGGATTTAGCTAGTTTTTCCGCCTGCCTAATCGTTGGAAACTCTTCGCCTTCTTCCCACGCAGAAAGTTGCTCAGCAGACTTGTTAACCTTTGAAGCTGCTTCTTCAAGGCTCATCTTTGCCGATTCTCTTGCCCATTTCAGGACTTTTGGTGTTATGTAAGCTTTTTCTGCCAATTCATGGAATTTCTAACTCTCAAAGAAAACAGTTTATTAGATAAACGACAAGATTAATTTCTCCGTTCCAAAATGATCGCCAACAACCTAATATAAACAATGCACTTTACACCCATTTGTAAGTGTTCATAAACGTTCAAAAAAATATTTTCTCTTTCTCAAATACTTGCCGCGCGAAGCAGACTGCCGAACTACTTGCTTAAGCCAAACTAATCTATCTAAAGCATACATCCCAGCTATTGTACCCATTCAGCTTAAAATCAAAAAGACACTATGAGTCAAAGTCCAAGGTCGTCGAGGTTTTGAACCTCGACGACCTTCCTCCCAATTCCAAGCTGTCCACTTCAATCAGGATTTGTCCAAATACAGTCAACTGATTTCAGGACGAAAAACCCCTACCTCCAACTGTAATGGCAAAACCTCCAACAGCAACACTCCTGGCCCCAATTGTAAAGGCCAAAGTTCCAACTGTAACGCCCAAACCTTCAACTGTAACGGTGAAAGTTCCAACTGTAACGCCCGCACCTCCAACTGTAACGGTCAAAAGTCCAACTGTAACGGTAAAAAATGGAAATGTAACGCCCAAAGTCCCAACTGTAACGCTGAAAAATGGAAATGCAACGCCAAAAGTTCCAACTGCAATGAGGGGAAATGGGTCTATTCAGTGAACTGTGTCAGGATCAATAGGTCACCTGATTCAAGTGTCCTCTTTCGCCTTACCAGAACTGAAAATGCCACTCGTATCTGCTACAATTGTTCTCACAACTTTGACAAAGTTTCATGAGCCATCTGACACCTGCTATTCTCCGCCCAAATGGTACAAAGCATAAAATTCTTTCTATTTTAGGGTCCATAACTGCAAAACACACATGAAACAACTTTCCCTATTGCCCCTATTTTTCTTGATTTCGTTCACAGCCTGTCAGCAGCCAGATAAGCCTCAATCCCCTCAAAGCCTGACTACTCAGGAAGAGGAAGCAGCCAAAGCACTGATCCAAAATATCTTTGACGACATATGGTCGGATCTGGATTCGACCAAACTGGCCCACTATCATACCGATGATTTTTACTTGCTGGAGCAGGGAAAAGTCTGGGGCAATGCAGAAATCAAAAACTACCTGCGCGAGGCAAACTCACGCACCAACCGCGCCCTCAGGACCAATCGCATGGAATTTATCTCCATAGAAAAGATCGACGGCCACATCCTGATGGCCTACGACAACTATGCGGACTTTACCCGAGCAGATACGCTCGTAGGGCAAGCCCACTGGCTCGAAAGCGCAGTAGCCACCCTGACCGAGCAGGGCTGGAAACTCAAAATGATGCACTCGACGCGAGTTAGAAACGAAAACTAAATCAATCTCCAGTCTATGAATCTTAGAATCCTTCTCCTCACCATTTTCACGTCCATTTCGGCGACCCTATTGGCACAGCAATCAGCCGAAGAAATCCTCCAACAAGCCAAAAGCTATTACGAACAGGATCAAACCCGCCAAGCGCTGAACCTGTTCAGCAAATACATCGCTATGGACTCCAGCAACGCTTACGCTTTTTATTTGAGAGGCAATTGCTACGCGGATGTAAACCAGATCGAGATGTCTAAGTCTGACTACATGACAGCCATAGCACTGGATCCTGAGCTCGCCAATGTCTATTACAACCTCGGCAATACCTACGAGTCCATGGAGCAGCTGGACAGTGCAGAATATTATTTCCGGATCTACATCCGAAAGGACAGCACCGAGACTGACGGCCTGGTCCGACTAGGCAATGTGCTGAAATATCAGGACAAGACCGACTCGGTCCTCTACTACTTCGAAAAGGCCTACGCCATGGACAGCAGCAACCTCATGACCACCTACTTTCTGTCACAGGAATACTACGGCATGGCCAACTTTGAAAGGACCATAGAGCTATCCCGAACAGCCCAAAAAATCGATTCGCTGGACATCAACTTCTACTTGTTCCATGGGCTGAGTGCCATCAAATTGGGCCGATTTGAGGAAGCCCTGCAAAAAGCCGAAGCAGCCATAGCCATCGACTCAGTTAACATCGATGCGATACTGCTAGCCATAGAGGCAGAGATCTTGAGCCAAACAAAACCTGAAAGCATCCAAATGGACTCTAGCTATCGCTACAAGTTCACCAACTATCGCAGCTCCCAGCTCAGTGAGCTACTTAGCCGCGAGGACCTTGCCATGGCAGACTGGAGTCAACTGATCGAACAAAAGCAGGTGCTGGGTCTCGACCAATACTTCGAGCACTACATCGCCCAGAGCAAAAACGAAAGCTACTCCCCCTACTCTGCTCGTGGCAATGTCCAGCTCAGGGAATTCTGGCAATCTGAGAACCTGGCTGAAGTCGCCAACATGGCCCCTGATGTGATCAGTACCTGCCCCCTCAACCTGGACGATCTGTATAAAGTAGCCGTGGCAAACTACATGACAGGAGATATAAAAGGATTCAGAAACTATTACACCCTCTATTTCGGCCTGATAGAAAGCCTGATAGCTACTGGAGACGGTCAGGGATTTGAAACGGCCTTCATCGTCGCATCTACCTCCGACGAATATGCCATCCTCCACTATTTCGGACTGGGGAGCCAGGGCCAATCCCTCCATCACAGCGAGGGACACAGTTACGATGTGCTAAAAACGATCAATGATTACGAAGAACAGCAAGACCTCTACTTTATGATTGACTTACCTTTTGGCCACCTGGGCTCTACCTTATCTAATACAGGAGAAAAAAAGGACAAGAAAAAGAAGAAACGAAAAAACAAAGACAAGTAACGCTACCTCAGGCCTCTACACCAGTATTCCTCTGATTTTCGTCAATAAATTCCATTGATGAAGCCTTTTTCACTAGTCCTAGCGATTGACTCGCAAGGGATCCCACTCTATTTTCGCATTCTATTTATAATCAATCTAAATAAAAATAGTGCGAAACACCTGTCTGATATTATCTCTACTGCTACTCAGTATTACCGCCCAGGGACAAAATCCCACGGCCCAAATCAAGGGTATCGTTCTGGATGAAAATCAGGAGCCACTACCCGGCTTCACCGTCCGACTCAAAGAAAGTGACAGGGGAGCCATCACGGATCTGAATGGATACTTTCAGATCCAAAACCTTAAAGCTGGACATCACACATTGCAGCTCAGTGGTGTAGGATACCAAACCAAAAGTCTGGTCCGCCAACTGCAAAAAGGACAGCAGCTAGAAATCAAAGTCAATATGGAGGTGAGCACCCAGGAAATGAATGAGGTGATCGTCTATGGCAAATCTGAAGCTCGCCTAATCAAAGAAAAGGGCTTTGCCGTCAATGCCATCGAGGCAAAAGACCTGGAGGTTCAATCCATACAGGTCAACGATGTATTGGATCAGAGCGCAGGCGTACGTATCCGCCAGTCCGGTGGTATGGGATCTCGTGTTCGCTACAACATCAATGGCCTATCTGGCAGCTCAGTCAAAATATTCATCGATGGCATCCCTATCGACAACTATGGCTCCTCCTTTTCCCTCAACAGCATCCCTACCTCTATGATCAAACGCATAGAAGTGTACAAAGGCGTGGTTCCTGCCGAACTAGGCGGAGATGCCATGGGTGGCGCCATCAACGTGGTTACCAAAAACAGTACAGACAACAGCCTGAACGTTTCCTACTCCTACGGCTCCTTCAACACCCACCAGGCCAGCGTCAATGGTGTATTCAGAGCAAAAAAATCCGGCCTGACCACCAGAGCCTCTGCATTCTACAACTACTCGGACAACAGCTACAAAGTCTGGGGCAAAAATGTCTATGTAGTAGACGAGAGAGGCAAAGACCAATATGTCACCGCCAAAAGATTCCACGACAGCTACGAGTCCAAAGGCCTAAAAATGGATTTTGGCTTCACGGACAAAAAATGGGCAGATCAGGCCTTCATTGGCTTTCTGGCATCAGACATGCGAAAAGACATCCAGCATGCTACCACCATGGAGATCGTCTATGGCAACCGATGGGTAGGACAAAGCACGCAGATGTTGCACGCAACCTACGTGAAGAAGGAACTGCTTCCTGGCCTGGACATCAATGCATTTGCCTCCTATTCTCATCTAAAAAGAAACCTGGTAGACACCGTGGGATATATCTACAACTGGCTAGGTCAGCGCACCATCAACCCCAACACGGGAGAATACTACACCTGGCTGAGTGGCGCAGAAGGAGGAGATTCTACTCTCAACATCGACTATGAAAAAAAATATACGGGACGACTAAACTTCGCCTATCAGTTAGCCGCCAACACCCGACTTTCAGCCAACTGGCTCACCACGCACTTCGAAAGAGACTCGAAAGACGAGCTAGATCCCGAGTTGATCCAAAGTCTACAGGACACCAGAAGCTTATGGAAAAATCTCGTAGGCCTGGCACTGGAACAATCTGCCATGGACGAAAAATTAAAGGCATCTGTGTTCTACAAGTTCTATGCGCAAAAGGTAGGCATGAACCAACCCACCCTCAATAGAAACAACGAACTGGTCATCAATTCCTACGATGCACAAAGTCAAAACTCTGGTTACGGGATGGCCTTTTCCTATGAAGTCCTACCCCAATCCATCCTTCTATTATCAGGAGAGAACACCATCCGTATGCCTAACAGCCGCGAGCTATTCGGAGACGTTTCAGAGAATGTAGAATCATCCTCCTCTGCCCTGAAACCAGAGCGCAGCATCAACTTCAATGCCGGCCTGAACCTCGGTCCTTACAGATTCGCAGTGCATTCCATCAGCCTCAACACCAATGTTTTCTACCGTAGGATCCAGGATAGGATCATGCCAGGCGTCCCGGATCAGCAGGACGAAACTTTCAGCTACATCAATGTCAGCTCCGTGCTCAGCACTGGATTTGATACAGAGCTGATGTACGGATTCAAAGACTTGATCACCTGGAAATCCAGCTTTTCACTGGCCAATCCGCGTTTCAACACAAAATATGATGCCAATGGTTCTCCTTACCTCTACTATGGAGATCGCCTCAGAAACGAACCCTACCTCACGGCCAATTCCAATTTACGATTCAGTCAGGTAGACCTCATCCAAAAGGACGCTCGCTTTTCTGCCTTTTACAATTTGGGCTATGTCCATGAGTTTTACAAAAACTGGCCTAGCATCGGAGGAGCGGGCAAGGACCAGATCCCAAGTCAGCTCGTACACGATCTGGGCATTTCTTACACCTTCCCTGGAGAAAAAATCACACTCAGCTGTGATGCCAAAAACATTCTGAATGAGCAGGTCTTTGACAACTGGGCCCTGCAGAAACCAGGAAGAGCATTTTACGGAAAAATTACCTACAACATAT